>CAJUBL010000004.1 GCA_910584665.1 uncultured Muribaculaceae bacterium | reverse complement strand
AGGCCGCGGGTGGCGTCCGGTAGTCAAGGCTGCTATGTTCGGGGTGCCATTGCCGCTGTGTTCATGCGGCGTTCTGCCGACAGCCATCGCCATGCGTCGCGGAGGAGCATCAAAAGCTGCGTCGGCATCATTTCTAATAGCCACGCCGCAGACCGGTGTCGACAGCATTGCCGCTACATGGTCGCTGCTTGGTCCTGCCTTTGCTGTTATACGGCCTGTGGCCGCTCTTGTCACGTCATTGCTCGGAGGCCTCGCGGTAGGTCATAGCGAGAGCCATGAGAATCGCACGGAGAATAACAGCTGTGCCGACGACAGCTGTGACATACAGTCAGAATCGTTTGGAATCAGATTAATCAATGCCCTGCGATACGGATTCGTTGATCTGGTCGGAAGTATCGGAGGCTGGCTTGTCGCCGGGCTCGTCATAGCGGCGCTGATATCGGTATATGTTCCCGCTGATTTCTTTGTCTCCGTTGGCTCTGCTCCGGTTGTATCGATGCTGGCGGTTCTGCTTATAGCAATACCGATGTATGTGTGCGCGACCGGATCGATACCTATCGCTCTGTCTCTGGTGATGAAAGGACTGTCGCCCGGTACGGCTCTGGTTCTGCTTATGGCCGGGCCGGCTGCCAATTTTGCCTCCTATACATTGATAGCCCGTGAGATGGGGCATCGTACAGCACGTATATATCTCGCGTCGATAGTGGCTGGTGCCATAGGTTTCGGTCTGCTGATAGATTATGTGTTACCGGCAGAATGGTTTGATACAGGCGGATACGCCGCGACATGCCATGAGGGTATGGAATCTGCGCTTTTTCCGGCTGTCTGTTCTGTTATACTATGTACATTATTGATAATCACATTTGTAAAGAATCATATTCATAAATCAAAAAAATTCAGTTCAATGACCGTACAATATCATATCAAAGGAATGAACTGTCCGCACTGTCAGGCGGCGGTAACTAAGGCCATCAGTGCAGTGGATGGCGTTACAGATGTAAATGTAGATCTGTCGACCGGTATAGCCGAGGTGGAGGGACGGCACGAAAGCAATGCTGTCCGTAAGGCTGTAATGGCGGCGGGATTTGATCTGCATGAGCAGGTCTGAACCGGATTGAAGTATACGGAGCCGGATTTGGTGAAGTCGCGGTTAGTTGCTACTTTTGCATATATAATCAATGAACTAACGCAATGTCAAGAAACTTCTACCGCGTCGCCGCCGTGTCGCCGACACTCAATGTCGCTGACTGTGACTATAATACCGGAATTATCGTTGATCTCATATCGACACTGAGTGAGCGCAGTGCCGATATGTGTGTGTTTCCGGAACTTTGTATCACAGGCTACACCTGTGGGGATCTTTTTCACAACAGTACTATGATTGACTCTGCTATGGAGTCTTTATGCCGGCTTGTGAAATCGACCGACGGGAACCGGATGCTTGTGTGGGTGGGTGCGCCGCTGGTTCATGACGGCGCAATGTACAACTGCGCCATCGCCATTGCCGACGGTCGCGTGCTCGGTGTGGTACCAAAGGTCTATATTCCCTCATATAACGAGTTTTACGAAAAGCGCTGGTGGGCTTCGGGACATGGTGTGTCCGGCTCCATTGATCTCGGACAGCTCGGCACAGTGCCTTTCGGTCCCGGACTGATTGTCTCTACTCCGTCTGGAATCAGGGTCTCGGCTGAGATATGCGAAGATCTGTGGGCAACTATTCCGCCGTCGTCAAAGGCGTCACTCAATGGAGCCCGGATATTGGTAAATCTGAGCGCAAGTAATGACCTGACAGGTAAATATGATTATCTGCTCGATCTTATCAAGGGACAGAGCGCACGATGTATTTCGGCCTATGTCTATGCCTCGGCCGGATTCGGAGAATCATCCACCGATCTTGTTTTTGACGGCAAATGTATCATAGCCGAGAACGGTACATTTCTCGCAGTCAGCAAACGCTGGACACGCCAGTCGCATTATGTCATCGCCGATATAGATATCCGGGCACTCGACCGTGACCGCCTGCATTTCAATACTTTCCATGACTGTGCCTCAGACAACGCCATGCCGTCGGTCAGAGCCGAGGCTCCCGATGCGTATACCGAGGATCCGGAAGAACTGTATCATTATTACTCTCCGACACCGTTCGTACCTTCTGACGATGATGATATAGACCGTCGTGCCACCGAGATAATCAATATCCAGACTGCAGGTCTGGCACGTCGTCTCGCGGTAACGCATTCAAAGACAGCGGTCATCGGTGTTTCCGGCGGACTTGACTCCACTCTCGCCCTGCTTGTCACGGCCAGGGCTTTTGACACACTCGGACTCGACCGAAAGGGAATCATAGGAGTGACGATGCCGGGATTCGGTACCACGGGGCGCACTCATGGTAACGCGTTGACAATGATGAAGACCCTCGGTGTCACTGTGCGCGAGATCTCGATAGTGCCTTCAGTCAGCCAGCATTTCAGCGACATCGGTCATGACCCGTCCGTCCATGATGTCACTTACGAGAATTCGCAGGCGCGTCAGCGTACGATGCTTCTGATGGATATTGCCAATCAGGAGGAAGGTATGGTTATAGGTACAGGCGATCTGTCGGAACTTGCCCTCGGCTGGGCTACCTACAACGGAGATCATATGTCGATGTACGGAGTCAACGCCGGTGTACCCAAGACATTGGTCAGATACCTGGTGAGATGGTTTGCTGCACGTTCCGCCGACGAGTCAGAGCGTACAGCTCTGCTGGATGTCATAGATACACCTATAAGTCCGGAACTCATTCCGGCCGATGACAAAGGAAATATCACCCAGAAGACCGAGGATCTCGTAGGACCTTATGAACTACATGATTTCTTTCTGTACCACACACTGCGTTACGGCCGTTCGGCAAAAGAGATATTCAGGCTTGCGCAGAAAGTCTTTGACGGGCGTTTTGACGCTGAGACAATAGGACACTGGCTCCGGACCTTCAACCGTCGGTTTTTCAGTCAGCAGTTCAAGCGGTCATGCATGCCCGATGGCCCCAAGGTAGGCAGTGTATGCCTCTCGCCGCGCGGTGACTGGCGTATGCCCAGTGACGCGAGCTCTTCATTATGGAACTTATAGAGCGAGGACTGCGTATTGTTCCACGCAGTTATTAACAATAGGGACGAGTTATCTACAATTTAGTCAGAAACTCAATTAAACAGTAGGTTATGCCGTGCCGATAGCTTTACTTTGTAGCGTGAAACATTATCAAAAACACGCAACATGGGAAAAATAATAGCTATTGCCAACCAAAAGGGTGGTGTCGGTAAAACCACCACTACCATCAATCTGGCCGCCTCTCTGGCCAGGGAGGGCAAACATGTTCTTATAATCGATGCCGATCCGCAGGCTAACGCCACGTCTGGCTACGGCATTGACCCCCGTACGATGTCCTCGTCAATCTATGAGTGTCTTGTAGACGACTATCCTGTCGATGGTTCGCAGGTGGGCACCTGTATTGACGGACTGGATCTCATAGGTTCCCGCATAGATCTGGCCGGAGCTGAACTTGAACTTATCAACAGGCCGGAACGCGAGCGGGTCCTGTCGCGGTTGCTCCAGGACGTATCGCCGAAGTATGACTATATACTCATTGACTGCTCGCCTTCACTGGGTCTCATCACCGTCAATGCTCTCACGGCGGCCAACTCGGTGATTATTCCTGTCCAGGCAGAGTATTTCGCTCTTGAGGGTATCAGCAAACTGTTAAACACAATACGTATTATCAAATCCAAACTCAATCCGTCTCTTGAGATCGAAGGTTTCCTTCTGACAATGTATGACGCACGCCTGCGTCTGGCCAACCAGATATATGAAGAGCTTAAGGGGCATTTCGGTGATATGGTATTCAATACCGTGATACCACGCAATATACGTCTGAGTGAAGCTCCAAGCCATGGTCTTCCGGCACTGCTGTACGATGCCGAGAGCCGTGGAGCGACGAGCCACATAAGTCTGGCCAAAGAAATCATCTCCAAACATAAACACAAGGGGAATTAGAAATTACTTAAGTATTTAAGATATGGCACTTAAACGCAATGCACTGGGACGAGGCCTTGACTCGCTTATCTCCATGGACGACACTCCTGCCATGGGTTCGTCGGCCATTAATGATGTAGATGTCAACCATATATCCCCCAATCCGGACCAACCCCGGTCGACCTTTGACAAGGAGGCGCTCGAAGAACTTGCCGTTTCCATACGTGAACTCGGTATCATACAGCCGCTGTCATTGCGTAAGACCGGTCCTGACAGCTACCAGATTATTGCCGGAGAACGTCGTTACCGTGCCGCCAGACTTGCAGGCCTGCAGTCGGTCCCGGCCTATATACGCACCGCTACCGACAGCGAGCTTACCGAGATGGCTCTTATTGAGAACATCCAGCGCGAAGATCTCAACGCTATTGAGATAGCCTTGACGTTCAAGAAACTGATCGATCAGTATAGCCTTACACAGGAACGTCTTAGCGAGCGTATCGGAAAGAAACGCGCTACGATCGCCAACTTCCTGAGGTTACTCAAACTGCCCGCTGAGGTACAGCTCGGTCTGCGTGATAAATGTGTGGACATGGGGCATGCCCGCGCGCTCCTGTCTATAGACGATCCCAAGGCCCAGCTGCGTCTCTATAACCGTATTGTCAGGGAAGGTCTGTCGGTACGTCGTGTCGAGGAACTTGTCAAGGAGATGCGTGACGGAGCTTTATCTGTTGCCGGACCACCCGTACGTCCGTCAAAGAATCACGATTATGACATGTTGCAGGATCATCTGTCCACTACTTTCGGCACCCGTGTCAGGCTTGACTGCTCGTCACGCGGAAGCGGAAAAATAACATTTCCGTTCAAAAACGAAGAGGAACTTGCCAAATTAATTACTATCTTTGACTCACTAAACCAACAGGACTCCCGGCAGTGAACGGTGACGGATATTGCAACGGGAGTGATAAACTGTTATCAATCAATCCGATGCTTGTCGACACTGTAATATCAGGAATAATAAAGGCGCTACGTGTGTACCCGATCAGGGGACTCGCTGTAGCGTCTGTGTTTATTCTTACAAATAATTTTAACGTTTTTTCGCAGTCTCCGGCCGATACTGTCAGAGCTGTGCCTCATACACATTCCGTCCCTCCGGCTGATATTCCGGACACCATACAGGTCGCCGAACCGTTACCAGAGGGAGATGCTGTGTCGGTGTCACATTTTGACTTTGATGACGGAGTGTTCACAGTAACATCGTCCGATACGCTGCAGGTCAGAGCCGCTGATGACGATGAGTGGGTGCGCCGCGAGGTGGAGTTTGTCCCCGATCCCACGCGTGCCGTATGGCTTTCGGCTCTGTGTCCTGGTCTCGGTCAGGTCTACAACCGCAGGTTCTGGAAACTGCCTCTTGTCATAGGCGGCTATCTGGGACTCGGATACGCTGCCTCATGGAATAATTCCATGCTTCGCGACTATACGCGAGCCTATGCCGATCTCAACGATAATGATCCGACTACGCGCAGCTACATGGATTTTTTCCACGGTAACATCAAGGAGGAGGATCTTGACAAGACATGGCTCAAGAACATACTGAAATCACGTAAAGACTACTTCAGACGCAACCGTGACCTCTGTGTGATATGCATGGTCGGCGTTTATCTGCTGGCCATGGTCGATGCGTATGTCGACGCATCGCTGTCACACTTCGATATCTCTCCCCAGCTGTCTGTGGATGTCGCGCCGGCGCTTATCCAGGACACCCGCGGACAGTTGCCGAGTGTGGGACTTCAATGGGCCCTGAGTTTCTGAGTGCCGCAAATCTATAACTTCAACCACTTATCAGACAATGCTCAAAAAGACCATCATATCATTAATTTCAGCTGTAACGTTGCCTTTTACATTTTCAGGGCAGAATGTGCTGTCTCTATCCCAGTCGCTGACCGATGAGACCGTCGTACTCCCCGAGAGTTTTGAAACTGATACCCATCGCATGATGCAGAACTGGTATCTGAAGAATTATACTGTACTTGATGCCGGCATAGAATACAGTCAGGATGTACCGACGTCAGATGCCACCATAATCGAACGGCTTTCGCATATGCCCGTCGAGATCGAGATGCCGTTCAACTCGGTTGTAAGGTCGATAATCAATGCCTATACGCAGCGTCGCAGGTCATTGGTGCAGAATATGCTGGGTATGAGCATATACTATAACCCGATCTTTGAGGAGGCACTTGAAAGCGAAGGAATGCCCATGGAACTCAAATATCTCCCTGTGATCGAGTCGGCTCTCAATCCAACCGCAGTATCACGTGTGGGAGCCACCGGTCTGTGGCAGTTCATGCTGCCTACCGCAAAAGGACTCGGACTCGAAGTCAACTCGGTGGTCGACGAGCGCCGTGACCCGGTACGCTCGTCCCAGATGGCTGCAAAATACCTTAAGGAACTTTACACCATCTACGGTGACTGGTCTCTGGCCATAGCCGCCTACAACTGTGGCCCGGGCAACGTTAACAAAGCCCTGCGCCGCGCCGGAGAGGGCACCAAAGACTTCTGGGCCATCTACCCGTTCCTGCCGAGTGAGACACGCGGATACGTTCCGGCCTTCATAGCCGCCAACTATGTCATGACCTATTATAACGAGCATGGAATCAAGCCGGCCGTAGCCCGCAGGCCTATCGTGACAGACTCGGTCCATGTCAAGAAGCGCGTTCATTTCCAGCAGATCTCAGATGTGCTTAAGATACCGGTAGAAGAGATACGCATACTTAATCCCCAGTATCGCAAGGATTATATTCCGGGTGATATAAAACCTTATCCGCTCGTACTCCCCAGTTACCAGATCTACAGCTATATTATGAGTGAGGATTCCATCGTGGCACATGATGCGGCGAAATATGCCCGCCGTTCGGTGGTGGAACCGTCCACCGGTACTTCGGTGACGCGTGAGGATGGTGACTATCTTGTTACAGAGACCACCAAATATCATAAGGTAAAACGTGGAGAGACATTGTCGTCAATAGCACGCAAATATGGGGTGACTGTAAACTCCATAAAGAAGACCAACAAGGTAAAAAGCGCCAAACGCGGGCGCACACTTAAGATCGTTATCGTAGAACGCACTCCCAAGCCTAAAGAGATTGATGTGACCGAAGCTACTGCCGACGGGTCGATGATACAGGACAGTATCCATGGCGGTGAAACTCACGTCGACATTCCGGATATAGCGGTAGATACGGATTCCATTCATGCCGACAGTGAGAATGACAGCATTATGATCGCAACGGCACAGGCCGCCGCGCAGTCGGATAACTGTCAGTCTGTTATAGAGGCGGAGGCCGGCCATACCGTAACCGGGGAGACTGTAAGCGAGCCGGAGCCCGGGAAGGAGGCTGTAAAACCTGCTCCCAGGAAGAGCAGCCAGCCCGTCTATCACACCGTACGCAAGGGAGAAAGTCCTGCCAGGATCGCAAAGAAATACGGAACTACAACCGCACGTATACTGAAACTCAACGGACTCACCTCAAAGTCGAAGATACATCCCGGTGATAAACTGCGGGTCAGATAAATTTTTCCTAACTATGGTAAATAAAGTAATACTTGTAGGCAACGTCGGTACTATACCCGAAATAAGGTATGCCGACAAACGCCCGGTGGCACGTTTCAGGCTCGCCACAAACGAACCGCCACGGCGTCTTCCCAACGGTGCTGAGATTCCGGAACGTACCGAGTGGCACACGATTGTAATGTGGGATGATGCCGCTCTTGCCGCCGAGCGTTACTTCACTAAGGGTACTAAGCTCTACATTGAGGGGAAACTGCGTACACGTGAATGGACTGACCGCAATGCGATAGCGCGTCGTGAGACTTCGATCGTCGTCGATTCTTACGATATACTGACGAGACCGACAGCTTCACAGAACTGATATTACAGGAGTATGTCCGCACTTAACCGAACTTTCTCCGAAACAGATTAAATACCTACATTAATTATGAGTAAGAGACCTGAAGAACGGCCGGAGCTCTATGCCGATGCCGACCCCGTCCAGCTTCCCGAGAATGCGTTTAAAGAACTTGCCGCTGACGAACACTATCGTCCTGTCATGCATCCTGTCCGCGAATACCGTGAGGTCACCCCTTATTCGGTCACTATGGGGCTCGTGCTTGCTGTGGTGTTCAGCGCGGCGGCTGCATATCTCGGTCTCAAGGTCGGCCAGGTGTTCGAAGCGGCTATACCTATTTCCATTATTGCTGTGGGGCTGTCCGGTGCTCTGGGCAAGAAGAATCCACTCGGCCAGAACGTTATCATCCAGTCGATAGGATCCTGTTCGGGTGTGATTGTGGCCGGAGCGATCTTTACCCTTCCCGCTCTCTACATTCTGCAGGCGACCCATCCGGAGATCTCGGTCAATTTCTTCCAGATATTTATCAGTTCCCTCCTCGGCGGAGTGCTTGGTATATTGTTTTTCATTCCGTTCCGCAAGTATTTTGTGAAAGACATGCATGGCAAATACCCGTTCCCGGAGGCGACTGCTACTACCCAGGTGCTGGCCAGCGGCCAGTCGAGTGCCAACAAGGGGCAGGCCAGGACGCTTGTCATCGCTTCGCTTATAGGTGGACTCTATGATTATATTGTCGAGACTTTCGGCTGGTGGGCCGGAACAATCTCTACTACTGCCACCCAGTGGGGTGAGGCTATCGCCGCCAAGTCCCGAATGGTGCTGAGCTGTAACACCGGAGCCGCCGTTCTTGGTCTCGGTTATATAATAGGCCTGAAATATGCATTCATAATCACAGCCGGCTCTCTGTTCGTATGGTGGGTGCTTATCCCGCTGATGGGAACTTACGGAAACGAGACCATAGCCGCCATGGCTCCGGATGCGATCTTCGCCAACTATGCACGTATGATAGGCATCGGCGGTATAGCTATGTCGGGCATTATCGGTATAATCAAGTCTTGGCCTATCATCAGGCAGGCTGTGGGCCTCGCCGGACGCGAGTTCCGGTCAGGATCGGCCTCTGCCGCAAAACCGGTGAGATGGCAGCTTGACATATCAATGAAACACATAGTCTTCTTTATCGCCATAACTCTCGTCGCTGTGCTCGTGTTCTTCATGACCGGTGTTATCAATTGCTGGTGGCAGGCAGTGGTCGCCTGGGTCGTGGTTACAGTGATCGCTTTTCTGTTTACGACCGTGGCTGCCAATGCCATCGCTATCGTGGGCTCCAATCCGGTGTCCGGCATGACTCTTATGACGCTGATTATCGCATCGGCAATCTTTGTGGCCATAGGCCTTAACGGTCCGTCGGGCATTGTTGCTTCGATGGTAATAGGTGGGGTCGTGTGTACTGCGCTTTCCATGGCTGGCGGTTTTGTCACCGACCTCAAGGTCGGATACTGGCTCGGTTCGACTCCGCGCAAGCAGGAGCAGTGGAAATTCCTCGGAACGCTCGTATCGGCAGCCACAGTCGGTGGCGTGATACTTGTTCTGAATGATGTGTACGGCTTTACAGCCGATGATATACATACCGATCCTCTCGTAGCCCCTCAGGCCAACGCTATGGCTAAGGTCATAGAGCCGCTGATGACTGGCGGAGAAACTCCCTGGATACTCTATATCACCGGTGTGGTGCTGGCCTTATTGCTCAATTGGCTCAAGGTTCCTTCTCTGGCATTCTGTCTGGGTATGTTCATTCCGTTATCGCTCAATACTCCGTTACTTGTGGGAGGTGCTATCGCGTGGTTTGTATCCCACAGTTCCAGAAACGAGGAGATAAACAGCCTTCGTCGCGACCGCGGCACCCTTATCTCTTCAGGCCTCATAGCCGGCGGCGCTCTCTTCGGGGTGTTTGCTGCTCTTACACGTTTCTTCGAATGGAACGAGCCTATGCACAGGTTCTTTCACAATACACTGTCGGCTTTAGGTTTTGACTACACACTGCCATTTAACACAGGAACACTTCAGGTGGCTGGTCTTGTGATGTACATACTGCTGATAGTCTACCTGTGGAGTGACAGTTGCCGCGCCCGAAAATGAAGACACTTAACCGTGACATACTTGCCCTGGCAGTACCGTCGATCATAGCCAATATAACGACGCCGCTGCTGGGGCTTGTCGATACAGCCATCACCGGGCATCTCGGTAGCGAGACCTACATTGCGGCTATAGCAGTAGGGGCGGGCATGTTTAATCTGCTATACTGGCTGTTCGCTTTTCTGCGCATGGGTTCGAGCGGACTCACTGCAATAGCTGCCGGACGCGGTGACACTCTCCAGCAGACGCTGATACTATACCGCGGACTCCTTGTGGCCGCTGTCGTCTCGGCTGTGATGATAGCGACAAGCCGGTTTATTGTCGACGGTCTGCTTCTATTCCTCGAACCTGATGAAACAACCGCCACGCTGGCCCGGCGATATTTCAGTATCGTGATATGGGGCTCACCGGCTGTTCTGGCAACCTATGTCCTGACGGGCTGGTTCCTTGGCATGCAGTCGTCACGCCGCCCCATGATAATATCAATAGCCATCAATGTCGTGAATATAGCCATAAGCCCGTTGCTCGCTTTCACGGCAGGCATGAAACTTGACGGGGTGGCAATAGGGACACTCTCCGCCCAATGGGCCGGTGTAGTCATCGGTTCAGTAATGTGCCTTTATTACAGGTTGCCACGTGTACGGTTCAGAGACATCCTTGACCTCGATGCTCTCAGGCACTACTTCGCTATAAACCGGGATATCATGCTGCGCACAGCATGCCTCATAGCGGTGACTCTATGGTTCACACGTGAAGGTGCGAGACAGGGAGAGACAATACTGGCCGTAAACGCTCTGCTTATGCAGCTGTTTATTCTGTTCAGCTACATGATCGACGGATTTGCGTTTGCCGGAGAGGCTCTGACAGGAAGACTGACAGGTCAGGGCGACATTGACGCATTGCGTCAATGTGTCAGGGCGCTGATGCGGTGGGGAGCCGCATTGGCCATAATTTACACTATAATATATTTTATCGGCGGAGAATGGATCCTGGGGATACTTACAGACAGCAATAACGTCAGGGAGGCCGCCGGGGTCTATCTGCCATGGGCCGTCACAGTCCCGCTGGCCGGTTTTGCGGCATTCATATGGGATGGTATATACATCGGAGCGACAGCCACCCGCGGAATGCTCAAGGCTATGTTCATGGCAATGGTCGCTTTTTTCGTCATCTATTACACTTTGCTTCCGTTGCTCGGCAATCATGCTCTATGGCTTGCTTTTATCGCATATCTGCTGACCCGAGGTATAGCGCAGACTCTACTATGGCCACGTCATCAATAAATTCCTGCCGTCATGAAATAACAAAGAGACATAAGCGATACGTGAATACGCTGATGTCTCCTTTATATAGGGTCTGTATGAATTTCCTGTCAGATATTATCTGAGCTTAAGTTTCTGACCGATCCTGATTTTACTTGATGTCTTCAGACCGTTCAGACGGCAAAGACGCTGCAGGCTCAGGCCGTTGCGCGAGGCGATCTTGCTCAGGCTGTCTCCCTTGCGTACGGTATAGGTGGAAGCGCCTTTTCCACCGTTGCCCGAAGCTTTTGAAGCTACCTGACGGGCTGGCTGTGGATTTGCCTGACGCCACTGGGTGGCATACTGGTTGTTGGCGGCCGGATCATAGTTGCGGGCCAGTTTATATGTTTCTTTGTCAAACATATATGTATCTGTATGTACTGTCTGGTTGGCAAAGTCGAAAATAGCCGACGGATTTATGGGATATCCCATGAAACGGGTTTCGAAATGAAGGTGAGGTCCGGTTGAACGACCGGTATTGCCACCCAGAGCGATAGGATCTCCGGCCCTGACATACTGGTCGGCCTCGACGAGGAACTCCGAGAGATGGCCGTATACAGTCTCAAGGCCGTTGGTGTGACGCAGGATCACATATTTGCCATAACCGCGGCGCTCGAAGTTGGTGAGGCGGACTTTGCCGTCAAAAGCGGCACGGATGGTATCGCCTATGTATACTTTTATATCAACACCCTTGTGCATGCGGCGGTAGCGCCTGCGGTAGCCATAGGGTGATGTGAGATAACCGCTGTGTGGCATCACATATCCGCTGACATCGATTTCTTTTGTGTCTGGAACTACCGAGTTGGCATATGCGTTTACGAGTTTGGAGTCCCAACCTTCGGTATAGATGTCGAGTTCGGGTTCATCCTCTTCGCTGAAAAGGTTGTCGATAAATGCCTGGGTATCTTCGACACGGATCTGTGAACCCACATGATCCTGCGAGGCCAGCATCTCGCGATGGGCCTGGGTGTGCTCTGCCGGTACACGATAGCTGGATGTCTGAGCGTCAACACTCAGCCCCAGTCCCATGGCTATTAAAGTCGTTAATATAAATCGATTGGCTGAATTCATTATGTTTTTGAATACAAAATAAAGAGAGATCGGTTAAAAAACGGAGAAAAACTGATTGTATTGAAGTGCAGTTAATTACTTGTTGTGAGACTGAGGTGGTTTTATTTCTCGTCGGGAGCGTAAAGATATCTGAAAGTGTTGTCCTGATAATCAAATATTTCCTCAGGCTTGAAGAAACGTCTGATCTCGATAAGACCGTTCTCAACGCTGTCTGAAGCGTGTATGATGTTTTCCTGTCCGCTCATGCTGTAGTCGCCGCGTATGGTGCCTGGGGCGGCCTTGCGTCCATTGGTGGCACCGGTCATGTCTCTGACCACCTGCACGGCGTCAACTCCTTTGATACACATTGCTATAACCGGTGTCCGCATCATCGAATCGAGCAATGATGGAAAAAATGGTCTGTCAACGAGGTGGGCATAGTGCTCACGTAGGACCGACTCATCGAGCTGCATCATTTTAAGACCTGCGATGATGAGACCCTTATGCTGGAAACGGGATATAATATCCCCTGCGAGACAGCGTATTATGCCGGATGGCTTGATGAGAACAAGGGTTTGTTCCATGATATAGAGGTGTTTTAGGTTGACGGGATGTGTGTTGTCGTTTTCATAAACGGCTGTCAAAGATAGCGAAAAATCTTTGAAAAATGAATTTCGGAGAGACAAAAAAAACTAAAAATAAATATTTTTCACAGATCATTACGTGGCTCTGCGTCCGGTAATTGCTATTATGTTTTGTCGAATATTCTTCGTATATTTGACTTCGTCTCATATACTCACGCTCGGCAAATTCAAAATAAATTTTGATTTGCTCTCGACTTATCCGTATATTTGACTCAAAGAATTGGCTTCGCCACCATGAACCATGCTTCGCATGACTTTCGCTATTCTTTTCGTCGGATATTATGAGTATATTTGTAACTGAATGCGTATTATCAGATATAACGCTTTGTATATTTTATGAATATGAATAAACTGTTTTGTGTTGCTTTGCTTTTTTGTCTGGCTTTCTGTATGTCGGGGCGGGTTGTGATATATCCGGTTCCTTCTGAGGCTCCGGTCAACCGTTCGTTCGGACTTGAGGTAAGGGACGCCGGTGTTTCCGGTGCGGAGTGGTCGCCTGTAGGGTTATATAATGTCAGGGTTGACGAGACTGTCGGCGGAAAGCATTCGGTCAGGAATTCTTCAATGGCCATTTTTGACTTTGATGGAAGTGTCGAGGTAAAGGTTACGGCTCGCGGACGTGTTATCGAATCGGCCCGTGTACGTCCGTTGGCTCGTGGCATTGAGGTGAAATCTTTGAATGACAGTGTGTTCGTGTTTACTCTTGACAAGCCGGAAAATCTCTCGGTCGAGGTCAATGGAGATATATTCGATAATATCCAGCTTTTTGCCGGAGCTATTCAGACCGATATTCCTGTCGGCCGGGAACTCAGGAAACTGCGCAAGGACAGAAACTTCCTGTATTTTGCTCCGGGCTACCACCGTTTGCCGGAACCCCTTAAGGTCCGGGATAATCAGCGTGTGTGCATAGCAGGAGGCGCATATATCGATGGCGTTATAAATGTAGATACGGTCAGCAACGTGAGGATATGGGGACGAGGAGTCGTATATCCTTCCCGTACAGCCGGAATATATGTCCGTAATTCCAGAAATGTCGAGATCGACGGTATTATGACAACCCAACTCCCTGTAGGCGGCAGTGACTCGGTGAAGATCAACAATGTGAAGGTTATAAGCTATTATGGCTGGGGCGACGGGTTCAATGTGTTCGCATCGGGTAATGTAAGTTATGACAATGTTTTCGCCCGCACAAGCGATGACTGTACTACCGTCTACTGTACCCGTAAGGATTTTAATGGCAGTGCCCGCAATATCAGGATGGAAAACTCTACTCTGTGGGCCGATGTCGCTCATGTCATTGAGATCGGTCTTCATGGCAATGTAGAGCAACCCGATTCGGCAGTGAATCTGCTGTACCGTAATATCGATGTCCTAGACGAGAAGGAAATGCAGCTTGATTATCAGGGTGTGATGTCGATCGATGTCGGTGATAATAATCTGGTTAAGAATGTGACATTCGAGAACATACGTATCGAGAATATCAGGCAGGGCCGGTTGCTGAGCATGCGTCTGTGCTGGAATAAGAAATACTGTGGTGCCCCGGGACGTGGTATTGAGAACGTGACTTTCAAGGATATCACCTACAATGGTGACAATGCGGAGATTTCGCTCATTCTGGGGTATGACGAGAACCGTCGCGTCAGGAATGTGACATTTGACAATCTTGTGATTAACGGCGTGCGCTATAGCGACGATATGCCCGGCAAGCCCGGGTGGTACAAGACCAGCGATATGGCCCGTATATATGTGGGCGAACATGTCGATAACGTAATTTTCAAATAACCGACGATTATGAAATATGCAATAATATCATTGACCATGATGCTCGCGGCCCTGTCGGTTACGGCTGCCATCAAGCATCCCTCGCTTTTGTTCACTCCCCAGCGCGTTGAGGCTACGGCAAGAGTGGCTGAACGTGACAGTACAAGAGCACGTGCAATGCAATCTATTCTCGATACAGCCGAAGATCAGCTCGGTCGTAATGACATCATGAAGATGGAGTACATGGCACTTGCCTATCAGCTCACCGGAGACCGGCGGTATAGTGACAAGCTCAAGTCCATGCTCAGGAATATCGCTAAAGTAAAGTCGTGGGCCAATGCGGAGATGATGCAGCGTAATCCGCAGTGGCGTAGTGAATTGCAAATGGCTCACCGCTCTTTCCAGATGGCTGTTGCTTACGATGCGGTCTACAATGATCTTACTCCGGCAGAACGTTCGGATCTTGCCCGTGAGTTTTACCGTCTGTGTGTGGAGCCGCTCCTTGGCGACTGGCTCGATGATTCCACGCGTATACATTCGCTCAATTCAATGGGTCACAACTGGTGGACCTCGTGCGTGGGTATGGGCGGTCTGCTTGCTCTTTCCATCAGCAATGAACATCCCGAGTCGGCACGGCTGGCACGGCTGGCGGTGGAGGCGTTGCCTGAGTGGTTCGACTTCGCCGGTGACATGATGCAGACAAAGCCCCGCACGTTTGACCGCGATGGCGGCATGTACGAGTCTATCAATTACGCCAGTTTTGGTATTACCGAGGCTTTGCTCCTGCGTCTGGCATGGCTTAATTCCCATCCGGGCGATAAACTGGAGGAGATACCGCAGATGAAACTTCTTCCGGATTTTTTCTGCCATGTGGCTTATCCGCGTACCGGTCAGTTGCATAGCATCAATCTTGGGGACAGCCATAAGAATGTCACCGGTGAGGGCTCGATGATATTGAGTTATGCTATGGGGGTGGAGAATCCGGCCACGCTGTGGTATGCGACTCTTATCGAGCCCGGACAGCACCGTGAGGGTATGCCGGTTACTTTTCCAATGGGATTTCTATATACACCGTCGCTTGACAAGGCTCCGTCAACACCCGGTCTGCCTTTGAGCAAACAGTGGAGCGACTTCGGATGGGCCACAATGCGTGATTCGTGGAATAGGGATGCCACGATGCTTGTTGTCAAGAGCGGAATGACGTGGAATCATGCCCATGCCGATGCCAATTCGTTCATATTGTTTCACAAGGGAGTGGATATTATCAAGGATGCCGGCAACTGTTCGTACGGGAAGCCGGAGTACCGTAATTATTTTTTCCAGAGCGATGCCCATAACGTGGTAAAGTTTGACGGTGAGGGACAACCACGCTACCAGCAGTATCACGGTTCATCTCTTCCAGGGCATGTGGGCAATATGCTTGATGGCGGTGATCGTCTGAAGTATATTGTCGCTGACGGTACAGGTCCCATGAGCCATCTGCTTGACCGTAACATACGATCTTTTCTATGGATTGGCAACACCATACTGGTTATCGATGACCTGCATTCACATCGTCCCGGGGCGTGGGAGTGGTTATGGCATCCGGGTGGTGAAGTGAAGAAGCGTGGCGGAGATCTGGAGATCACCAAAGATGGCGCATCGGTAGTTCTTCGCGCTCTGTATCCCCAGCCGCTGGCTCCGTCAGGCTTTGTGCATGATTATCCCGAGATGTTGTATTGGGATGTACTGAAGGGTCCGACAGAGGATCTTAAGGATACGGAAGATTATTACTCACTGAAACTTCCCGGTACTTTTGACCGTATAAAGGGGGTGAACGCTATACTGCTTAAAAATACTCCGGACCAGAAGGAGATCCCTGTCACAGAGCGCAGGGAGGGTAAGGACTGGATCGGTGTGCGTGTCATTGATGGCGATACCGTTACCGATGTATATATCAACCAGCTTGCCGACGGACGTCTGATGCACCTCAATTCATGGATCGAGGCTGACGGATGGTCGACCGATGCATATATTCTGGCTGTAACCTATCCCAAGGGTAGTGATCCTGCCAGAGGAGATATTTTCATCAATCACGGCAGTTCGCTCAAGCGAGATGATAAGGTGATGTTTTCGTCTCTTGCCAAACTTAACCTTATGACTACCCGTCATGGAAGAGATCTGCGTGTCGATGTCAACGGACAGCCTCGCTACAGGTTTACGCTGTCGCCGGCCCAGGCGCCTGTACGCGCTACGGTAAACGGCGCTCCGGTACGTGTCATGAACGGAACTATAACCTATACAAACCGTAGGTGATCCGATCTATCTGGCTGATTGTGTGTTCAGAGGCAGTTAAGACCGGCTCTGAATATCCGATATGCCTGTAATATTTTCAATGTTGCTGTTCAATGCTGTAAATGTCTATGGCGTTGCCTGACATTTTTGCACCCGGCCGTCCCTGTGATGTCACTATTACGGTGTGGCCGTCGGGACTGATGTCGAGTCCGACAGGGTAACTGTCGGCATCTATGCTGGCCATCACTGTCATCGTTGATGTATCGACAGCATAGAGTTTGCTGACTGTATTGCAAGCCACGTAGGCTATCATGCCGTCCGGTGACAGGCATACTGTCCTCGCGCCTGCTCCGACCTTGCAGTTCTGCCAGCCTGTCACCTTATGGGGTTTGCCGTCCATCCGTCTGATATTGCTGTAGATGGAGTCGAGACTGATACGCTGCAGGTAACCTCCCTTGTTGATGCTGAGATAGAGATATCCGTCGCGGCTTATGTCAAGATGCCGTATGTTGGGCATCATTCCTGTGATCTTACCCTTGTATTTGTTTGAGTCCATGTCGATGACCGCGATACCGCCTATGCCTCCCATGCATCCCACCAGCAGATATCGTCCGCACGGTGTGAAGACAGTGCCGCGCAGAGCATTACCGGAGCCTGTATCGCGATTTACCGGTTCTGTGCGGCTGAAATTCAATTTCATCTTATAATCAACTGTGTGATATGGTAACTGCCGCCAGCCGGCGGGTGAATCGGAGGTAATGTCGATAATTCCTACGGTGTTGTTACCCCAATGTGATACAGCCATATACCTTCCGTCAGGTGATGCCTTTATCATTTTCGGCAATGGGCCGGTGTCCATAATTCGGACTATCGAGTCTCCACGTGTGTCGATGACGGCAATGGCTGACGGATCCTGGGCGTTGAGATCATATGACCGGCGATAGTATGGGATCCACAGGTATCGGCCGCAGTGGCTGAACGCTCCCTCTACCGGTTTGCCGGTGAATATGCGTGGCTGACTGTATACAGTGTCAAAAGGATATATATCGTCGGCCCCGGTCCACAGGTTACGGTGCCGTCGGGTTATGTTATGTGATACCGTTGATATCTTTTTACCTGTCGTTGCGTTGTAACATACCGTTTTCGATCCTTCGAGCGAGTTTATATAGTATCGCTTGCCGTCGGGCGAGATATTCACACTCTTCGGCGATACTATGTCGGGATCACGTTCTGATCCATTGCTCCAGTCGTAGTTCTGTTTACGTGATACGAGGGTGATGGTGAAGGTTCCGTCGGCTGACGTCACACTCTCGCCTATCTGAGGGTGTATGACCGGCGGAACCTTGTTTTTTTCTTTGTCATGGCCCTGTGCCGTTGCGAGCAACGGCATCAACACAAGTATGGCGGTCAGCAGTCTGTTCATCCGCAATAGAAGTATTCTTTCACAAGCGAAGCCATCAGTGCGGGATCGGCTTTGGCTTCTGCCGCGAGGTTTTCGTCGTGGTATCCGCGCAGGCGTGTTATCACACTGTCGATCATGGCAGGCGAGAATACTCCTTTGCTTTCATATATGTCACGTTGCTGTTCCAGACGGGATGCAGAGTCGGCACAGTTTACCGGCAGTGTGGCAAGTGTGGCAAGACGGTCGGCGTGAGCGGCGTCGTGGATGTTGACATCGACATATGTGTCGGAAGCCACCCTGAGTGCGTCTGGCATCTCGAATCCGTGACGTGCGGCTACAGCCAGTGCGGCTATGAGCTGGTAGACATCGGCCGAGCAGTCGGCCGAACGAATCTCGACGGTCTGCTTTGTTGTGGGATCGACTGTTGTCGGCGATTGCTGGGGATTGGCTATCGCGCTCATATCCTCACGGGTGTTCCAGCCCAATGGTACGCGGACGAGTACCGAACGGTTGCGGTCGCCCCAGCATACGTTAGTTGGTGCTTCCTGGTGGGGTACAAGCCTGAAGTAGGAGGTTGGATTGGCATTGCCGAATGCCGTTATCGAGGGCGCGAGTTCCATCATGCCGGCAATAAGACGCCGTGCATCGTCGCTAAGCTGCAGGTTGTCGTCAAGCATTACGTTACGGCCGTCACGCATAAGACGCATGTGTATGTGGAGTCCCGATCCGGCTTTGCCTGTGGTGATCTTTGGCGCGAAAGTGACGTCGAGACCTTCTCGACGGGCCATGTTGCGTATCACCCATTTGGCTATTACCAGCTGGTCGGCGGCCTGACGTGCGTCGACCGGCAGGAATTCGATCTCGTTCTGTTCGTATATTTTCCCGTCAAGAGTGAAATTACCAACCTCACTGTGTCCGTACTTTATCTGGCCTCCGCAACGTGCTATTGTATCCATACATCTGACTCTGAAATCGTTGAACTTGGCAAACGGTTCCGACTCGTGGTAGTTGCGCTGATCGGTTGCCGGGAAATGCTCCTCGGCATCGCCTATGACATAGTATTCAAGTTCGCCCATGGCGTGGAACTCGAGTCCGGTCACTTCGGTAAATTCCCGGCAGGCTTTGTCAAGGGTCGCGTTGGGTACCGAGTCGAGTATTCTGCCGCTCTTGTCAAAGAAAGTACATAGCATGTTCAGTGCCGGTTCGGTCGAGAACGGGTCCTCGAAAGCAGTCGGGTAGCGGGGGATAACGTACAGGTCGCTGTTGCCGGCCTCTATGTGTCTGAAGAGACTCGATCCGTCCACGCGTTCGCCCATAGTTAGTATGGTGTTGAGGTAGTCGATGTCGTTTATCTCGAAGTTGAGTGTCTTCAATCGTCCGTCGGCAGCCGGATACATGAAATTGACCATTGTGATATCGTTGTTTACAATGTAGTTTACGATATCCTCGCGTGTGAATGTCGACGGGTCTTTCTCCAGCCATTTTACCACCTGATTACGATGCAGAGTGTAGTCGGTTGCGTTCATGGTTTTATAAGGTAGGGTTACGTTTAATAATATTCAAAATTACATCAAAAACATGATATTTCATCGGATTTACATTTTTTAACTATAATAGTGCGGATGCCTGTCCCATTGTCGGACCGGCTCTGAGTATCCGTACTGTTATGGTATCTGTATAATTATAAATGTGAGAAATAACATGTATAGGGCGGCTATGTACAAAAACGTACATTTTTTGTACTGAAAGGTGCATATGTTTTTAGGTCAGGCACTATTTTCGTGAAATCAAATTTTCATTATTTTTAATAACTTTAAATCAATTTAGAATGAGGCATTTTTACTTTGTAATTGCAGTCGCATTTGCGGTAGCGTCCGGTATGCAGGCTAATGCTGACAGTGCAGGTCCGAAGATGGTGCTCAGAAGTACCAATGGAAAAACGACTGAAATCGCCGTTAAGTCGATCGGCAGTATATCGTTTACCGGAAACTCTATGAACTTTACGTCGGCCGATAATATGCCGATGGAGCAGATCGATGTTCTCACTCTCGAGAACATTACGTTTGATCTGGAGGGCAATTCAGGCGAGGCCATAAACCGAGTGTTTGACGATGGGATTTCCATCACTGTCAATGGCTGTGCTATCAGTGTCACTTCAGGTAACAGTGATCCCTTGAAAGTGGCGGTGTACAGCATAGGTGGTGTCTGTGTCATGCAGGGCGAGGGTGTCGGTAAAGTCTCGCTTGACTTGAATTCTCTGGCATCAGGTGTCTATGTGATAAGAGCCAATAACAAGACCGTTAAATATATCCGTTAAACACAAGTCAATATGAAAAAAATATCATTACTCCTTGTCTCTTTGCTCTCGACGGTTGCTGTAATGGCGCAGGATTCAGCAACCGCGCTGAATGTAAAACTTAATGATGAATCCGTTAAAACTTTTACTCTTAGCAATATCAATAAAATAACGTTCAGTGATTTATCATTCGTCGATGTCTACAGACAGTATCAGATTGAAATAGATCCTGCAAAGGCTTTTACCCCTGACGATGCCAATGATGAATGTCTGAATAATGCAGGAGAGAAAGGTACCGACGGTTACGGTCTCGAAGGACTGTTTGATTCCAATGCCGACAGATATTTCCACTCCTGCTACTTCAACGGTCACCACTATGATGAGACCTATAACTCGTATGTTGATATAGAATTGCCGGAGAAAATCAGTACTATAGCCTTTGATATATGCCCGCGTGCAAAGAATTTAGACTGGTGGGGAGGTACGTTCCCCAAGTGGGTCAAAGTCTATGTATATGATGACAAGGAAAGCGAATGGGTTTTTATCGGTGAGAAGACCGGTCTTAATGATGCAATTGACCAGGAAACAAAGTATGCCCTTGTAGGTCCGTTTATATCATCGTCTGAGTTCTCAAAAGTGCGCTTCAGTGTTGTTCAGGGTCGCGGAAAAGTCCTGGCGGGCACCCTTGGTGTTAACGAAGGCTACTGGTCTTGCGGTCATCTGGCTGTGTATGGTAAATAATTATGGTGTATTTATTATAAATAGAAATTATAATGAAAAAAATATCAATACTCGCAATCGCGTTGTTCTCGACTGCTGTCGTTATGGCGCAGGATTATGGAACCGGAATGCATATAGAATTAAAGGATGGATCGGTGAGCACGTTTGTCTTGTCGGATATCCGGGAATTATCATTCGCACAGGCCTCGTTTGCTGATAATTACAAGTCGTTTCCTATCGCTGTCGATCCCGAGAAGGCTTCCACACCCGATGGAGCTGTAGGCTGCCACAATGGCCCATACAATTTAGAAGGTAAGGATGGCGATCATCTGGCCGGGTTGTTCAGTCCTGATCTGAACAGTTATTTCACAACATGCTATTGGGACGGTCATCACTTCGATGAGACCTATAACTCGTATGTAGATATAGATCTGGAGAAGAATGTCCGGAATATAGCTTTCGAGATCGCCCTGCGTGGCGGTAACAGAAGCAGTTGCTTCCCAAAGATAGTTAAGATATACGCTATGAACAGCTCCGGTCAGTGGGTACAGCTTGGTGATGAAGTTACGGGCCTTAACGAAAAGGTCGATCCTGTAACTCATTATGCTCCGGTAGGTGTGTTTACATCATCGTTTGAGTTCTCTAAAGTACGCTTCAGTGTCGTTCAGGGTTGGGGTAAGATTCTCTCAGGAACTATGGCGGTTACTGAGGCTTACTGGGATTGCGGACATCTGGCTGTTTACGGCTTATAATCAACTGCGATAAATATTAAGAGTGTGTTTGAATTTAACACATGAAAATCAATCGAGAGGAAAAGAATCATTTCAAATATATCTTGAGTTAAATTCAAACACACTCTGATTCTTCCGGGTTCTGTTAATGAGGAGCCCGGATTTTTTTGTGTCGACTTATGAAGCCTGGTCGGGTTCATAGATCAATATGACACAAAAAGAACAATCGGGATTGTGGTAATTCAACTACAATCCCGATTGTCTATGGTATATATAATCCTGAGTTTACAGCAGGCTCCAGGTTACTGTCAGCCCGGCCATGACAATGGCGACCATTGACATGAGCTTGATGAGGATATTCAGGCTGGGGCCGGATGTGTCCTTGAATGGATCGCCTACGGTGTCGCCTACGACAGTCGCTTTGTGTACCTCACTGCCTTTACCGCCGAAGTTGCCTTCCTCGACATATTTCTTGGCGTTGTCCCATGCACCGCCTGCGTTGGCCATGAACACGGCGAGCACGAAGCCGGCCGAGAGACCTCCTATGAGCAGACCGATGACACCTGGAACACCGAATACCAGACCGGTCACGATCGGTGCGATGATGGCCAGGATAGACGGGAACACCATCTCACGCTGTGCTCCCTTGGTCGATATCTGTACGCAACGGGCATAGTCGGGCTCTCCCTCGCCGGTGAGAATTCCCTTGATCTCACGGAACTGGCGGCGTACCTCGTCGACCATGTGGGCGGCGGCGCGTCCTACAGCGTTCATTGTCAGACCGCAGAACAGGAATGCCATCATGGCTCCGATGAACATGCCTGACAATACCATCGGATTCATGAGATCAACGTGATAGTAATTCATAAAGTCGGTGAAAGTGGCCTCGTGAAGCGCTTTGGTTATGGCTATCTCCTGACCGTCGGGTCCTATGGTGGTTCCGAGCTGCAGTACACCTGTACCTACACGTTCCAGACCTATGCGTATCTCTTCTATGTAGCTGGCGAGCAGTGCGAGTCCGGTGAGAGCAGCCGAACCGATGGCGAATCCCTTGCCGGTGGCGGCGGTGGTGTTGCCCAGCGAATCGAGCGCGTCGGTGCGTCTGCGTACTTCCTTGCCCAGGCCGGCCATCTCGGCGTTTCCGCCGGCATTGTCGGCGATGGGGCCGTAGGCGTCGGTGGCCAGTGTTATTCCGAGTGTCGAGAGCATGCCTACGGCGGCTATGCCTATGCCATACAGCCCGTGGCTCACGTCACCCATAACCCAGTTGGCGGCAAGACCGTAGGAGAGTATTATGCCGAGAACGACTGATATCACGGGAATTGCTGTCGATACCATGCCAAGGCCTATGCCCGAGATGATAACTGTGGCCGGGCCTGTCTCGCCGCTCTTCGAGAGGCGCTGTGTCGGTTTGTATGACTGGGATGTGTAGTACTCAGTGGCGCGTCCTATGACTATGCCTACGAGAAGACCTACGACTACGGCCAGCGACAGGTTTACCCAGTTGGCTATTCCGAGCCAGTAGAGTATGCCGAATGTCGCGCCTACAATGAGTACGGAACTGAGATTTGTTCCTACAGCCAGCGAGTTGAGCAGGTTCTTCATCGAGGCGTTCTCGTTTGTCTTGACGGCAAAGATGCCTATGATAGACAGGATGATGCCTACGGCTGCTATGAGCATAGGGGCTACGACAGCCTTGAACTGCATGTCGGTATCGCCTGTTGTCATGTAGGCTGCGGCACCGAGTGCGGCGGTAGCCAGAATGGAGCCGCAGTAGCTTTCGTAGAGGTCGGCTCCCATGCCCGCTACGTCACCGACGTTGTCACCGACGTTGTCGGCGATGGTGGCGGGGTTACGCGGGTCATCCTCGGGAATGCCGGCTTCAACTTTGCCAACGAGGTCAGCGCCTACGTCGGCGGCTTTTGTGTATATGCCGCCGCCTACGCGTGCAAACAGAGCCTGTGTCGACGCACCCATGCCGAAAGTAAGCATTGTGGTTGTGATGAAGCACAGTTTGGCTGTTCCCTCAAGTCCGGTCTCAACATAGTTGAGCAGGATGTACCAGAAAGAGATGTCAAGAAGTCCGAGACCTACTACTACAAGACCCATGACAGCTCCTGAGCGGAAGGCGACACGAAGGCCGTGGTTCAGTGACTCGCGGGCTGCGTTAGCCGTGCGGGCAGATGCGTGTGTGGCTGTCTTCATTCCCAGAAAGCCGGCCAGTCCCGAAAAGAAACCACCGGTGAGAAACGCGATAGGAACCCAGGGGTTCTGAAGGTTGAAGTAAGCCATTACGCCGAATAGTACCACGAGGCAGGCGAAAACTATGCCTACGATCTTGTACTGCTGTTTCAAATAGGACATGGCGCCCTTGCGCACATGACCGGCAATCTTTTTCATTAGGTCGGTACCCTCGCTCTCTTTCTTCATGCCGCGGTAGAAGAACCAGGCAAGAAGCAACGCTATGACCGAGGCGACGGGTACTATCCAGAAGATAGGTTGTACCATGGTGATTAGGTTTTTATGTATTATTGAAAGTGATTTATTTCAGATAGTTATAGTCGCGTGAATAGCGTAGCATCTGGTCGGTATAGCCTTCTGTATAATCTATTGTGACGTCTGTGATATTGCCGTCGCTGTCTGTTACCGCAGTATATACCGGATTTACGAATCCTTTGTAGGGCGCGATATCGAGAGTGGAGTAACGGTCGAGTATCTCGCGGTGCAGTTCGGGATCAACCTTGACGGCATACTGCTCTACAAGTGCGGCTCCTGCCTCGTAGTCACCCTCGCTCGTGATGCGCTGTATTTCGCCGAGAAGTTGTCCGAACAGCTGGCGCAGTTTCCCGTAATCGTTGATCACGAGATAGGTTTTGCCGTCGTGTTTCTCCAGAGAGGCGACATTGTCGTCAGCACCTTTTTCCAGTGCCCAGCGTGATATGAGGGCGCGGTTACGCATGTGTGCCTCCTCGATGTCCTTGCCCGGTTCGATGCGCTGCAGCTGTGTCATCAGGCCGTTAAGCATATATTTGTAATATTCGGCTTTGTAAGCTTCCGGGTTGTCAAGCAGACCCAGTTCGATGAGCTTCGGGTCGGCCAGATAGTACAGGGCAAAGAGATCTGCGCGTGTTTCCTCGATGGTTGAGCCGTGGGCCTTCATGGCGTCGGGATCTACCCCCGGGAGTATACGTCCCGAACCGTGACCGAGACATTCGTGCAGGTCGGTGTGCAGATTGTCGGTTATGAAAAGGTAGTCGTCGAGCAGTCTGCGCGTGTCGGCATCAGGAACAAACTCCTCGTTGAAGCCGTTGCCGTGAGAGGCGGCATCATAGGCCTGGGTGATATTCTCGATGGTTACCGACTTGGAACCGTGAGAGGCACGTATCCAGTTTGCGTTCGGCAGGTTGATTCCGATCGGTGTGGCAGGGTAGGCGTCGCCGGCCAGTATGGCGGCGGTTATTACCTTGGCCGATACTCCCTTGACGTGTGGTTTGCGGAATTTCGGATCGACCGGTGAATTGTCTTCAAACCATTGGGCGTTGGCCGACAGGGTTTCGGTGCGTTCCGAAGCCTCGCTGTTCCTGAAGTTGACAATCGATTCCCATGATCCGGTCATGCCAAGCGGATCGCCGTAACTCTCGATGAAGCCGTTTATGAAATCCACGTGTGACGCGGTATCTCCGGCCCATGTGATCGAGTATTCGTCAAACTTGCGCAGATCACCGGTACGGTAGTAATCCATGAGCTGTTCTATCGAGGTGCGCTGTATGTCGTTCTCGGCATATCTGGCGGCCTCGCCGAGGTGTTCGACGATCCGTTCGATAGCATTGCTGTACAGCCCTCCGACGCGGTATTGCTTTTCGATAACATTGCCGTCAGCATCGGTTGTTACCTGGGTGTTGAGTCCGTATGATACTGGTGTGAGATCGGTCGTGTCTTTGATTCCCGCATAGTATTTTTCTACCTGTTCCTGAGTGACGTTGTCATACATGTTCATCGCGGAGGTGACGATAAGATCCTCTCCGGCAGCCTGATTAACCCGTTTGGCCATGAATGAGGGATCGAAGATGTACCGGTATATGATATCGGTGTCAAGACCGTTCCTGAGGTTGAGCGGCAGAGCCTGAACCTGGCTTTCGAACCATGTCTGCGAGAACTTGGGCGAGAATTTGTCCATTGAGTAGTGATGGTGAAGACCGTTGGCAAACCATACCTGTTTCAGGTATGTCTCGAAAGCCTTGAATTCCGGATCCTCGCGATCTCCTTTATAACCGGTGTACACGTCTTCGAGAAGACGTCGTGTGCTTAGATTGTACTTGCAGTTCTGATCCCACAGTATGTCGCGGCCTGCGATGGCAGCCTCGGTGAGATGGTAGATGAGTTTCTTCCGGTCAAGCGATAGATTCTCAAATTCGGGGACTTTGTAACGCAGTACTTCGATATCCTCGAAGCGGTCGGCATGGTAGTCGAACGTATCGTCGACTTTTCCGCGGCAGGCGGTAAGAGCCGCTGTGATAGCAACACAGGTGGCCATGGCAGTTAATTTAGACATATGATGTTAAAGAAGTGTTGGTTTATATCTATTCGACATACAGTATAAGCCCTTTGAGATATTCTCCTTCGGGGTGATATATGTTTACCGGATGGTCGGCCGGCTGGGTGAGCTGGTGAAGGATCCGCACACGGCGGCGTGATCGGGCGGCGGCGGTGAATACGGCCAGTCTGAACTGCTCTTTGCTTACAGCCTGTGAGCATGAGAACGTGAACAGTATTCCTCCGGGAGCAATCTTTTCGAAAGCTTTGCCGTTGAGCCGCTGGTAGCCGCGCAGGGCGTTGCCAAGCGCTGAACGGTGTTTGGCGAAGGCCGGCGGATCGAGTATTATAAGGTCATATGCTCCGCTCTCAATCTCGTCAAGGTATCTGAAGGCATCGATTGCGGTGGAGTGGTGACGTGGGTCGTCCGGATAGTTGAGAGCTATATTGGCATCGGTGAGCGAGATCGCTTTCTCCGAGGAGTCGACGGATTCAACCTTAATGGCTCCGCCTCTCATGGCGTATACCGAGAAGCCTCCAGTGTAGCAGAACATGTTCAGAACGCGTCGTCCGGCAGCGAAATTTTCTAACAGAGAGCGGTTGTCACGCTGGTCGACAAAGAAGCCCGTTTTCTGTCCCCGGAGCCAGTCTACATGAAATTTCAGTCCGTTCTCCAGAGCTACGTCGGTATCTGCTTTACCTATGAGGTAGGTGTTCTGTGGGTCGAGGTGGGCCTTATATGGCAGGGTGGTCTCCGATTTGTAGTACACATTCCTGATACCGAGACCGTCGAGATCAACAAGTGCCCCGGCTATGATGTTGCGTGCATAATGCATACCGGGGCTGTGGGCCTGTACTACAGCTGTGTCGCCATAGATGTCGACTACGAGGCCCGGCAGAAAGTCTCCCTCGCCGTGAACCAGGCGGTAGGCGTTGTTGTCAGGTCGCTCCAGTCCTAAGGCTTTGCGTAGTTTCAGTGCCTGTCCGAGTCTGGAGACATAGAAATCCTTGTTGATATCGGTCATTCCGAAGTCGAGCATTCTCACGGCTATGCTGCCTATCTGGTAGTGACCTACGCCTATCGTACGGCCATCGCCGGATCTGACGGAAACAATGTCACCTTCTTCAAGGTCATCGGGAAGGGTTGCTATGGCTCCGGAGAATACCCATGGATGGAAGCGGTCGAGCGACTCTTCCTTGCCGCGTTTTAGTTGTACTACAGGGTAATTCATTTTATGAGGAATCGATAGATATCGTTGAAATTGGCATATATGAGTAGCGCCAGTAATAGGAACATTCCTATCATCTGGGCATGTTCCAGTACTTTCTCGCTGGGTTTGCGGCGTGTGATCATCTCCCATAGTACGAATATCACGTGCCCGCCGTCCAATGCCGGTATGGGCAGAATGTTCATGAATGCCAGCATTATTGACAGGAAAGCTGTCATTTCCCAGAATGTGCGCCATTCCCATCTGGATGGGAACAGACTGCCTATAGCTCCGAATCCTCCTACACTTTTCGCGCCCTCTTTGGTGAAGACAAACTTAAGTGATCTCACGTATCCTGTGAATTTGTCTATGCCGTTTGTTATTCCCACGGGAATAGACTCAAGGAATGTGTATCTTATGTTGTCATAGCCGTATACGTCATAGGGATTGACCAGTTTAAAGCCCAGTTTGCCTGACTCGGTGGGCGTTACGGTTACGGAGAGTGTGTCGTTGCCGCGTATCAGTGTCACAGGTGTGGTTCTGGACGCGTTAGCCTGAAGCAGACGTGTGAATTCACCATATTCCTGCGCGTCCTCGCCGGCTACAGTCAGCATGCGGTCGCCGGGCTCCAGCCCGGCCTCCATGGCCGGCTCTCCGTTCATGACCTCCTGTACCACTACAGGCTGGCGCATGGCTATGAACGGCACGGAATCATTGAGAGTCAGGGGGAAATTCTCGGGTATGTCGATCGTAACGGTATCCCTGCCGTCACGCAATACGGTAACCTCGCCGGCCATTACCATGTTCATGATGCAGTTGGGGTCGGAGGCTTCGAGTTTCCTGCCGTCGGCAGTGAGCGGAATATCTCCGTTTCTGAAACCGGCCTCAATAGCCTGCGGGGCATAGTCGAAGCCCAGATAGGCACGTTCGAAAGGTACGCTCGGTGCCCCCCAGTACCATGCTATACCTATGTATATGATGATGGCGAACAGGAAGTTCATCAGCACTCCGCCTATCATTACCAGCAGGCGCTGCCACGCCGGCTTGGAGCGGAACTCCCATGGCTTTGCCGGCAGTGCCATCTGTTCCTTGTCCATCGACTCGTCGATCATACCGGCTATCTTGACATACCCTCCTAAAGGAATCCATCCTATGCCGTAACGGGTATCGCGCCATGTGGCCCGGGTATTGCCTTTTTTGTCAAGTTTCGGGGTTTTTCGGGGTTTGGGTTTCCAGCTTGCCAGCGAGAACCACGGGTCAAAGAAAAGATAGAATTTCTCAACCTTGATACCGAACACGCGGGCAAAGAGGTAATGGCCACCCTCGTGAATGATTATGAGAATAGCCAGAGCCAGTACTACCTGTACTGTTTTTATCAGAAATGTTTCCATTGGTTTATCCTTTTATGAATTGTTCGGTCATACGGCGTGTCTCGGCGTTGGTGGCTACATAGTCTTCGTAGGTTGGCGTGGCTATGAAAGGCATGTTGTCGAGCGCACGGGTTATGAGACGGTAAATATCGGTGAATCTGATGCTGTTATTCAGAAATGCGGCTACAGCCACCTCGTTGGCGGCATTGATGATGCACGCGGTGTTGCCTCCGCGCTCCAGCGCGTAATGTCCTAATTTTATTGCAGGGAAGCGCTCTGTGTCCGGACGTTCGAATGTAAGCCGTGACATAGCTTCGAGCGTCAGAGCCGGATCTCCGGAGGGGAGACGGGTGGCGTCACCGAGAGCATAACGTATGGGCAGACGCATGTCGGGGGTGCCTAACTGGGCTTTTATGGCTCCGTCCACAAATTCCACCATAGAGTGTATTATTGACTGAGGGTGTACCACGGCGTGAATCTTTTCAGGCTCCATTCCGAACAGCCATCTGGCCTCGATGATCTCAAAAGCTTTGTTAACCATAGTCGCCGAGTCGATCGTGATCTTTGCGCCCATAGACCAGTTAGGGTGGTGAAGGGCGTCGGCTACAGTAACAGTATCCAGCCGGTCCGGGGCCATGGTTCTGAATGGTCCTCCCGAGGCTGTGATAATAAGCTGTTTTACATGAGACGGTTCTTCTCCGGCCAGACACTGGTAGATCGCCGAGTGTTCCGAATCTACCGGTATTACACGTGATTTCGATTTCTTCAGGGCTTCGGTCACGATGTCGCCGGCAACTACGAGAGTCTCCTTGTTGGCCAGTGCGATATCTTTGCCGGCCGAGATGGCCCGCAACGTGGGAGCCAGACCGCTGTAGCCTACGGTTGCTGTCACAACGGTGTCTGTGAAGTCCGTTGTCATGGCGTCTGCCACGGCCTGGGCACCTGCGGCTGTCATTATACCTAATGGTTCGAGGGCCTCTTTGAGTTTGAGATATTTTGTTTCATCAGCTATTATAGCCATGCGCGGGCGACGTGCTGTCGCCTGTTGTATCAGTGTGTCGACCTTGGATCCGGCTATAAGAACCGAGACCTCAAAACGCTCTGGATAGTGGGATATCACATCAAGAGTCTGGGTACCGATCGATCCGGTCGAGCCAAGTATAGCTATTCGTTTCGGGGAGTACATTTTCCGGCATTTTAAACTGAATTGCAAATATAGCGATTTTTTCCCACACATCATCTATTGGCATTGTTTTAAATCCGGGTCTTTTTTATATCTCCTGACAGTCTTATATGATTAATTGGGATTCTGTCGGGACTGACTCTGATAAAAAACAGACGGGAAGTACACTGATTGGTACTACCCGTCTGCATGTATTGTGATGAATGGAGCTGTTTCTCAGAACAGACCGCTGTGCCCGGCGAGTGTCAGGATGTGGTTGTAGACTACGCTTACTATGCCTAAGAATATGATGCCGGCTACAGTGATTGTAAGTCCGAGGCGGTCGGTCCAGCCGGAGCGGAATCTCTCGATAGTCGACGGCTCGTCGGCAATATACATGGCTTTTACTACAAGCAGATAGTAGTACAGCGAGATGATTGTGTTGATAAGGGCGATGAGTACCAGAACGTATATGGCGATCGATCCCTGACTGATGGCTGCCGTAAAGATGAAGAACTTCGAGAAGAAGCCCGCAAATGGCGGGATACCGGCCAGTGAGAACATGGCGAGCATCATGGCAAACGACAATCCGGGGTTGGTCTTGCTCAGACCGCGGTAGTCGTCCATGTCGAGCTTGCCGGTATTGGTCTCTATGGCCTGTATGACACCGAAAGCGGCCAGGTTGCTGAATACGTATACCAGAATATAGTATACCATGGCGGCCATACCCATGGCGTTCATGCCTATGATGCCGAGCATGATGTATCCGGCCTGTGATACCGACGAGAAAGCCAGGAAACGTTTCATGTTGCGCTGGCGTATGGCGAAGAGGTTACCGACGGTGATCGTAAGTATAATAAGCGCATACAGCATCCATTCCCATGCGTCCTCATATACTGCTCCGAAGCACTGGACGAGGATCACGAGGAAAGCGAATGCGGCCGACCCCTTGGATATCACCGACAGGTAGGAGGTCACCGGGGTGGGGGCTCCCTGATAGACATCGGCTGTCCAGAGGTGGAACGGCACGAGCGACAGCTTGAAGCCGACACCGGCGATAACAAAAGCCAGAGCGCAGATGATCATAGGAGACGAAGCCTTGCCGATGGCGGCATATATCTCGCTGAAGTATAGTGAACCGCTGAGACCGTATACAAACGACAATCCCATCAGGAAGATGGCCGACGAGAATACGGCTGTAAGGATGTATTTGATCGAAGCCTCGTGGCTCTCATAGCGCTTTTTGTCGAAAGCCACCATCGCGGCCAGTGGCAGTGATGCCGACTCCAGACCTATGACGAAGAGCAGGAAGTGACGGGCCGAGATCATCAGGTACATGCCGAACAGAGTTACAAGCAGGAGTTCATAGAACTCGCCGCGGCGCACTGCCGTAGAGTCGTTTTTGACCCATCTTACAGACTGGATCAGAACTATGAATACGCCCACGTTGAGCACATTCTTGATCATCGCGATGATCGGCGAGGCGGCATACATCCCCGCGAATGCTTCCTGCGATTCTCCCGAAACGCATGGGCAGAACCCTGCGACGGTGAAGAGTCCGAAGAGTGCGCAGGTGATTCCTGACAGCGCGCCGAGAGCCTTCTTCGGTGCGAAGGTGTCATATAGGAACACCAGCAGGAATACTACCAGGAGTGCTATCTCCTGTTTCATTATTAGGAACTGTGAATAATCCATGATGGTTTATCTTAGAACGTGGGTTAGAAGTTCATCGCGATGGCACGGAAGATCTCGGGATCGAATGTGTCGCGAATCAGATTTTCAAAGAAGTTGGGGAAACAGCCGATAGCGGCCACGCATATGATGAGGGTGGCTGTAGACAGACGCTCCCACCATGTGGCGTCGGTGAGTTCCAGATGATGTTTATCCTGAACCGGGCCGAACAGCAGCTTGCCTACGACACGGAGTATGTATACGGCTGTTATCACGATCGAGCAGCAGGCTATGACTGTGAATACAAGGCGTAATGATCCGCCACCTGCCAGATAGTCGGTCATACCCTGCTGGAACGAACCTACGAAGATTGTCATCTCAGCTACGAAGCCCGACAGGCCGGGGAGTCCCAGCGAGGCCATACCTGCTATGACATAGCCGACCGCGAGATACGGCATGATCTTCATCATACCTCCCATCTTGGTAATGTCGCGGGTGTGGGTGCGACCGTAGATCATACCGATCAGTGCAAAGAAGAGGGCGGTCATGAGACCGTGTGATAGCATCTGCATGATGGCTCCGGTCATTGCGGTGGTGTTGATCATGAGGATCGCGAACAGAACCAGACCGCAATGTGATACCGACGAGTAGGCGTTGATGTACTTCAGGTCGGTCTGGACGCAGGCTGAGAAAGCACCATACACAACCGATATGCCGGTGAGAATAAGGAATATCCATGCAAGGTCGTTGGCGGCCTGAGGCATCAGGTACATTGCCACGCGGAAGCAACCGTAGCCTCCGAGTTTCATGAGTACGCCGGCGTGGAGCATCGATACAGCTGTGGGGGCCGAAGCATGACCGTCGGGGCTCCATGTGTGGAACGGGAACATGGCTCCGAGTACGCCGAATCCTACGAATGTCATCGGGAACAGGAAGTACTGCCAGCCGGTCGAGATACTGTTGTTGCCGGCTATCTCCAGAAGATTCCATGTGTAGTGGCCGTCTGCCGACGAATGGTAGTAGATGCCTATGAGACCGAGCATGAGGAATGCCGAGCCGCCCATCAGCATCAGTGTCAGCTTCATGGCCGAATAGTTCTTCTTACCCGATCCCCATACACCTATGAGCAGATACATCGGGATCAGAGCCACCTCATAGAACATAAACATTGTGAACAGGTCAATGGTGATGAAGAAGCCGAACACTCCGGTCGACAGCAGGATGAGCCACAGGAAGAAAGCCTTGGGCTGCTGGATGGTCCATGAAGCAAACGAACCGGTGAACAGTATTATTGATGAGAGCAGCAGCATGGCTATAGACACGCCGTCGACACCTACCGTGAGGTTGATGTTGAGGCCCTGGGCCGAGAACCATTTCCATGATGCGTAGTGATACATCCCGTCATGTGCGGCTGCCAGCTCGGCGGCTTCGGGAGTTGGATTGAGCCATTGGTATATCAGGTAGACGCTCAGCGCGATCAAGGCAGTCGAGCCGATAACGGCAACGGCACGTATCTGCTTGATATTGCGGCTCAGTGCCACGCCCCCGAGCATTATCAGGGGAATCAACACAAAGTAGATTAGTATGTTTTGGAACAACATGATTACTATATGATCTAATTGGTTTATTATCGTTTTAGCTAATTCTCAGGGTGTCGTTACAGAACACATATCATTGTTACGGCACCTAAGAGCACCGCGCCGATCAGATAAATCCACACATACATGTGCACGTTGCCCGACTGGAAGCCGCGTATGGCGCAGGAGGTCTTGTTGGTAACATCGGCGAGGGCATCCATTGTGCCATCGATGATGTGACGGTCAAACCACGCGATAGGACGGCATACAAGGCCGAAGATAATGCGGTGGGTGATGAACTGGTACAGCTCGTCCCAGTAGAAACGGTGATGGCACCAGCGCCACAGGTTGGGGAGTGCGGCACGCATTTTCTCGGGAATGGTATTTTCTTTTTTGTACATCACCGTGGCAATGATGATAGCTATTACAGCGATTGCCAGTGACATGGCGGCTACACCCCAGTTGAGGTTCTGCAGGTTTGCGAGGAATCCGTCACCGGTGATCGGGTGACCGTTCCAGGTAACCAGCGAGCCGAATGGCACAAATCCTGCAATAACCGATACTACAGCGAGTATGACCAGTGGGAGTGTCATTGTCCAGGGCTGGTCATGAGGCGCGTGATGCCCCTCGTGGATCTTATGCTCTTTCCACCAGAAGATGAGGAAGTAGAGACGGAACATGTAGAAAGCGGTCAGGCCGGCTACGAGAGCCATCCAGATAGCCCATACTGCAGAGTGACCGAAGCAGGCAGTCAGGATCTCATCCTTGGAGAAGAATCCGGCGAAAGGTATTATGCCGGCGATCGCGAGACAGCCTACGAGGAAAGTGATATGGGTCACAGGCATGTATTTGCGCAGTCCGTGCATCGCTGTGTAGTCGTTGGAGCCGATGGCGTGTATAAGGGCGCCGGCACCGAGGAACAGCAGGGCCTTGAACATGGCGTGTGTGAACAGGTGGAACATCGATGCCATATAACCGAGACCCTCGTGGACTTCGTGACCCAGCGCTGTGGAATGATCGATGCGCGTAACACCGAGCGACACCATCATGAATGCGATCTGTGATATTGTCGAGAAAGCGAGTACTCGCTTGATATCGATCTGAGTGCAGGCTACCATGGCGGCATATAGTGCGGTCAGAGCTCCTACGACGGTGATGATGTCGAGAGCCGCGGTCTCCATGAGGTAGAGCGGGAACAGGCGGGCTACAAGGTATACGCCGGCCACGACCATGGTGGCGGCGTGTATGAGAGCCGATACCGGGGTCGGGCCTTCCATGGCGTCGGGGAGCCATATGTGAAGCGGCATCATCGCCGACTTACCCATGCCGCCCATGAAGATGAGCACGAGAGCCCATGTCAGGACCGAGGCACCCATGAACATCGGTGCGGCGCTGTTCTCGAAGATGCTGCGTATTCCCTCAGCTGTTCCGGCCGATACCGAGTATGTGTCGGCGAGACCGTCTACAGGAACCGATGTAAGAGCTGTGAAGTCAAAGAAACCGGTGTAGAACGACAGCACGAGAATACCGATGAGGAAACCAAGGTCGGCAAAACGTGTGACGATGAAAGCTTTCTTGGAAGCCGATACTGCCGAGGGCTTGGTATAGTAGAAACCGATGAGCAGATAGGATGAAGCTCCCACGAGCTCCCAGAAGATATACATCTGGAAGATGTTGGTGGCTACAACGAGTCCGAGCATCGAGAAACTGAACAGTGACAGGAAAGCGTAGAAACGCTGGAAACCTGTCTCCCATACACCGTGGTGATCGCGCATGTACCCGTTGCTGTACAGGTGTACCATAAACGAGATGGTGGTGATGACCACGAGCATCATGGCCGATATAGGATCGAGCAGGAAGCCCAGATGTATTGACAGATTGTCGTAGAAATTGAGCCATTCATAATTGAAAACTATGTGCTGCAGACGGTTGCCGTCAGCGTCGATAAACTCGGGATTGCCCGAGAAGAAATACTGGAAGGCTACCGTATAGGCGAGAATCAGGGTGATTCCCATGCCCAGTGTGCCGAGAATGCCGGCATACCTGTGGGGCATGTATTTGCCTGTGAGTCCCAGGAAGAGGAACATCAACAGGGGTATAGCTAAAATAAGGATTGCTGAAGTTGCCATATCGAGGGGTTAGAATTTCATTTTACAAATATCACGCACATCGATATCGTTGTTGGCGCGGTATACGTTAACTACAATGGCTATGGCCAGGGCTGTTTCGGCTGCGGCTATCGCAATGGCGAAGAGCGTGAAGAACATGCCTTCCATCTGGCCCGGGAACAGGAACCGGTTGAACACTACAAAATTCATATCGACCGAGTTCAACATCAGCTCGAGCGAGATGAGCATCGCAATCATGTTGCGGCGTGTAATGAAACCGTACACGCCACATGCAAACATGATCAGTGACGGGATAAGGTAATACAGAGCGTTGATTTCCATATTGTTTTATCGTTTACGTGCGACCACTACGCCGCCAATTATACATGCGAGTAACAATACGCTGACAGCCTCGAACGGCAACAGGTACTGGAAGTGATCAGAGCCCAGCAGGGCTGTGCCTATCTTGTCCATGTCCGGATTGGACATCTCCGGAGCCGGAGCCAGCAGCTCGCAGCGGCTGATCAGTGAATATGCACCGGCGGCGAATGCGGCCAGACCTGCGACAAGTCCCAGCCGGCGGCTTCGGGATGCCAGGCGCTCGCTGTTGCTTCCCGGGTGGGTTGTAAGCAGGATCGCGAATACTACCAGTACGACTATACCGCCGGCGTAGACTGCGATCTGGACACCTCCAAGGAACTCATAGTCGAGTTTGAAATACACTGCCGCAGTCGCGAACAGGGCGAAGAGAAGGTAGGTGGCTGCACGCAGGATTTTGCGTGTGGTGACTGCGAGAATCGAGAAGACGACGATCGCGAGTACTATTACCACGTAGGTGATGATGCTTCCTAATGATTCCATTATGATTGTGTATCTTATTTGTTTTCGGTTGTTGAATCGGCGGCCGGAGTCTGGGCATTGGCCGGTGTTCCGGCTGTGCTGTCGGCTGTTTTTGCCGCTGCGGCTTTGGCGGCCGCGGCTGCCTTTGCTGCGGCTATCTTGGCCTCACGATCGGCAAGTATCCTGGCTTTTTCCTCTTCGGTTGGCTCAGGTTCCGGCTTCTCCGGCAGGTAGTTGAGTTGTTTTACAAGTTTCGAACGTGTGAACACGGCCTGTTCGAAGTCGTTGGAGAATGTCAGAGCGTTGGTCGGACACGAGGTGGCGCATAGCTGACAGAATGTACAACTGCCGAGGTCATAGACATAGCGGTCAAGTTTTTTCTTCTTCTTGCCGTCCCATGTATCGACCATTTTTGTTATGACCTGAATGGTGCCGTTGGGGCAGTTGCGCTCGCAGGTGCCGCAGGCGATACATTTGTGGTTGCCGTCGGCGTCATATATCAGCTCCAGGCATGCGCGGAAACGCTCCGGATAATGATGCGTCTCGCGGTTCTCGGGGTATCGTTCGGTGATCTTAGGGGTTATAAACTCCTTACCGGTCACCTGCATGCCTTTTATAAGGCTTGATACGCCGTGACCCAATGAAGAGAAATAATCTTTTACACTTCCCATAATGTTGTGTATATCGGTTTAGTTATTATTTTCTATGTTTTCTGTTACCTTACCTGGCCTCCCACGATGTCGAGCAACTCATTGGTAATCGATTGCTGGCGCAGTTTGTTGTATTCAAGTCTGAGCTGTTCGAGAAGTTTCCGGGCATTGTCGTTGGCACTCTGCATGGCCATCACGCGTGCGGCCTGTTCAGAGGCCTGATTCTGCGTGAAAAGGTCCTGCATGACGGCAAGCTGAAACAACGGGAGCACCGTGTCGACGATGGCCTCGGGTGACGGTTCGAAGATGTAAGGTTTTATTACCACTCCCTGTGATCCGACTGACAGGGATGATGCCTCGACCGGTAAAAGACGACGTGTCTCGATGCGCTGACGGCTCACGCTGTGATAGTGGGTCGACAGAGACTCGATAAGGTCAAAGCGTCCTGACATGAAGTCCTCACGCAGACGTGCCGTAAACATCCTGACGGCGGCCTGATCACTCTTGGAGTCTACTCCGGTATTGGTATCTACGGTGATCGAGGCTGAGCTGAGTTTCACTACTTGTTTGACTATCTTCGATCCTACAGGCAGCAGGGTTATGGTCGCCTCGGGATATTCTTCCTTCAGTTTCGCTATATGGGCTGTAACCTGTTTGCAGATGTTTACGTTATAGGCTCCGCACAGACCGTCGTCCGAACCCAGTATCACCATGGCTATCGACCTGATTTCGCGGCTTTCCAGCAACGGTGAGGCGAATTCCACATCGGCACTGAGCAGATTGGCTATGATTGTCTCGACCTGGCTGCGGTATGGCTTAAGCTGGCGCAGTGCCTGCTCGGCCTTGTGCATTTTGGCCGATGAAATCATCTTCATGGCGCCGGTAATCTTTTCACTGGAGGCTACCGACCCTATTCTTGCTTTAAGCTCGCGTAGTGTTGCCATTGTTGAATGCCTGGTGTATTATGGTTGGTTTTGTGCTTTTGGTCATTTTTCAGAGAGTGGACGGATGTCGGTTTTAATAGCGCCCGGCAACCTCGGCGGCCGCCTCAGTGAGGAGTGTTGTCACAGAGTCGTCCATCGTGCCGGAAGCGATACGGTCAAGGACGGTCGTCTGGTATTTTGCGCGTAACAGCTGCAGGAACGACTGCTGGAACTCTGCTACTTTGTCGAGCGGAACATTTTCCAGAAGTCCGTTTACACCGCAATAGATGATGGCGACCTCTTCGGCTACCGGTACCGGCTGGTACTGGGGCTGGATGAGCAGGCGCTCGTTCTTGCGGCCACGGTCGATGACGCGTGCTGTGACGGGATCTATGTCTCCGCCAAATTTTGTGAACGATTCAAGCTCGCGGAACTGTGCCTGGTCTATCTTCAGTGTGCCTGCGACCTTTTTCATCGGTTTGATCTGAGCATTGCCGCCGACACGCGATACCGAGATACCCACATTGATGGCGGGGCGTATACCCCGGTTGAATAGCGATGTCTCGAGGTATATCTGTCCGTCGGTTATCGAGATCACATTGGTCGGAATGTATGCCGATACGTCACCGGCCTGAGTCTCGATAATGGGGAGAGCGGTAAGCGAGCCGCCACCCTTGACGAGGGGTTTCAGAACCTCGGGGAGATCGTTCATCATTGATGCCACATGCTGATTGTCGATTATCCTGGCTGCACGTTCCAGCAGGCGCGAGTGCAGATAGAAGATATCTCCGGGATAGGCCTCACGTCCGGACGGACGTTTAAGGATAAGAGAAATCTCACGGTAGGCCACAGCCTGCTTTGAGAGATCATCATATACTATCAGAGCGTCACGGCCGGTGTCTCGGATATACTCTCCGATGGCTACTCCTGCAAAGGGTGAATAGTAACGCATCGAGGCCGAGTCGGAGGCCGATGCAGCCACTACAACCGTGTAGTCCAGAGCGCCGTGCTGTCTCAGAGTTTCGACGGTAGCGGCTATCGACGAGGCTTTCTGACCTATTGCTACATAGATGCAATATACAGGCTTGCCGGCTTCGAAATTGGCACGCTGGTTGATTATTGTGTCTATAGCGATTGCTGTCTTACCTATCTGGCGGTCTCCGATGATGAGCTCACGCTGACCACGGCCTATGGGCACCATAGAGTCGACAGCTTTGATGCCGGTTTCAAGAGGCTGCTTAACCGGCTGGCGGAAAATCACACCGGGAGCTTTGCGTTCGAGAGGCATCGACAGCAACTCACCCTGTATCGGGCCGCGACCGTCGATGGGCTCGCCCAGCACGTTGATAACGCGTCCGAAGAGTCCGTCTCCTACGGGAATCGAGGCGATGCGCCCCGTGCGGCGTACGCTCATGTTCTCGGTGACCGAGTTGACGTTGTTGAGCAGGATGACACCGACGTTGCTTTCTTCTAGGTTGAGTGCGACGCCCATGACGCCGTTCTCAAACTCCACGAGCTCGTTGGCACATACATTGTCGAGGCCATAGACGTGGGCAACGCCGTCGCCGACGTTGAGTACGGTTCCTGTTTCGTCAAACGTTACTTTTGTGTTTATGTTCTCAAGCTGTTGTCTGAGAACCTCTGATATCTCGCTGGGGTTAATCATTGGTTAGTGGCTAAGCAGTTTTAAACGCAGTTGTTTGAGTTCATTCTTGATTGATGCGTCAAGACGCTGGTTGTCAATGGCGACGGTAAATCCGCCAATGAGCGACGGGTCGACTGCCTCGTGGTACTCGATGCTTCCGTGCGGATGACGCGACCTGATAATTGACATCAGGCGCCCGGCGGCATCAGGCTGCAACGGGGCTGCCGATGTTACAGTCACTGTCGAGATAGCATTTTCACGGCGGTAGATGGCTATATAGGCGAGCGCTATACCGCGTATGAACTCTATTCGGCGGTTCTCTTCCAGCAACCGGATGAAGTCGGTGAACGTATCTGTGGAACAGTCGTTACTGGCGTCGTCAGACGCCGGACTTATACCGGCCGCCGTGAACAGCAGGTCTTTTTTCTCGGAGGCACTTACAAACGGGTTCTCCATGACCTGTCCGAGCCTGGGCTGGGTCATGAACGACCCGTCGAGGGTTTTCATCATCGTATACAATGACTCTGAACAATGGCGGTCAAGAGCTGCCTTGTACAGGGCCTTTGCATAACGCTGTGGTATGAGTCCTTGGTTCATCGCGGTTTACAGTGACTGTTGTTTAATGTAGGGTGTTTTTTAGTTCTTGTTCTCTATCTCGTCGAGCAGGTCTGTTACAAGCTTGGACTGAGCCTTGTCGCCTGACAGGTCACGGCGTGTCACCTTGGATGCGATATCAAGTGCGAACAGGCTCACCTGATCACGGAACTGCTTTTCGGCTTCCTTGCGCTCCTGAGCTATGGCCACGCGGGCACTGTCTATCTCTTTCTGAGCAGCCGAGCGGGCTTCCTGACGTGCCTGTTCGACAATCTGATCTTTCATGTGATCGGCTTCACGAAGTATATCGGCCTGGCGATGACGGGCTTCTGCCAGTATCCGGTCGGCGCTCTGCCGGGCCTTGTCAAGCTGGTCCTTAGCCTGTTGAGCATATTCAACACCCTTGTCGATGAGATCGGCTCGCTTGTCAATCATGTTCATGATTGCCGGCCACCCTTTCTTCCATAACAGCAGGAAAAGGATGGCGAATGCCAGGAACATCCAGAAGACAAGGCCAAAGTCGGGGGTGAATAATTCCATCAGTAACGGGATATTTTATTTGAGGAAAATAGCGAGAAGGCAGACGATAACAGCAAACAGTGCGACACCTTCGATAAGGGCGGCGATCACAATCATGTTACTGCGGATGTCTCCGGCTGCCTCGGGCTGGCGGGCAATGGCCTCCATGGCCGATGAACCGATCTTTCCGATGCCGAGACCTGCGCCGATTGCTGCAATACCTGCGCCGATGCTTGCGCCTAACTGTAAGAGACCTTCAAGTGCTAAAATCAATGCTAACATAGTTTTGTTGTTTAAGTAGTGAATTTATTTTTGTTTCTTATTTTCTAATTGGCTGTGTCGGGCATACGGACAGTGCCTGCCGCCCCGGAATGATCTTCCTTTACGTGATTCTCATGCTCGCGCTCCTGTGCCAGCGATATGAATATCGTCGACAGCATTGTGAATACGTAGGCCTGGATGAAACTTACCAGAACATCGATAAGCAGCATGAATACCTGGAATATCATTGAGACAACGGTGGCTCCGGACAGAGCTGCGACACCCATCTTTGCGAAGATGAATATTATCAGTGTAAGTGATATGACAATGATGTGTCCTCCCATCATGTTGGCAAACAGACGCACGGTCAGTGCGGCAGGTTTGGTGAACATTCCGAATATCTCGATGACCGGCATGATGGGAAGCGGGAACTTGAGCCACAGCGGAACATCGGGCCACAGTATTTCTTTCCAGTAATGTCTGGTTCCGAAGATGTTGGTGATCAGAAATGTTATCAATGCCAGTACCAGAGTGATGGCGATATTGCCGGTGAGGTTGGCTCCGCCTGGGAACACGACGATGAGTCCCATGAGGTTGGCGATGAATATGAACATGAACACCGTGAGCAGATAGGGTGCGAACCGGCGTGCCTGATCCCTGAGTGTGGCCTTTATCAGCGACACATAGATAAACTCGTAGAGAGCTTCGAGCGCGCCCTTGAAGCCACGGGGTGCTGCATATCCTTTCCGGCTATACCACTTGCCCAGTGGCATTACACACAATATCACCAGTATGACGGTAAACAGGATGGCAAGTACATTCTTGGTGATCGATATATCGAACGGTCTTGATACAGATCCGTCGGGTTTTATCTCGACCAGTTTCCCCTTGTATTCGCCGTCGGTTGCGATTTTGAAATCGATATTCCCGTCGCGGTATGTGGTACCGTGTGCCACACGTGATGACGAAAAGACATGAAGACCGTCGCTGCCCCATACGATGACCGGCAGGGGGATACGCCTGTGATGGTTGAATGGGACCTCCCATCCGTAGCCGTCACCCAGGTGTTCAAAAATTATATCCTTGGGGTTGAAATCTTCCTCGGCCTCGTGATGTCCGGCATGAGCAGTCCCGGCGGGAGCCATGACGGAAACGGCAGTATCTGCGACCGCGTTGTCAACGGCTGTTACAGCTGCCGGCGCAACTACTGCCACAAGCAGTGAGGCTAATATGGTCGAAAGTCTTTTCATCATTAAGCTACACACACTGAGATTATGTTATTGTCGACACTTACTATACCGCCGGTTATCTCCGTGTCATGTGTCGCACCACCGTTGTCGGTATACACGACGAGACCTGGAGCCAGGGTCGATATAAGTGAGGCGTGGTCCTTGAGCACCGTGAAACTTCCCATCGTGCCGGGCAGGGTCACCGACTTCACTTCGCCGCTGAACATGATTGACTGTGCCGATATAATGTTTAGTGTCATATTGTTTGATCTGGAATTCTGTTACTTGACCTCGGCAAGAAGTTTCTCTCCCTTGGCGATGGCCTCGTCAATGGTGCCGACATTGAGGAACGCCTGTTCCGGATATTTGTCCATCTCGCCCGACAGGATCATCTTGAAGCCGCGTATTGTCTCACTGAGCGGAACCATTACGCCCGGAAGTCCGGTGAACTGTTCGGCCACGTGGAACGGCTGGGAAAGGAAACGCTGGGCACGGCGTGCGCGCGATACCACAAGTTTGTCTTCGTCGCTTAGTTCGTCGACGCCGAGGATTGCGATGATGTCCTGAAGTTCATTGTATTTCTGCAGCAGTTGCTTGACAGCCTGAGCCGTATTGTAATGATCGGCACCGATTATATTGGGGTCAAGGATGCGTGATGTCGACTCCAGAGGGTCTACGGCCGGGTAGATGCCGAGTTCGGCGATCTTACGCGAAAGCACTGTAGTAGCGTCAAGGAACGAGAACGTTGTGGCCGGTGCCGGATCGGTCAGGTCGTCGGCCGGAACATAGATGGCCTGTACCGATGTGATAGAACCGTTCTTTGTAGAGGTGATACGTTCCTGCAGGGTTCCCATTTCCGATGCCAGCGTAGGCTGGTATCCTACAGCCGACGGCATCCGGCCCAGTAGAGCCGATACTTCAGATCCGGCCTGGGTGAAACGGAAGATGTTGTCGATGAACAGCAGAATCTCCTTGCCGCCTCCATCCTGATCACGGAACTGTTCGGCCACGGTAAGTCCGGTCAGTGCCACGCGGAGACGGGCACCGGGCGGTTCATTCATCTGTCCGAACACGAGTGATGCCTGTGACTCGTTGACGGCGTTCATGTCGACGTCCCCGAGGTTCCATTCGCCCTTTTCCATACCTTCGGCAAATTTCTTACCATATTTCATCACACCGCTTTCTATCATTTCGCGTAGCAGATCGTTACCCTCACGGGTACGTTCTCCTACCCCTGTGAATACAGAGAATCCGTTGTGCCCCTTGGCAATGTTGTTGATCAGCTCCATGATGAGCACTGTCTTGCCGACACCGGCGCCACCGAACAGACCTATCTTACCGCCCTTGCTGTATGGCTCAAGCAGGTCGATCACTTTGATGCCGGTGTAAAGTATCTCTGTTCCGATTGTGAGGTCTTCGAACTCTGGTGCGGGCTGATGTATCGAACACAGATTGTCCCTGTTAAGCTCAGGCAGGTGGTCGATCGAGTCTCCGATGACATTAAGCAACCGGCCCTTTACCTGGGCTCCGGTGGGAACCGAAATAGGACGCTCGAGATTGTCGACTTCGAGTCCGCGCTGCAGGCCGTCGGTACTCTCCATGGCCACACATCTCACGGTGTCTTCACCAATGTGTTGTTCAACCTCCAGCAACAGCTTTGTGCCGTCGGGACGGTCAATCTTCAATGCCGTGAAGATAGGGGGCAGGATTACGTTGTCTCCGTCAAAAACAACGTCGACAACAGGACCGATTACCTGTGCTATTTTACCTTTGTTCTGGCTCATAATGTGGTTTATTGAAATATCGTGGAGTTTTTGTCCTTGTTTGCTCTTGGGTTTGTTTAATATTTAGTAAGGGTGGGGCGGGATAGTATGTTCCGCTGTTCAGCAGCCGGGCCACTTGATGTACCAGCCGCAGATTACGATCATTACCATCAATGCCAGATTGAACAGGTTGATTGGCAGCAGATACTTCCACTCCAGCTTAAGTAGCTGGTCGATGCGCAGGCGGGGGAATGTCCACTTGAACCATATGATGATAAATGATATCACGACAGCTTTGCCTATGAACCATACAATTCCGGGAATATAGTTCATTATGTGGTTGAACCCATCCCATCCGGGAATGTGCAGCGGCATCCAGCCTCCGAAGAAGAGGAGTGATGCCACACCGGCAACAATGAACAGGTTCAGATACTCGGCGAGATAGAAGAACCCGAAATGAATACCGGAATACTCGGTATGATATCCTGCGGTAAGCTCGCTTTCTGCCTCGGGCAGGTCAAACGGACCTCGGTTGGTTTCGGCAGTACCTGCTATGAGATATATAACGAAAGCGATGATAGCCGGGATATGACCGGCAAATATAAACCAGCAGTTCTCCTGAGCCAGCACTATTTCGTTTACATTCATCGTTCCGGCAAAGGCTACCATTGTGATGACCGACAGGCCGATCGACAGCTCGTAGCTGATCATCTGGGCTCCCGAACGCATGGCGCCTATGAGAGTGAACTTGTTGTTTGACGACCATCCGGCAAGCAGGATTCCCAGCACTCCGATCGACGATACTGCGATCAGGAAGAAGATACCTATGTTGAAGTCGATGATCTGAAGGCCTGGACCCCATGGCAGGACGGCAAATGCCATCATTGACGCTATTATCACCAGATAAGGAGCCAGCGCGAAGAGGAACCGGTCGATATTCTTAAGCTGTATGAGCTCTTTGATAAGGATCTTGAACATATCGGCGAAGCTCTGCAGCAGACCGAAAGGCCCTACACGGTTGGGGCCGAGACGGCATTGGAACGCGGCACAGACCTTACGCTCGAAATAGATGTAGAAAAGCGCGAGCAGGGCGTAAAGCAAGAGCAGGCCGACACCTACGAGCACACACTCGACCGTGGTCACCAGCCAGGGTGCCATACCCCAGCCCAACAGCAGATTGTTGAACCATTGAGTGATTGTAGAGAAATCAAATGTTGTCTCCATATTTTAAGATTGTGATATTCTTACTGATTGGCTATTCATAATGAATGGGATGTCTCTATTACTATGATTATCGGTCCATATCGGGCACGATGTAGTCAAGAGATCCTGCAATAGTGATAAGATCGGCTATCTTGTTGCCCGAGGTTATCGAGTCGGTCACTGCCGCGAGGTTAAGTGACGGGGTGACGAACTTCATGCGTACAGGACTTGTGCCTCCGTCGCTTTCGATATAGACACCAAACACACCTCGGCAACCCTCGACAAGCTGGAACCAGTGTCCCTTAGGCAGCTTGAGTACCTTGGGAACCTTGGCCTGAATCTCTCCTTCGGGGATGCTGTCTATGAGCTGTTCGATGATATGTGCGCTCTCCTCGATCTCAAGCATGCGGCACTTGAAGCGTGCCATCGAATCACCTTCAGTCATCGTTATTTCCTTGAAATCCAGTTCGGGATACACACTGTAGGGGTGGGTTTTGCGCACGTCACACGCCCAGCCCGAAGCACGTCCCGACGGTCCGGTGACGCCCCAGTCTATAGCGTGCCGGCGTGACATGACGCCCATGTTTTCCAGACGACCCTCGGCGATGACATTGCCTACGAAGAGTTTGTTGTATTCCTTAAGATTGGCAGGCAATGTGGCCAGAAGTGCTTTTACATCTTTTACAAAGTCCGGATCTATATCGGCCATTACACCGCCTATGCAGTCGTAATTGAATGTCATGCGGGCTCCGCATGTTTTCTCCATGATGTCCAGAATCTGCTCTCTCACACGTAGTGTGTAGAAGAGCATTGTGGTCGCTCCGAGGTCCATACAATATGTACCGAAGAACAGGCAGTGTGAGGCTATACGCGACAGCTCGTCCATTATGACACGGATCACCTGTGCACGGCGGGGTGCTTCGATACCCGCCGCTTTCTCTATACACAGACATAGACCGTGGTGATAGTTATGGGCCGAGAAGTAGTCCATACGGTCGGTAAAGTGTAGTGTCTGCGGATAGGTGAGATTCTCACACAGTTTCTCGATGCCGCGATGAATATAACCCATGTAGACGTCGATTTTCTTGATGATCTCACCGTCTATGGCTGTGCGGAAACGAAGTACTCCGTGGGTGGCAGGGTGCTGCGGGCCTATGTTGACTACAAAGTCATCGGGTTGGAATATCGCACGGTCCTCGCATGCTATGCTGCCGTCCTCCTGACGGGTATATACCTGAGTGAAATCGCTCTGACGCTCATTCTCTGTTGATGGGGCGTTGTTCTCGGGCGAGTTGTCATAATCCTTGCGTAAGGGATAACCTTTCCAGTCTATGCTCAGGAACATGCGGCGCATGTCGGGATTGCCGACAAATACGATGCCGTAGAAATCAAAGATCTCGCGCTCGTAGATGGTGGCGATAGACCAGAGGTCGGCTATGGATGTGAGTGCAGGGTTGTTTCGGTCGGCGGTTGTGACCTGTATTGAGATTTCCTCGTGAGTTGTTGTCGAACTGAGGAAATATATTGCGCCAAGGCTTTCGGTCCTGTCAACGCCCACGATGGTGATGAGATAGTCGTAGCCATTTTCGTCACGAAGCGTGGCGGCCAGATCATGCAGCTGTTCATCGGGGATATTGATCAGCAGAACGTCGGCTTCCTCAAACGTAGCCTGAGGGAACCTCGCTGCGATGTTTTCCTTGATTGTTGCCATGAGTTATATAATGATGAATGGTTTGTTTTGTTACTTTAAAGACCGGATGAGTCCTGTTTATTTGTCGGCCGGAATTTTCCCGGCTTCGTTTGCCGTGGAATGTTTCCCGACAGAATCCTGTTGTTTTTCCTGACGGTTCACGCCGCCAAAAAAACGTTCGACCTTGACCTTGCGCGACAACTGCATGATGCCGTAGATCATGGCTTCGGGGCAGGGCGGACAGCCTGGAACGAAAACATCGACGGGGACAATATCCTCAATGCCTTTGGCTACGTGGTATGACTTGCGGAACGGACCGCCCGATATGGCGCATCCGCCACAGGCGATAACATACTTGGGCTCGGCGAGCTGGTCATAAAGACGGCGGAATACAGGAACCATGCGGTTGACGATCGTACCGGCGACCATCATAAAGTCGGCCTGACGTGGGGATGAACGGGCTACTTCCCAACCGAATCGGGCCATGTCAAAGCGCGCCGCTCCGAGCGATACGAATTCAATGCCACAGCAACTGGTGGCGAAAGTCAACGGCCACAGCGAGTTTGAACGACCCCAGTTGATAAGCTTGTCAAGCGAGCCTACAAGCACGTTGGTACCCTGGGCACGCAGTTCGTCAACGAGATTCTCTATATACTCGTTATCTTTCCATGCCTCGTAGGGCATGCTTTTGGTTGTTACTTCCATTCAAGAGCTCCTTTCCGCCAGGCATATACAAGACCCAGCACTAAAATTCCAAAAAACACCGCGATGCTGGTCAGTCCGTCAACACCGAGTTCGCGCATGCGCACGGCCCAGGGGAACAGAAATACAGTCTCGACATCGAACATAAGGAAGAGAATGGCAAATAAATAATATCCGACACTGAAGCGGGTCATTGATGATCCGCGGGTGGGGATACCGCATTCATAAGCTTCACCTTTCTGGGGGTTGAACGAGCGGGGCGAGATAAGGCCCGCAATCCACATTGCCAGCGCTACGAGTGCCACACCCGTAAGTAAGGCTACGACAGCAAGCAGTGCGTTGTTGGAAATTCCGAATATTGCTGATGTTATCATATATAATTGTGATATATTTACCAACATATGCGCCAATAACGGCATGGACCGCTCAAAAGCCTATGCTGTAGAGACATAAGTGAGCGACAGACCGTAAGGGCGCCTAATACGAGTGCAAAGTTAAGTTTTTTTTTCAATTAACACACATTTTTTATGCGCATTATTTTCCGTAATGTGCACTTAGGGTAAAATGAACAATAAAATAAAACTTTTAGAACAGATCGTATCAATCTATGTTTTGTGTATGTGTGAAAATTATTATTTTTGTGATATGAATGATGTATTCAGATTTTTGAAAATTACCGGAAGATATTATGATTTCAAAGCGCGTGAACTGGATTGACTGGATGAAGGTGATAGGTTTGTATGCTATTATTCTGGGACATTATTCGGCACCGCATTATAAATTCATTTATGTCTTTTCTGTCCAGCTCTTTTTTATCCTAAGCGGATATCTGTCTAAAGTAATTCCATGGAGCAGGTTTGTCAAAACGACGGCTGACAGATTGGCCATACCGTTGCTGATGCTTGCGACATTATATAATGTGCTCAGATCGGTACCTTTGATCATTCATGGAACATTTGATATGACTGAATTGGCAGACAGTCTGATCGGTTGCTTTTATGGAAAACAGGAATCTCTGGGACCCTGCTGGTTTGTCTATACCTTGATTCTGTGTAAGGCCGTCTATCAGGTTGCGGGTCTTAGATCCGGTACAGTAATAGCGATATTGTGTCTTGTATTCATTCAGTTTAACCGGGATATTGTTATGTCGGTAACACCCAATTGCTTTGTAAACACTTTGTTGGCATTTCCGATATTCATGACCGGAGTATGGATGAATCAATACAGGTCTTTTGTTGAATGTCTGAATAACAGACCGATACTTTATGCCGTTTTATGCTGCGGTATAGTTCTTGTTGTGGCTGCCGGTATGCTGAACGGTTACGTATGGATGTATATTGCCGATTGCGGAGGCTCGGTTCTATGGTTTATGGCAGGCGGTATGGCGGGAACTGCTGTAATATACGTGATATCCAGATTACTCGATAATGTGAGGTCCGGTTATCTGACGTTGATTGCAGACGGTTCCATCATTGTATTGGCGTTGCATATACTGGTTGTATACCAGTCAATGAGATTGGACTGGACATATGGTTACTATTTCCTGTCGCTTGTGGTCCTGATTGCTTTTATACCGGTTATCATGTTCTGTAAACGGTATGTGCCGATTCTGACCGGTTATAGATAGGGAGGCACCTCACTCCAGTGATCTCAGCAACATAATGAGTGCTTTGACCGATGCCCGTTCTATGATCTCGGCACGGTTGCCTGTGAAGTGATATGTGTCGCTGTGTGTGCCGGCGGGGGTCTTTACTGCGATACATACCGTTCCTACCGGTTTGCCGGGTGTCGCCCCTCCGGGTCCGGCGATACCGCTGGTTGATACCGCACACTGGGTGCCGGCTACTCTGGCCGCTCCTTCGGCCATGGCGGCCGCAACCTCGGGACTTACCGCTCCATGATGTGTGATCATTTCGGCTTTCACTCCGAGAGTGTTGATCTTCATTGAGTTGCTGTACGATACGACAGAGCCGTTGTATACAGCCGAGCTGCCGGCGATTGATGTGATCATGTGGGCTATGTTGCCTCCGGTACAGCTCTCGGCTGTCGCGACAGTCATGGAGGAGGCCCGCAGGACGTCGATCAGAGCCTCGGCCGGTTTTATATCTTCCCTGGCGAAGATGTATTCAGACATCAGTCTTTCAAACTCCGATGCCGCTTTTTCAAGAAACTCGGGATCAGTGCTGTCAAGGCGTATCTTCAGATATCCCGGCTGCGGAAGGTATGCTTTGTGTATTTCTCTAAGTATGGGAGTGATACTGTCGTTGTTCAGCAAGGTGTCGACGGCACTCTCGCTTATGCCCTCGAGCAGAAAATAACGGTGAAGAGTCGGGATGTCCGGATTGGAGCTCATGGCTATCATGCGGGGCAGCACCTCGCGAGTGAAGGTATATCGCATCTCGCGGGGAACGCCAGGCATGGACACGAGAACTTTACCGCCTTTCTCGAACCACATTACCGGTGCCGTACCTGTTGCGTTGGGTATGACGGTACAACAGTCGGGTACCATAGCCTGTGAGGCGGTCAGTGCATTCATCGGCAGGCCGCGTTCGGCAAAGATTCGCTCCACGTTGGCGGCTACAGTAGCGTCATGAATGAGTTTCCCTCCGAAGTATTCACACAGCACCTGTTTGGTAATGTCATCTTTCGTAGGACCGAGACCGCCGGTAGTCAGTACAATGTCGGCACGTCTGAAGGCTTCTTTGATGGCAAAAAGTATGTCGCACGGATCATCGTGCACCTGACATGAATGTACCGGCTGCCAGCCGTTGGCGTCGATGAGTGATGCCATGAACGGGGTGTTTGTATCGACGACATTGCCCAATAGCAGTTCGTCGCCTATCGCTATGATCGAGACTTTCATGAAAAGAGAATATTTGGATTTAACGAAACAGATATGTAGACTGTTTACATTGTAACGCGGGCGAACGGTGCGGCATCGTATGGACAGAATATGCGGTCAAGATACTTGTAGTAGCCGGCTATGGCCACCATGGCGGCATTGTCGGTGGTGAACGCTCTTTGGGGAATGAATGCCGTGAGATTATGACGCTCGCTGTATTGTACTATGGCCTGGCGTACTCCCGAGTTGGCAGATACGCCCCCGCCTATTGCGATAGTTTTCACTCCGGTCTGTCTGACGGCCTTGTCAAGCTTGTCGAGCAGTATGTCGATGATAGTTGCCTGAAGCGAGGCGGCAAGATCAGTCATGTTTTCTGTGATGAATGCGGGATTTTTCTTAACCTCGTCGCGCAGGGTGTAAAGGAATGAGGTCTTAAGGCCGCTGAAACTGTAGTCGAGCCCAGGAATGTGTGGTTTGGCGAATTTGAAACGTCCGGGGTCACCTTCGGCCGCAAGCCGGTCTATGTGAGGTCCGCCGGGATAGGGAAGTCCCATGACTTTGGCACACTTGTCAAAGGCCTCGCCGGCGGCGTCGTCGATAGTCTGACCGAGGATGGTCATATCGTTATAGCTGTTTACAAGTACTATCTGTGAATTGCCGCCAGATACCAGCAGACACAGGAACGGGAACTCGGGCACGCGGTCATCAGGCGATTGTCTCACGAAGTGGCTGAGGACATGTCCGTGAAGATGGTTGACATCGACAATAGGTATGCGTAGTCCCAGTGACAGCCCTTTGGCAAACGATGTGCCTACGAGCAGCGAGCCGAGAAGGCCCGGGCCGCGTGTGAATGCTATGGCACAGAGCTGATTCTTGTCGATTCCTGCCCTTTTGAGAGCTGCGTCGACTACGGGTACTATATTCTGCTGGTGGGCGCGTGATGCCAGTTCGGGAACAACGCCGCCATACTCCTCATGTACATTCTGTGAGGCTATGACGTTGCTAAGCAGAATGCCGTCGCTTATTACTGCCGCACTCGTATCGTCACAAGACGACTCTATACCTAATATAACAGTATTCATATATATAATAGTGTAACTCGATTACTTTACTTCTGGTTTCCGGTCAATATAGTCCCCCGGATCGAGCCGGGAGCCGTTGTACCACATCTCCAGTGTCACCGGCGGACGCTCGTCAGCACGGGCCGATGAAGACAGTCCTATGCGGGCTCCGGTATTGACTTTGGTCCCTCGCTCTGCCATCGGTTCTGCCAGCCCCGTATATCTTGATATGAAATCGTGGGGATGCTGTATCAACATTGTGTATCCCTGACCCGGGACATAGTGGGATTCAATCACTGTCCCACGGTAAATCGCCGATACCGGACTCGACGGAGCCAGCTGATAGGAGATTCTGCCGGATGGTTCGCTGGCTTTGGCCAAGGGTGACCGTACAGCCGGATAGAAGACCATTCCCTCGGCCGCAATAGGAGACAGAACAGACACATTGAACCGCTCGCGCTGCTCGTAACGTCTTACAAACTCACGTTCAGTGATGCTCGTGCCTAAAAGAGAATCGACCGGTAGCTTTGACAAGTTTACAGAGTCGGTGTCGGCCTGCCGTATGCTGTCGATATCTATCTCGTCGTTGAGTATAGCCACGAGATTGTCAAGATATCTGTTGTTGACAGCTGATAATCTTGATAAAGAGTCGACACGTACCGACATCGCGGTCATTTCGTATCGCTGTGATCTCTTGAGATACCCTGGCAACAGAGTGCGTAGCGGTGTCATGCCTATAAGAGCCGCTCCTGCTATTGTAATTATGAAAAACAGCATTATTGCAAGCAACACCATGCGGCGGCGGCTTCCCGAGAAACTCCAGAGGGTGGTCATGTGGCTGTCGTTGATGAGCTGCAGGCGGTACCGTGACGGTACTCTCACTCCCTTGCGGGAGAAGTGTACAAGTGTTTTGCCTACACGGATGGTGAATCGCCTGATGGCTTTTATACCCTCCAGACTGTTATTCATTACTTCCATACTGCTCAAGATATGCCTCGCAGGCGGTGGCAAGTTCGTCATACCATTCTTTGCCGAACTCTTCAGTAAGCGGTTCCTTGAGGAACTGGTAGGCACGTATACCCAGACGACGTCCGTGGGTCTCGGCACTGCGGCAGATTTTCCATCTATGGAAATTGACTGCAGTGAATGTAGAGTAACGGGATATGCGTACAGGATAGAGATAGCATGAGGCGGGTTTGCGCCATCCTATACGTCCCTCGCGGTAGGCCTTTTCGATGGCACATATGCACACTCCGCCGGGAGCATAGCATGTGAAGGCGCAGTCTCGTCCGCCTACTATGGCGGTCACGCGGTCTCCCTCGCTGTCTGTGTAGCTCACACCGTTTTCCCCGACTTCCCGGCGTGCGGCCGGAGACATGTCATCCCACACCTCGGGGAGTATCTCTTCAATCTTTCGGGCTTCCTCGTCGGTCACCGGAGCTCCGGCATCGCCTTCTATGCAGCATTCTCCCTTGCAGGCGTTTATGTCGCAGCAGAAGAATCGCTCGGCCAGGTCAAGGCTTACGAGAGTATCTTTGATCTGTAGCATAATAGTCTCTGTTGTTTCTGTATTCATTGTGACATTACGGTATAATAGCCCAGAAGCCTGTCGTATCTGTCGCCCGGACGACGGTGGTATACGGCTATGCGGTACTCGTTGACGGTATTATGGAAATCACCCTCGACAGTCGAGGTCCGGGCGCTTGTGCTTCTGTACGGACGTACGAGGTACTGGTAGTTGTATGCTCCCTGTTTGAGCAGCATGGATGTCTCGTATCGCCCGGTCGTCTCATTGTATTCCATACGGGACCGTCCGTCGAAACGCCTGTTGACAAGGTCTCCGTCAATGTATACGTCGGCATCGTCGAGCTGCGGCATCTCGAGCGCGAAATGTGTGACCATATAGTCGGCCTCGGTATCGGAACGTGTAGAGTTGTACTCCCGTATCACATACCGGCCGTGTTGTGTGCTGTCATACATATAAGGGGTATCCTTTCTTGGCTCATCGACTTTTATCCAGGCGTGATAGTAAGGCCCGTGGTAGTTTACCTCGTCGATCCCCATTGTATTGATGTGTGTCGAGACGGTCTCGAAGCGGCGGTATTCGTTGCCGGCTTCGAAGATGAGCTGGGGCATGTGCTCGTATACGAGCGTGTTGCCCTGCATTCTCAGCGGGTGGTGCAGTGTGCGCATGTTGTCCTGACGTCCGTTCTGGCTTACGACCACTGTGAAGTCGTTGAAAGCGTCGTGAACGTTGATCCTGTCTGTGTCTATATGGAAACTGAGCTGCTGGTGACCGGCATTGTAGTCGATATCAGTGTGTGATGAAACGGAGGCCTGTAATCCGACGCTCTGCTCGGTGACCATAAACCGGACACGCAGTAATGTGGCGTCAGGATCGGACTCATCATATACGCGTAGCAGATAGTTGCCCGAGGCTGTGAGCCTGATGCGGTCATTGGGAAGCTCCAGACGGTAATGTACGTAATGTACGGTCGTACCGCGTGAGAACTCGTATTCGTCGATACTGCATTCATTGAAACCTTCGAGGTATTCGCTCTCTACGAGCCTGGATGGCTGCCAGTCGGCATCACAGTGGGTCACGCTGTAGCGCATGTAACGTACGTCGTCGGCAAGTTCGTCAAACTCTACTGACAGTCTGCGGTCGTCGTCAAGTGTAAGCACGGGATCATTGAGCCTGTCGTTACCTGCGTATACATGCAGCGAGGCGAACCGTGGGTCGACAATTCCTGTCAGATTGTCGGCCGCAGCGGCATGGTATGCGGATATCGTCATCATCATCATGGCGATGACCGGCACTATGTGTTCTATTGTTCTCACAGTTCTACCATTTGATTGGATCCCGGCCATGTTGTCTCAGATAGTCGTTGGCGCGGCTGAAGTGGTGGTTCCCGAAGAAACCGCGATAGGCCGACAACGGAGACGGGTGGGCCGATTCCAGAACCAGATGTCTGCGTCGGTCGATGAATGCGCCTTTACGTGCGGCGTATGATCCCCACAGCATGAATACCAGCCCTTCGCGTTCTGTGGCCAGCGCCCGTATCACGGCATCTGTGAATGTCTCCCAGCCATGGTCACGGTGGGAGGCGGCGGAGTGGGCCCGGACGGTGAGGATGGAGTTAAGCAGCAGCACGCCCTGACGTGCCCATCGGCTGAGGTCTCCGTCCTGTGGTAGAGGTGCTCCGGTATCGGTATTTACCTCCTTAAATATATTGACCAGTGACGGAGGCATTGCAACGCCGGGTGCGACAGAGAAACACAGGCCGTTGGCCTGTCCTATATCATGGTATGGATCCTGGCCGAGGATCACAACTTTGACGCTGTCGAAAGGCGTCATATCAAGAGCCGCGAAAATACGGGAGGCTGGTGGAAAAACCGTGGTCGAGGAGTATTCTTTTCTTACCCAGCTTGTAAGATTGGCAAAATACTCTTTGTCCCATTCGGCTCCGAGCTTCTCTTTCCACGATTGTTCGATTCTCACGTCCATAGCTTGAATTTTTTTTCACCGCGAAGTTACAAAAATTCTCTCTAATTTGTTTAACTTTGGCACATCAAGACTTAAACATGAATATGAAAATCTTTAATCGACTGATAGCTACTGTGGTGGCGATGGCTGCCATGACAATGGGTCCGGCAGCATTCGCCGCCGGTGAGAAAGGAGAGAAGACGGTGGGGCTTACTGCCGGATATAATACACGCAACGAGAGTGCTGTGGCAGGCCTGTATTTTCAATATCGTATAAACCGTCTGCTAAGGATTGCGCCTGATCTTACATATATATTCCGTCATAACCAGACTGACGGACTGGCTCTGAATGTCAACATGCATATGCCTCTTCCGGTTATCAGTGATAGAATTGATTTCTATCCGCTTGTCGGTCTGAATTACACTTCGTGGAGTCTGCATCCCAAGACTGCCAGTCCTGCTATTGTCGAGGGAGACGATGTAACCACCCGTAAGACTAAGTTCGGTATAAATATCGGAGGCGGGTTTGATATTTATGCGACACAGACCCTTCGGCTTTTCATTGAGGGTAAATATACCGGAGTCAGACATTATTCGACCGGTTCTGTCACTGTCGGTATCGGTTACCGCTTCTGAGTATTTTTCCAATAATAAATGAGGGTCCGGAAAGTTACTTTCCGGACCCTCATTTATTATTGTATCTGTTCTGTATCAGGTTATTTTTCGGTGGTGACGGTGTGGTCGCCCATAGCCTCAGATACGGTGTTGACAAGTTCCTCTTCAAACAGGTCGCGTGCTACGATCTTGCCTTCCGGATCAATAAGGATGATGCATGGAATGCCGTTGATGCCGTATTTGTCGGTGATCTCGCTTCCTTCGCCGGTGAGCATGATGTTCCATGGCAACGGATTCTCGTTCAGGTATTCCTGAGCCTGTTCGGGTGTCTCCCATACATCAACACCTACTACCTCGAGACCTTTTGCATTGTATTTCTCGTAGAGCTGTCTGATTATGGCTATCTCTTTCTTGCAGGGACCGCACCAGCTTGCCCAGAAATCGACCAGCGTGTATTGGCCGGGTTTTACATAGTCGCTGAGTTTCACGGTCTCGCCGTTCTGATTGATCTCGAAGTCGGTGTATGTCTTTCCGGCCGATGTGGCTTCGACGGCATCGAAATGCTTTTTGATAGAGTCGATGCGTTTGAACTTGGTGAGATGGGGATATTGTTTTAGGAACTCGGAGAACTCCTCGACTTCCATTCCTGATGCTTTGTCAAGCATTATCATATAGCCGATGGGGTTGTAGATATTGGCGATCATCGTCTCGCTCATTACAGAGTCAAGGTGCAGACGGCCGGCATTTACCATTGCGGTATGCTCGGCTTCGTCCTTTGTCTGTTCTATGAGATTGCGTATCGAATCGTAACGGGCGCGGTAGTCATCGGTGAAAGCCCTGAAACGGTCGTTGAGATTGCTGATGGCGCGTCCGTTCCTGACCTCGGTATTGCCGCTCTCCAGGATGAAGCGATAACCGCGGTTGCCGTTATAGGATACCACTACAATAGTAGGTTCCTCAACACTTCCGGTAAAAATAGCCTTGCTGTCGGCAATTGTCACGCTGTCGATCTTGTCGCCCGAATCAAACGAGCTGAGGAAAGCCATGGTTCCGTCAGCCGACGGATCTTCGAAGTTGACGGTGAGATTGTAGTCCCCCGCTCCGTCTTTTTTGTCGGTGCATGATACCATGGCGGCCGATGCAAGGACATAGACTGCAAATGTTTTGATTTTCATACTTTTAGTAATAGGTGTTTTATAAATAGTTGAGTTGTTGTTTTTGATTGATGACTGCAAATGTACAATAATATATTTGAATTAACGTTTTTACATAGTATTTTGTTCATTTATTGCACTATTTTTCAGGCGATACTACTTCTTATGTTATGTTTGTAGGCCGATACTTTGGACATGTTAACTTTTTAGTATTATATTTGTTGTTGTATTTGAGCTGATGTTTTCAAAAACACCAATATTTGACCTAATTTCATGAAAGAAAGTTTCAATAAAAATATCGCGCTGTCAATCTGTAATCATTGGGATTGTCCTGCTCTCAGCGATCTGACAGGCGGTACTTACACATATGCTGCGGCAGCCGGTAATATAGCACGGTTACATCTGTATTTTGAGGAGATAGGAATCAGGCCGGGGGATAAGATTGCCCTTTGCGGCCGTAACTCGTCGGAGTGGGCACTGGTATTTTTTGCTACGGTGACATATGGTGCCGTTGTCGTTCCTATACTCAATGAGTTCAAACCCGATAATATACATCATCTTGTAAATCACAGCGACTCGGTATTGCTGTTTGTCGACGAGTCAATATGGCAGTCTCTTGACCATAATGATATGCCTGCCCTGAAGTGTGTTTTTAAAATAGCCGGTTTTGAACTGCTTGACTGCAGGACTGACACTTTCAGGTCTTTCCGTGATGATATAGACCGGATCTTTGCGGAACGTTATCCGCGTGGATTTACAGCCGCTGATGTAAAATACTATGATGACAGGCCTGATGATATTATGATTATTAACTATACATCAGGATCCACCGGTTTTTCAAAGGGGGTGATGCTTACCTATGGCAATCTAATGAGCAACGCACGTTTCGCAGTCGACGAGATCCCGTATCTGGGGCCTGGAGACGGTATGCTCAGCATGCTCCCTATGGCTCATATGTATGGTCTGCTTGTCGAGCTGATTTTTCCCATAATGAAAGGAGCTCATGTACAGTTTCTCGGGCGTGTGCCTTCTCCCAAGATTCTGCTTGACGCCTTCGCTCAGGTCAGGCCCAAGATTGTCATTACGGTACCTCTCGTTATAGAGAAGATTGTCACCGGTAAAATATTTCCGGTGCTGAGGAAGCCTCTGATGAAGATATTATGTGCCATACCCGGAGTCAGCCGTATTGTCTATAATAAGATACTCAGGCAGATGAAAAGTGCCTTCGGAGGCAACCTCGTAATGGTGGTCGTCGGGGGCGCAGCTCTTGCACCTGAGGTCGAAAACTTTCTCAGACGCATACGTTTTCCTTATACTGTGGGATATGGAATGACAGAGTGTGCGCCTCTTATAGCCTACGCTTCGCCTGACGTATTCAAAGCACGTTCATGTGGATTGACCGTGACACGCATGGAGACGCGTATTGACTCTCCCGATCCTGAGAATATTCCCGGAGAACTGTGGGTGCGTGGAGATAATGTCATGCATGGATATTATAAGAATCCTGAGGCTACGGATGCTGTGTTCAGGGATGGATGGATGAATACAGGCGACATGTGTACCCGGGATAGTGATGGTTTTATATATATACGTGGGCGCAGCAAGACTATGATACTCGGACCATCGGGTCAGAATATATATCCTGAGGAGATTGAGGGACTGCTGAATCACTATCCGCTGGTTATGGAATCGATCGTGGTAGACCGTGAAGGCTCAATAATAGCACTGGTTGTGCCCGATGAAGACACCGTGAAGAAACTGAAACTGTCTTCTGATCAGGTAAAAAGCCAGATGGACGAAAATATTGTGATGCTGAACAGACAGCTTCCGGCCTATGCTAAAGTAAAAGGAATTGAGATAATGGATGAGCCGTTCGAGAAAACTCCAAAGCACTCCATCAGACGCTACCTCTACAGATAGAGCGGGTTGTATTGTGCCGCATGGCTGGTATGCTCATGTGTCCCGTTCGGCATGTGAAGGGTTGTCATATCTCTATTTCCAGCCCGTCATATGCAAACTCTATGCCAGCCGGCAGTCTGGGTGATTCTTCGGCGTGAAGTCCCATCTGGTGGGACATGTGGATTAGGTAGGTCCGACGGGGACCTGCTTTTTTTATGACATCGAGGGCTTGTTCGAGGTTCTGGTGCGTCGGATTGACTGAATGCCTCAATGCATTGATTACCAGTGTATCAATTCCTCTTATGACATCTATGGTTTCTGGCGGAATAATGGTGGCGTCGGTTATGTAGGCGAGCCGGCCTGTCAGGAATCCCAGTATAGGTAGCCTTCCATGTATCACAGGCAGCGGAGTTACTTTCAGTCCGGCCGCTATGAATGGTGTCAGCTCTCTGATGTTGTTGAGCCTGAGCCATGCTACATTGGGGTATCCGGAGTTGTTGAAGCAGTACGGAAGCACACGTCTGAGGTCGTCGGATACATCCTCCCGGCAGTATATGTCAATGCCGCTGGTGTATGAGAGTGTGCGCAGGTCGTCGACTCCACCCACGTGATCATAGTGGCTGTGGGTGATGAGTACGCCATCGATAGTACCGTTGTGATACCTGAGCAGTTGCTGTCGCATGTCCGGGCCGCAGTCGATCATGATATGTCTTTTATCGTCTGTTGTCAGCAACGCCGATGTACGTAGCCTTCGGTCGTGCGGGTCGGTTGACCGGCACGTCCGACACCGGCATCCCAGTACCGGAATGCCGGTTGATGTTCCGGTTCCGAGAAAAGTGAGTTTCATCAGCGTATTCTTATGTCGCTTAGATATCCGTCGTCAAATATCAGTATATATCCGTTATCATAGCTCCAGCGCTCCAGGTAGTGTCCGCGGACGACTTCCCGCGGATTCCCCAGTGACAGACGGCATTCCTCGCGGGTCATCTCCGGCTTCACGGCTGACCATGTGATACAGTCCCACACGTCATCATTGATATCCTTGTATCTCTGGCGTGGATCTGTAAGCGAGAAGAGTGTTTCGAAGTTCCGTGTGGCACTCCGGCTTGTTCCGGTCGACATATACACTCTCGACCTGTTGCCGTCGATATCGGTGAAATGGACAGCGAGAGGATAGTTTGTGTTGCCTGCGGTAATGCTGTCGACATGGATCTTTACAAGTTTACGTCCGGTGATATTGTCTCCGTTCTCGTTGAACCATACCGGTGTGGTGATGTAGTAGTCATTCCCGTCCATCAGCGCCGAGGCTTTGTCTACAAGTGTCATCTCGATTGTGAATGGGATTTCGAGCGTCGTTCGTTTCATGACTTCCTCTATGGGCTCCTGTATACGATACTGGAGTGTGTCACCCGTCATGGTCGTCAGTACTACAATTGTATCGTCAATGTCGGTCATTGATCTGACAGGTTGTAGCCCTGCATATCGTAAGGTATCGCCAGGTTCCAGACGGTCGGCTGTGGGGATAGGGGTGAGTGCGAACGATATCTTGCCGGGGCTTACAATAAATTTCTTGCCTGAGCTCCACGATGCCACCGGTTCTCCGGTGACATCGCGGGCATAGGACATCTCTGGCGTTTCTGTCGCATGCTGGCGTCTGACGTCGCGTGCCGTGATCTTAGGTGTACTCTCGATGCCCGTGAAGCATCCCGATAGCGACGATGCTATCAGTATCACGGCCGATATGTTAATCCACTGTTTCAATATTCAGTCTTGTATGTTCTCGACTCACCTGGGTTCGAGTCCCATGTTGTAGAAGATGAACGAATAGATGTCTGCATACTCATCGATAACCTTGCTGACGGGCTTCCCTGCACCGTGTCCGGCCTTTGAGTCTATACGGATCAGTTTGGGTGCGTCGCCGGTATTGCTGGCCTGCAGTGTGGCGGCATACTTGAACGAGTGTGCCGGGACAACGCGGTCGTCATGGTCGGCTGTTGTCACCATGATGGCGGGATAGGGAGTACCGTCATTACTGATGTTGTGCAGTGGAGAGTAGCTGTACAGATATTCTGCCATTTCCTGCGAGTCATCCGAGCGTCCGTAATCCGATGCCCAGTTCCAGCCTATCGTGAACAGGTGGTAGCGCATCATGTCCATCACCCCCACGCGCGGTATGGCTACCCTGAATAACTCGGGACACATATTGACTGTTGCCCCTATGAGCAGGCCTCCGTTGCTGCCTCCCTCGATGGCGAGATAGTCGGGCGATGTCCATCCCTCGTCGATAAGGTACCTGGCGGCTGAGATAAAGTCGTTGAAAACGTTAAGCTTATTCATTTTGGTACCGGCTTCGTGCCACGACTCACCGTATTCGCCGCCGCCTCGCAGATTCGTCTCGGCATATATTCCGCCGTTCTCGAGCCATAGTACACGGTTGGGAGAGAAACCCGGATTGAGCGAGACATTGAAGCCGCCGTAACCGTAGAGATACACCGGATTCTTACCGTTGCGTTCCAGTCCCTTGCGGTAGGTCAGTGACATAGGTACTCTGGTACCGTCGGCCGAGGTATAGAACACCTGCTCGGTAACATAGTCATCGGGATTGAAGTTATCTATTTCAGGAGCCATCTCTACAGACGAGGTATTGCTGGCTGCGTCATATCTGTATATCGTGGGGGGCAGTGCCATCGAGGTGGCACGGTAGAATATATCATCGTTTCTGTCACTTGTAGAGAATGCAGCCGACGAGAATTCCGGCAGTTTGATCTCGTTCACAAGGCTGCCGTCAGTGTTGTAGATGAATGCCCTGTTGGCCGCATCCTGTTCGTAGGTCAGGAGAAGCCTTGATCCGGTACGCTGGGCCGATGTCAGTACACCTTCCTGTTCTCCCACAACCTCTTTCCAGTTGGTCTTATCGGGATTGGCGACGGATGTCTTCATAAGTCTGCGGCGTTCTGCTCCGTAAGTTGTGGTGAAATATATCTCACCGTCTATGATGTCTATGATGTTTACCTCAGTGTCCTGATTCGGCTCCATAACCTTCCAGTCTGATCCGGTCTTTCTGATGTCTCTGAACATGACCGAGTTGCCGAAGCCGTCACCGCCTCCTATCACAAAGAGCATGTCTTCAGAGTCAGGCACGTAGGCCGAGTGGAAGTGTAGCGGGTGCTCGGGATCGGTGTAGGCCAGCTGGTCCTCACTCTGAGGTGTGCCGAGCCTGTGGTAATATATGCGGTGATTCTCGTTGGCGTTTGAGAATTCTTTTCCTTCGCCGGGACGGTCGTAGGCGCTGTAATAGAATCCATCCCCGCACCACGCGGCATCGGTAAACTTGGCCCACTCGATGTGATCGTCAAGGAGATGGCCGTCAGCAGTGTCCATCACGTATATCTCTACCCAGTCGCTGCCGTTGCGCGAGATGGTATAGGCCATGTATTTCCCGTCGTTGGAGAAAGTTATTCCTTTCAGTGCGACAGTGCCGTCGTCGCTCAGACCGTTGGGATCGAGCCACACTTTACCCTCACCGTTTATAGAGTCACGACGATACAGTTTTGATTGATTCTCAAGACCTTTGTTGAGATAATAGTAATACCTGCCGTCGGGCGCCAGCGATATGAGACCCATTTTGGGATAGTTCTGCAAGCTGGTCAGGCGGTTGTGGATTTTCTGTCTGTAAGGTATCCGGTCAAGATACTCTCTGGTCACCTTGTTCTCAGCTTCAACCCATTCCTTGGTCGCCTGGGCTGTGTCGTTCTCTAAGGGACGGTATGGATCGGCTATTGTCAGTTCGAAATACCGGTCGACTGTTTCGTCCTGTGGAGCGGCAGGATACTCTATGCGCTTGTTGTTGCATGATGTCATGGTCGATGACAGGGTCACAATGCCCATTGTGATGATTGTTAATCGGTTCATATCTGTTGAGTGTTGATTCTATATGAGGATTCCGGATGTTATGTCAGTTGTCTTTGGAGTTATGTTTGTCGGCACGCCGTTTCATTACCACGCGGAGGATTATTATACAGCCTGCCGACAGAGCGGCGACCCCGAAGTATCGTAGCGGCGAGTAGGCTCCCGATATGTAGTAGGGGTAACCCAGATAACACATGAACCCGAGATAGGCGGCAAGCAGCAACGGTATGAGATTGTATTTCTTCATTCTTCCGATTCTTTTTTATAAGGACTCTTGCTCGGATCAAACAGACCGAGTCTCAGATGATTGTATATGATGAGGCATGCCCATGCATCGAGTGATGCATATGATATCTGGCCGGGTGTCAGTTCTTTGGCTTCCCAGTTGGTCAGGCGTTGCCCTTTGGATATATGCTCGCCGAATATTATGGCATACACTTTCTGAAGCGACATGTCGGCTATTCCGTATCGCCTGACGTATTCCTGCAGTTCTACCACACCCGCCGGATGGCAGGGCGACAGCTGGTTGAGACCGTGGAAATCGTCTTTGGTCGACAGGCCTACTTTCAGTACATCGGGATTCTCCATAAGTCTCACCAGTGGCTCGGTGAATCCCATCATACACGTGCGGAACAGGAAACACTCATCCTCGGTCGACAGCTGTATCAGTGCGACCTTATGGGTGTCCCCCTTCCGGAATGAAGGACGCGTTTCGGTATCGAATCCGATGGCGGTCTGTTTGGAGAGATACGCCACAGCCTGACGGGCATCGGCGGCATCGTCGATGACGATTGTGCGTCTTCCGCCAAATCGGGCGGTCGGCATCGGTGATATCTGTTTTTTGTCTATCGTGAGCATTACGGTCAAACAATGGAAGCCAATAGCTGGAATTCCGTTAGTCGGAGTACAAAGTTACGTAAAATCCGTGAGTAAAAGCATTATTTATGCATCATATACTTCTTTATAAATTTATTTAATTTATTTTCAGCGGAAATTTAAAACTTTTAACGTCAATCTACATATTAACCGCTTTGTAAACCTTACGGTTTTATACTATTTTTGTGTCGCCAATCATCATTCATTATGTTGAAACGAATACGTATTATGCTTGCGGTCATATTCTGGCTGGGAATAACACTGTTGTTCCTCGACTTCACCGGTCTGGCCGCTGACTACCTCGGCTGGATGGCTAAACTGCAGTTCCTGCCTGCCATCCTTGCCGGCAACTTCATCATTGTGGTTCTGCTTGGGTTGCTGACGCTTGTTTTCGGCCGGCTGTACTGCTCGGTTATCTGTCCGCTTGGGGTCATGCAGGATGGCTTCGCCGCACTCGGACGAAGGAGAAAGCGCAACCGTTACAGATTCTCGCCCGCTAAGACTGTTCTGCGGTATATCATGCTGGCAGTCATGTTGACAGCTCTTGCGCTCGGTGTGGGTTCCATTTTCGCGCTCATAGCACCTTACAGCGCCTATGGACGTATCGCCGCCAATCTGTTGAAGCCCCTGTGGATATGGGGCAACAACCTTCTGGCATTCTGGGCTGAAACTCATGACAGCTATGCTTTCTATTCGGTTGACGTCTGGCTCAGAAGCGGACTGTCATTGGGTATCGCAGTGGCAACTCTCGCCGTGATCGCATTCCTGGCATGGCGCAATGGACGTACATGGTGCAACACTATATGTCCGGTAGGAACGATACTCGGTTTCCTGTCTCGGTTTTCGTTGTTCAGGCCGGTCATTGATACAGGCAAGTGTATCAATTGCGGTAAGTGTGCCCGCAACTGTAAGTCGGCGTGCATAGATGCCGTGAATCATTCCATCGACTATTCCCGTTGTGTGGTGTGTTTTGATTGTATAGGAAGCTGTTCGGCAGGTGCCATAAGCTATCGTCGTCCGGCGAAATCACATAAACCATCCGCTGGCGATATCGAAGACAAGGGACGCCGCGCTTTCATGGCGGTTGCCGCGGCCGCCGGTGCCGGCGCTGTGGCAAAGGCTCAGGTCAAGGTCGACGGAGGTCTCGCAGTCATTCAGGATAAGAAGATTCCCGCACGTCAGACACCTGTTGCTCCTCCTGGAGCCGTGAGTCATCCGCATCTCGTGCGCCATTGTACAGGCTGTCAGCTCTGTATCGCCTCATGTCCCAACAATGTCCTGCGTCCGTCAGGCTCTCCCGAGAGTTTCATGATGCCCGAGGTATCATATGAGCGGGGATATTGCCGGCCCGAGTGCACACGCTGTGGTGAAGTCTGCCCGTCAGGAGCCATACATCGTCTCACACGCGAGGAAAAGTCAGCAGTGAGCATCGGCCATGCCGTCTGGGTACGCGACAACTGCATCGTCATCACCGACGGTCACAGTTGCGGAAACTGTGCACGGCATTGTCCGTCGGGCGCCATCACTATGGTGCCGATGGTCCCCGATAACGGTAAATCGCTTCAGATACCTGTCGTGGATCCCGGGAAATGCATAGGATGCGGAGCCTGCGAGAACCTTTGTCCGGCACGTCCGTTAAGTGCCATCTATGTCGAGGGCAACCATCGTCAGCGTGAGATATGACATAAATATAATCCGGATTTTTTTACAGAAATGGACAATAATAATATATCCCTTGACCGCCGCGGGTTTATCAGACGGCTAGGATTAGGCGGCGCACTGGCCGGGGCTACTCTCGCCGGATGCACTCCGGCCGCCAAGAAGATTGCCGGCGGCTCCAGTCAGACACTCTCCGATATCCCGACTGACAGGATGACCTACCGCATAAACCACAATACCGGCGATAGTGTCTCCCTCCTCGGTTATGGCATGATGCGGCTTCCGACTGTCAGTGGTCAGAGCGGGCGGGAGTCTGACAGTTCCATCGACCAGGATGCTGTCAACGAGCTTGTCGACTATGCGCTTGCCCATGGTGTCAACTACTTCGATACATCTCCCATGTACTGCAAGGGCGAGTCTGAGAACGCTACCGGTATAGCACTCAGCCGTCATCCGCGCGACAGCTACTTCATAGCTACCAAATTATCCAACTTTGCCCCCTCCACATGGCCTATCGCTGAGTCGGTAAAGATGTTCGAGAACTCACTCAGGTATCTCCGTACCGACTATGTCGACTACCTCCTGCTTCACGCCGTGGGTGGAGGCGGTATCCCCACACTCAATGACCGCTTTATCAATAACGGTCTGCTCGGATATCTGAAAAAAGAACGCAATGGCGGCCGTATACGGAATCTCGGATTCTCTTTCCACGGTGATGTCGAGGTCTATGACCATCTCCTTGCCATGCACGATGCCGGAGACGTTCACTGGGATTTCGTCCAGATACAGCACAACTATGTCGACTGGCACAATCGCGAAGGCAACGCCAAAAGGTCGGAGTATCTTTATGGCGAGCTTGAGAAACGTAATATCCCGGCGGTGATCATGGAACCGTTGCTCGGAGGACGTCTCTCGCATCTCCCGGACCACCTTGCTGATACTTTGCGGGGTCATCGTCCCGACCGGAGTCTTGCCTCCTGGGCATTCCGCTTCGCCGGCACACATCCCGGCATACTCACGGTGCTCAGCGGCATGACATATATGGAACATCTTCAGGACAATATAATAACCTATTCACCGCTCGAACCCTGTTCGGCCGAAGAAATGAAACTGCTCGATCACACAGCCACGCTGCTTGACCGTTATCCCCTTATACCCTGTACAAAGTGCCAGTATTGCATGCCTTGCCCCTATGGTCTTAATATTCCGGCCATATTCGAACATTACAACAAGTGTGTCAACGAAGGCAATGTTACCGAGTCAGCCAACGACCCGGGTTATGCCGAAGCACGCCGGGCCTACCTTATCGGCTACGACCGGTCCGTACCCCGGCTCCGGCAGGCCTCTCACTGCACAGGTTGCGGCGAGTGCGAGCCTCACTGCCCTCAGTCTATAAAGATCCCTGCCCGGTTACGACAGATCGACCGGTATGTTGAAGAACTCAAACAGAATTAAACTCCCATGAAGATCCTGACAATACAATCGCTTGAATTCAGCCGGTCACGTACATGGCTGTTTGCCGCACTCTTCGTTGTCGGCAATATTATGCTCCCGGCCATGGTGCACACCATTCCAGGAGGAGGTCCCGCGTGGCTGCCCATATACTTTTTCACACTTATAGGAGCCTACATCTTCGGATGGCGTGTAGGTCTGCTCACGGCCGTCCTCTCTCCGCTTGCCAGCTGCGCCCTCACCGGAATGCCGGCCGCCGCCGTGCTTCCGGCCATCATGATAAAGTCAACATTGCTTGCAATGGCCGCCGCGATAACCGCCCGCAGGCTCGGTAAGGCATCGCTCATAGGCATCGCACTCGTTATCATCGCCTACCAGACTGTCGGCTCTCTGATAGAGTGGGGCATAACCAGAGACCTGCCGATAGTCTTGAAGAATGTTACAATGGCCTGGCCCGGAATGCTGTTCCAGCTTATAGCCGGATGGGCAGTGATAAAATTTATGACACGTCGGTGAATACCTCCGATGCCATTTCGCAACGTCTCGCGAGAGCACGTCGGTTGCTTGACACGCTTGACTGCTCCTGTGTCATCATAGGTAGAGATGATACGGTCACCACATGTTACCGTCATGGAGTCATTGACCTTTATGAATATCTGACCCATGACCCGGAGACACTTCGTGATGCCGTAATTGCCGACAAAGTGGTAGGTAAAGGCGCCGCCGCCATCATGGCGCTCGGCGGGATCACAGCTCTGCACACCCGTATAATAAGCCGTCCTGCCTTTGACCTTCTCAGGCCGGCCGGTATCCACATCGCTTTCGACATTATGACAGCAGGCATCGTGAACCGCACGCAGACCGGCCCGTGTCCCGTAGAAAAACTATGTGCCGCCGCTATGACTCCAGCCGACTGCCTCCCGCTGATCACCGCTTTCATCGAAAAATCTCAATTGACGGATAAGTAAAATTAAAATTATGATAGATCTTAGAAGTATCCATACACCTGCCGATATCCGTTCGATGTCGGTTGACGGATTGCAAGAGTTATGTGACTCACTCCGTACCGTCCTGATTGAAAAGCTGGGACATCATGGCGGTCATGTAGGCCCCAACCTCGGCTTTCTCGAGCCAACCGTGGCTCTGCACTATGTTTTCAATACCCCTGTCGACAAGATAGTCTTCGACGTATCACACCAGACATATGTGCACAAGATGCTGACCGGACGTATCAGAGCATTCCTCGATCCGGCTCATTATGATGACGTCACCGGCTACACCAATCCCGGTGAGAGCGAGTATGATCTGTTCACCGTCGGCCATACGTCCACGGCTGTGAGCCTCGCCGGCGGTATGGCCAAGGCCCGGGACATGATGGGCGGATCAGAGAATGTCATCGCCGTTGTCGGCGATGGATCCCTGAGCGGAGGCGAAGCCTTTGAAGGTCTTGATTACGGCGCTACCCTCGGCTCGAACCTCATAGTCGTTGTAAACGACAACGACATGTCGATAGCCGAGAACCATGGAGGATTATATGACAACCTGCGCCGGTTGCGTTCGACCGACGGGAAATCGGAAAACAACTACTTCCGCACACTCGGGTTCGATTATATCTACGTCCCTTATGGCAACGACATCCGATCGCTCGTTGAGGCGTTCCGGAAAGTCAGAGACATCGATCATCCCGTTGTAGTCCATCTCAATACACAGAAGGGCAAAGGCTATGCTCCAGCTGAGACCCGCAGAGAATTCTTCCACTATCAGGCTCCGTTTGATATCGCTACCGGAGAACTTATAAGCATCAGCTGTACAGAGACCTACGACGACATTTTTGCCGGGCACATGCTTGACAGGATGGCCGCAGATCCGCGTATAGCCGTGATCACAGCCGGTACCCCCGGAGTTCTCGGCTTCACTCCGGAACGACGGCAGAAAGCCGGCCGTCAGTTCATTGACGTAGGCATCGCCGAGCAGGAAGCCGTCGCGCTTGCCTCCGGTATGGCCAGGGCCGGAGCACGTCCCGTGTTTGGCGTTGTAAGCTCATTCCTGCAACGCGCCTACGACCAGCTGAGTCAGGACGTCGCCATCAACGGTACCCCGGTAGTGTTGAATATATTCTATGGTTCGGTCGCCGGCATGACCGACGTCACACACCTCGGATGGTTCGACATCCCGCTCGTCGCCAATATACCCGGATGGATCTTCCTTGCCCCGACATGTAAGGCCGAATATCTCGCCATGCTCGATTGGGCAATAGACCAGACACGGTATCCCGTCGCTATTCTCACCCCGAATAATCTGACATGCGATGACAGTACAAATTACAGCATCGGATATGACGATATAGACAGTAATGTAGTGTCGCACCGTGGCAGGGAAGTCGCAATAATAGGAGCCGGCAACTGCTTCGTCACAGCACAGGCCGCCGCCGGTATACTTGCCGGCAAAGGTATCGACACCACAGTTATCAACCCACGCTTCCTCAGCGGACTCGACACCCGATTGCTGGAATCCCTGAAGAAAGACCATAAACTCGTGATCACCCTTGAGGATGGAGCCCTCGATGGCGGATATGGTGAAAAGATAGCACGGTACTACGGCGACAGCGACATGAAAGTCCTGTGTTTTGGAGTGAGCAAACAGTTCCGTGACCGCTACAGTATCCCCGCCCTGCTGGAAGAATGCACCCTCACCCCCGACACCGTAGCCCGGGCCGTCCTGAACGCCCTCACCACCCGCTGACCCCCACATTTGTCAGCATAAGAGGTCGCGCCTATCTGAACTTCCTCAATCAATCTTTGTAAAATCACAAGTTGTACTTGTGATTTTACAAAGAACCATATAAATAGGTATGAATGAGTTTATTGTTCGGACTACCTCCCCCGACGGTTTCGACAGCGGTATGGGTTACATTATGAACCTGGCAATCTTTGGAAGCAGATTATGTTGGGCTATTATCATACCGGCAGTTTTAACATTTGCCAGAAGTAACGCCTGACACAGTTTTTCCCAGAAATTAAGTTCGGCTCCCTTTAGTTGCGTTTTTTCAGCTAAAGAATATCTGTGATTCAACAATGCAGACAAGGCTTCCGAATCAGAAATTGTGATTGTATTGGCCTTCTCTTTAATATCCTCATCCGTAATATGATGTAAAATCGGATCCTTCATGTACCAGGTTATGCCTATTGAATCCCCTGAGTTCTTCATAAATGCCTGAGGGCATATTTTAGTACAGAAACCTATTGTATCGGTTTTGAATAAACCTATTAGTGAGATTATCTCCTCACTGTTCTGTTTATCCTCAAGCTTAGTAATCATGTTCTCAATGTATGAATGAATCAGTTTTGCCTGATTGTTGTCAGCCATGCCTTTGATCGAGTTGAATCTTGTTTTTTCGGAGTCGGTCAAAGTATTTGTCTTAAACCATTCATTCACACCTTTCTTAATGGTTTCAAGAATTTCAACATCGTTATAACTATCCGGCAATAGTAGCTTGAAGCAGAATAGATACGTCGTGGCATTGACAAAGTTGGTTATACGTGTGAAATTACCTTTCCCGGTTTCAATAAGCAGACTGGCTATATTGGAGGCCACTTCGGTATTATTCATATTAAGCAACCCGTGCATGAACTTTTCCAGTAATTTGTCACCTGTAGTTCCTTCTGCAGTCAGGACCGTACGCTCGTTATGATAGTGACTCATAAGCTCTGAAACGTTTAACGGCTTGCCGTTCACGATATATTGCAATAGTTCAGGGTTTGCAATGGGGAGCAGATTACAGCCTCGGCTTCTGAAATAGTACTCATAGAATGTCCGTCCATATTCTACGTCGAGACTCTTCTGTTTGTTTTCTTTCTCTTCATTTTGCGCCGCCATTTTGTCCCACATCTTGTCAAACGGATTAGGCTTGACATCAGGATCACCACCGTTGAATATCATAAGTGCGCTGTCAATATAATGGAATGATTCCAATATATGGATATTGTTGTTTGATAATCGGTGGCTTTTCAGTTCTATTGCGATGGCCAGTATCGAAAACCAGAAGTGGGTAAGCTCTTCGTTATAGTCAGCTATAGTCTTGCCCTGAGGTATCTGTTTTTCAATCGCTTTAAATACAATATAAAAGTGGTTGATTGAAAATTTTATAGTCCTGAGATTAGAAAGACATCTGGCATATCCGCTGTCTTTAGGTGAGATACTGTTGCCGGCATCGAATGATTTCATGATTAGATCAGACCCTGTGATATAATTGGAGAACTTATCGTCTTTCAGTTCCCCGACCATTGCGACAACCACATCATGGATATCAGGCTTAAACAATAAGGTTTTCTCTACAACTTTTTCCTTGAACTGACCGAATTTTGATTTGTTGGCATTTAGATAATCCTCATTGGCAATGACAATCACTTTGAGACCATGATTTTCATTGAGATTGTTTATAAGACCGAGAATCTCAGCCTCCGATATCTTGTCATCGAAGCGCTCCAGATCATCAAGTATAATTACCACATTCTTGGGCAGAATCTTGATACCCGGTCTGTATTCAAGAATTGATGCTATATCCAGATATTCATTAAGTTTCTTTGACCGTTTCAGTTGCTTGCCCAGAAAGTCCATGACCGACTCGATTTTAGACAATTGATTATTGCTGACCACATCAACCCATTTCCCCATGATAGCCGACTCCAGATCTTTGACCGAACTTTTGCCGAAAACCGAAATCATAATCGGCAGATACGTTTTTTCGCTATCGCCTGCACCGCAATAATGAGTCTCCCTGATAATATTGAGCAACTTGTTTCTGACAAAAAAGGACTTTCCCGAACCCCATTGCCCCGAGATCATCAGAATACCGGTATTAGGAGTAGTAAGAAACGTTTGAACAGCCGATGAAATCATATATAATACAGGTTTGATGTTTTTGTAAATTTTTGATTAAAGTTATAAGTCATATTCCGGAAAACAAAAAAATATCAAAAAAATTAATAAAACATCCGACAAAAAAATTGGCCTGCCATTGAAGTTCGGCAGGCCATTTATAACAATATAATTAATCCGCATATATCGTCCGACCTTAATCAGTTCAGAACGCATTCAGAGCAAAGTATAGAAGTAATCTGCACATTAATTTTCGTGTAATCTGCGATCATCGTTCCGCCATAATTATCAACACAGAACACTTACGGAGCGAAGCGTAGAAAGAATCTATCGGATGATACTAAATATAATCTGCGTAATCCGCGCTTTAAATTTTTCCACCCGGATGGCCAATTTCCGTAATCTGCGGTTAACCTCAAATCCGGATGGCCCGGGAGAAATC
>CAJUBL010000003.1 GCA_910584665.1 uncultured Muribaculaceae bacterium | reverse complement strand
ATTACAGCCGAGGTAAAGCCACTGGCCGAGCGGTGCTACGAAGCCCTCGACGATGACTTCAACACTCCGATAGTCATCGCCCATCTCTTCGAAGCATGCCGTCTCATCAATCAGGTCAACGACCACAACGCTACAGCCACACAGACCGATCTTGACGAACTGAAGCGAATATTCGACACATTCCTGTTCGGGATACTCGGTGTCAGAGACGAGACTGCGTCCGCAGGATCAGATGGCGGCGACACACTCAAGCCATACAAAGACGCTGTAGACCTGTTGCTCGAGATGCGACGCGAGGCCAAGAAAAACAAGGACTGGACAACAAGCGATCTCATCCGTGACCGTCTCGCTTCCATAGGTTTTGACGTAAAGGACACAAAGGACGGATTTGAATGGTCCCTTAAATAGAACAGATTACAATCATTGATAATCATCGGGCAGGTCAGGAAACAGAAACATCCTGACCTGCTTTCATTTTAATCCATTCCACGCCATACATGCCTGCATACCGTCTTAACCGGTTTGCTCGTTTGACGGATTATTGTTACTTTTGTAGCCGCTAAACTCTACAATCTGAACAATGAGCGCAATAGACATACTTATCATTATAGTATTCATCGGAGCAGTCATATACGGATACTGGAAAGGAGTGATAGTGCAGATCGGATCCCTCGCAGGAATACTACTCGGCATCCTGGCCTGCCGGCTATTCGGTCCATGGCTTACCGATCTGCTCGGAGGTGCCACCGGCGCGTCCCAGTCCATCGACATCGGATACATCAACAGTGTGGTTGCCAACGTCATACTATTCCTATTAGGCTTCATAAGCGCCAAACTGACTGCCCGACTTATCAAGACTGTCACCACTGCCGTCAAACTCTCGCTTATCGACAAACTGCTTGGCGTTATCTTCTGTCTCTTCGAGTGGTTCCTCATACTGAGCATACTGCTCAACGTGTGGCAGGTATTACGGCCCGGAACAGACATAACCTCCTCATCTACATTAGGAAACGGCCGTGCCGCTGACGTAGTCATGGACATCGCCCCCGCCGTACTCGGAACCGAAACCGCGACCGCATTGTTCGAAAGCCACGACTAAGACAACCAAACAAACGGTCTAATTGTTTAACTGACAACATGGAACGCGAAAACGACAACGATATACTCGACGATGTCACCGGCGGTGAATATAAGTACGGTTTCACCAGCGACATTGACACAGACAAGATAGCACACGGACTCAGCGAAGAGGTCGTGCGGCTCATTTCAGCAAAGAAAGGGGAGCCACAATGGCTTCTCGACTTCCGCCTCAAGGCCTTCCGCCACTGGCTCACACTCAACCCGCCCGCATGGGCACATCTCAACATACCGGACATTGATTTCCAAGCCATAAGCTACTACGCCGCACCACGTGTCAAAGAGAGTCCGAAGAGTCTCGACGAAGTGGATCCGGAACTGCTCAGGACATTCGACCGTCTGGGAATTCCTCTCGAAGAGCAGAAACAGCTCAGCGGCATGGCTGTGGATGCCGTAATGGACTCAGTTTCGGTCAAGACAACCCACCGCGAGAAACTTGCCGAACTCGGCATCGTATTCTGCTCATTCTCAGAAGCAGTCAGAGAACACCCCGAACTGGTACAGAGATATCTCGGCAAAGTAGTAAGCTATAAGGACAACTTCTACGCCGCACTTAACTCGGCTGTTTTCAGCGACGGCTCGTTCGTCTACATCCCCAAGGGAGTGCGATGTCCCATGGAGCTATCCACCTACTTCCGCATAAACGCCAGCGGAACAGGCCAGTTCGAGCGCACACTCATAGTAGCCGACGATGATGCCTATGTAAGCTATCTGGAAGGATGTACCGCCCCCATGCGCGACGAGAACCAGCTGCACGCCGCCATAGTGGAAATAATAGTCGAGGACCGCGCAGAGGTAAAATACTCAACAGTCCAGAACTGGTGGGCCGGCGATGCCGAAGGCCGCGGAGGAGTATACAACTTCGTAACCAAGCGCGGTCTATGCCGGGGCGTCGACTCCAAACTATCCTGGACACAGGTCGAGACCGGATCGGCTATCACCTGGAAGTACCCCAGCTGTGTGCTGGCCGGACGAGGCGCACGCGGCGAGTTCTACTCGGTGGCCGTCACACGGCATCACCAGCAAGCCGACACCGGCACCAAAATGATACATCTCGCGCCAGACACCACCTCAACGATCGTTTCCAAAGGAATATCAGCCGGATACAGCGAGAACTCATACCGCGGGCTGGTGAAGGTGGCACCGGAAGCTTCAGGATGCCGCAACTACACCCAGTGTGACTCCCTGCTTCTGGGTTCACACTGCGGAGCCCACACTTTCCCCTATGTCGATATCATGAACGATACCGCCGTTGTCGAACACGAAGCCACTACCTCCAAGATATCTGAAGACCAGCTCTTCTATTGCAACCAGCGCGGAATCCCGACCGAGGAAGCAGTAGGGCTGATAGTCAACGGATATGCAAAAGAAGTAATGAACAAACTCCCAATGGAATTTGCGGTAGAAGCCCAGCGCCTGCTGGCCATAACCCTTGAAGGCAGTGTCGGATAACGTCACCATATACGACATCCCTAACAAAAGAACAGCGCATTGAAACAATATACAATGAACGAACTACTCAAGGTCACCGACCTACATGCCTCGATAGGCGACAAAGAGATTCTCAGAGGGATCAATCTCACGATCAACCGTGGCGAGGTTCACGCTATCATGGGCCCCAACGGCTCGGGTAAAAGTACTCTGTCGGCCGTACTTGCCGGAAACCCTGCATTCACAGTAACCGCCGGCGAGGCACGCTTTCACGGCATAGATCTGATGTCTCTGTCACCCGAGGACCGCAGCCACGAAGGATTATTCCTCTCGTTCCAGTATCCGGTCGAGATTCCGGGTGTATCCATGGTAAACTTCATGCGTGCCGCCGTCAACGCCAAACGCAGATACTTCAGCCAGCAACCGATGCCGGCAACCGATTTTCTCAAGCTCATGCGTGAAAAACGAGCTGTCGTGGAACTCGACAACAAACTTGCATCACGTTCGGTCAACGAGGGGTTCTCAGGCGGTGAGAAAAAACGTAACGAAATCTTCCAGATGGCAGTTCTCGAGCCCTGCCTGTCGATACTCGACGAGACAGACAGCGGTCTCGACATCGATGCGCTCCGAATCGTAGCCGAAGGTGTCAACAAGCTTAAGACCGACGATAACGCCACAATCGTTATCACCCACTACCAGCGTCTGCTCGACTATATCAGACCTGACGTAGTACATATTCTCTATAATGGACGCATCGTCTATACCGGCGGCCCCGAACTTGCCCTCGAGCTCGAAGAGAAAGGCTATGACTGGATCAGGAACCAGGTAGATAAGGAGGGAGAGTGACCATGAGATCCCTGCAACAGTATCTTGACCTCTACGACTCCAGGCGGGAGATTATTGACAGCGGCAGCGCGGCAGCCATCAATGCCCTGCGTCCTGAGGCACGCAAAGCTCTGGAAGGGAAACAGCTGCCCGACCGCGGTACCGAAGGCTTCGAGAAGACCTCGATAAAAGATATGTTCAGCCCGGACTATGGAATGAACCTCACCCGACTGACCATGTCATGCGATATAGCCGCGGCCTTCAAGTGTGGCGTTCCGAACGTCAGCACATTGCTGGCAGTCGTTGTCAACGACCGCTTTGTACCCACGTCTACACTACTGAATAATCTTCCGGCCGGTGTAACCGTCATGTCGCTTGCCCAGGCCGCCCGGCAATATCCGGAAGAAATCTCACGCCACTACGGATCAGTAGCTGACTTAAAGTCGGCAGGTACCGCACTCAACACCATGCTGGTTCAGGACGGTGTGTACATCCACGTCGGCCGTGGCGTCAGACTGGAACGCCCCATACAGATAGTCACACTCTCCAGCTCTCCGGTACCGACACTCACCGCACGCCGCATGCTTGTGGTGGCAGAGCAGGGTGCCGACTTCTCCATACTTCTCTGTGACCATTCCATGAACAGCGGCATCAGATCGCTGACGTCCCAGGTCATAGAAGTGACCGCCGGTGAAGACTCACATATCGACATCTGCGATATCGAGGAAACCAACGCCTCTCAATACCGTTACAGCCAGATATATGTAAGACAACACGACCGCTCAAACGTGGCAATAGGCGGAATGACACTACATAATGGCTCGACGCGTAACGAATATCGTGTCGACATAACAGGCGAGGGCTGCGAATGTCATCTTGACGGAATGGCAATAGGCTCCGGTACCCAGCACATCGATAACAGCAGTGACGTACGTCACGCCGCATGCCATTCGAAAAGCGATCAGCTGTTCAAGTATGTACTTGACGACAGGGCCACAGGAGCCTTCGAGGGCAGCATAGTCGTAGAACCGGGCGCCCGCTTCACCGAGGCATGCCAGACCGACCGCAACATTCTCGCATCACGCGGCGCCCGCATGCATACCAAGCCACAGCTCCTGATCTACAACGATGACGTCAAGTGCAGCCACGGAGCCACAACCGGACAGCTCGACGACCGCGCCCTCTTCTACATGCAGTCCCGGGGAATCCCGCGTGAAGAAGCCCGTACTATGCTTATGCAGGCTTTCATGACCGAGATCGTCGATACTGTACGCGTCGAAGCCGTACGTGACCGTCTGCGTCATCTCGTGGAACGCCGTCTCGCCGGATACGACGCACACTGCAGCGACTGCGGAGTTACCACACACTGACAATCTTACCACCGATGGATATCGACAACATACGCTCACAATTTCCCATTCTGGACCGCAAGATCTACGGTCGCCCGCTGATCTATCTCGACAATACCGCGACCTCGCAGACACCGCGACGCGTTGTCGAGGCCATTGAGCACATGTATTACAATACTAAGGCTAACGTACACCGCGGCGTCCACACACTGTCACAGGAGGCGACCGACCTGCAGGAACACACCCGCCGCCGCGTTGCCGGACACATAAACGCCGCGTCAACCGAAGAGGTGATCTTCACACGCGGCACCACCGAGGCCATCAATCTCGTAGCCGCGTCATACGGCAACTTTCTGGAAAACGGCGACGAGATAATCCTCACTGTCATGGAACACCATGCCAACATCGTGCCGTGGCAACTGCTTCAACGCAACAAACGCCTGTCGATCAAGGTTATTCCAATCAACGAACGGGGAGAGCTGAGAATGGACGTCTACCGGTCGCTCCTGAGCGACCGCACGCGCATGGTGGCCGTCACTCACGTGAGCAACGTCCTCGGCACAATCAATCCGGTGAAAGAAATAATTGCCGAAGCACATAAGACGGGGATTCCGGTACTCGTAGACGGAGCCCAGGCATCGCCCCACATGAAAATAGACGTACGCGACCTGAATGCTGACTTCTATGCATTCTCTTCCCACAAGATGTATGGCCCGACAGGGGTAGGTATACTTTACGGCCGCAAGTCACTGCTTCAACAGATGCCCCCCTATCAGGGCGGCGGAGAGATGATAGGGCATGTAAGCTTCGAAAAAACAACTTTTGCCGGACTCCCATTCAAATTTGAAGCAGGTACCCCAGATTTTGTCGACATAGCCGCCTTTGACAAAGCTCTCGATTTCATCGAGGAGACCGGCATGGACAACATCGCCGCCCACGAACACGAACTGCTGGAATATGCCACGGCACGTATGATGGAGATCGACGGAATGCGCATATTCGGTACAGCGTCTGAAAAGAGCGCCGTCATATCATTCCTCATAGGTAACGCCCATCACTATGATACAGGCATGCTGCTCGACAAACTCGGAGTGGCCGTACGCACGGGGCACCACTGCGCCCAGCCGCTTATGACATCACTGGGCATCGAAGGAACCGTACGCGCATCGTTTGCAGTATACAATACCCGCGATGAAGTAGACTGTTTCATCTCGGCACTTCAACGTATCGCTCCCATGCTTCAGTAACCAGACATACAGGCAGGCTTCTATCCTAACAGTTTTCAAATCCACACTTTTTTATATTGTAATTTCTGGCCGCTATGGAATGGATCGAGAGTATCATATTGGAACATTCGCCCATACAGGCCGTCATCGTACTGTCAATCATCACAGCCGTAGGGCTCGGGCTCGGCAAAATCAGGATATGGGGCATCTCTCTCGGTGTCACATGGGTATTCTTTGCCGGAATTCTGGCAGGCCATCTCGGCCTGTCAATCGACCAGTCTATGCTGAAGTATGCCGAAAGCTTCGGTCTCGTCCTGTTTGTTTACGAACTGGGCCTGAAAGTCGGACCGGGATTTTTCAGTTCATTCCGCAAGGGGGGAGTACGCCTCAACCTAATAGGCCTTATGCTTGTGCTTTCAGGCACAGGCGTAGCGATAGCCCTCAGCTACATACTCCGGGTGCCTATGAGCGACATGGCCGGCATCGTGAGCGGAGCCACAACCAACACACCGGCACTCGGAGCCGCACAGCAGGCTCTGCAACAGTTAGGACTGTCAGCCAACGGAGCCGCACTGAGCTGTGCGGTAACATATCCGCTCGGCGTCGTAGGAGTGATTCTGGCTATGGTGACCGCACGCAGAATATTCGTGAGACCGGCCGATATAACCGACGGTCCGCACGACGATGACGACGAAACATACATAGCCACGTTCGTAATACACAATCCCGCCATATACGGACGCAGCGTGTGCGAAGTAGCCAGACTGTCACCCGGACACGAATTTGTCATATCCCGGCTGTGGAGAGGAGGCGACGTCAGCATTCCGACATCTGAGACAATTCTAAGATCCGGGGACCGTATACTCGTCATAACGACAGCCGAAGATGTCGAGCCACTCACAGTATTGTTCGGCGAACACGAAAGCCGTGACTGGAACACCGGAGACGTCGACTGGAACAAGATAGACAGCTCACTCACCTCACGCCATATTATCGTTACACGTCCCGAACTGAACGGCCGCAGACTCGGCACACTAAGACTCAGGAACAACTATGGAGTCAACATCACGCGTGTCATGCGGAGCGGTGTACTGCTCCTCGCCAAACCCGGACTTATACTGCAGCTCGGCGACCGGCTGACAGTGGTAGGACAGGAACGTCAGATAGCCAAAGTTGAAAAAGTACTCGGCAATGCCACAACCAAGCTTCGCGACCCCAATCTCGCCGCGATTTTCATAGGTCTCGTGTTAGGACTGCTCTTAGGCTCCATCCCGATCGCGATACCGGGCATCTCGGTACCGGTAAAACTCGGTCTGGCCGGCGGACCTATCGTCGTAGGACTGCTGATAGGGCGATTCGGGCCTCGTTTTCACCTCGTCACCTACACCACCCGCAGTGCCAACCTGATGCTTCGCGGCATAGGTCTTTCTCTTTATCTGGCATGCCTTGGTCTGGACTCAGGCTCTCACTTCGTAGAATCGATAATGAGAGGCGACGGACTGCTCTGGATTGCATCAGGGTTCATCATAACAGTTCTGCCTGTACTCATCATAGCATTCATATCCCTGAGACTGGCACGGTTTGATTTCGGAACCACATGTGGCATTCTCTGCGGAGCGATGGCCAATCCCATGGCACTCGACTATGCCAGCGAGACATTGCCCGGCGACAATCCCGCGGTAGGCTATGCCACCGTATACCCGCTTGCAATGTTCACCCGCGTTGTGATAGCCCAGCTGCTTATCCTCTGCTTCTGTTGACTTCTGTTGACAGGTGTTTTTGTTGCAGGTATGAAACGTTTTCATTACTTTTGCGGTCACATAATACCTATACCAATCTATAATGAAACGTTACGACTTTGACCAGATAATCGATCGCCATGGAAGCGGATCGGTAAAGTATGATGACCTTAAGAGCACGTTCGGCTCAGACGACTTGATTCCCATGTGGATAGCCGACATGGACTTTGCCGTCTGCCCCGAGATAACCGAAGCTCTCAGAAAGCGTATATCACACCCCATATACGGTTACGCAGCACCTGCCGAAAGCTACTGGACATCAATAACCGACTGGCTTGAACATCGCCACGGTTTCAGGACAGACCGCCAGGAGATCACCTACATTCCCGGTGTTGTCAAAGGCATAGGATTTGCTATCAACTTCTTCAGCAGGCCCGGAGACAAAGTTGTGATACAGCCGCCTGTCTATCACCCGTTCAAGATGGTGATAGAGGGTAATGACCGCATAGTGCTGCCCAATCCTCTGATCAAGACCGAAAATTCATACCGGATGGATCTCGAGGGACTCGAGCGCGCCGTCATAGCAGAAAAGCCCACAATGATGATCCTCTGCAACCCCCACAATCCCATAGGATTACAGTGGGATGCCGACACTCTCGGAGAGGTAGCCCGCATAGCCCGTGAGAACAACATGGTAGTGGTAAGCGACGAAATACACGGAGACCTGATGCTTGACAGGCAGCCTCACATACCTTTTCTGGCAGCCGGTGACAATGCCCGCGCTGTAGGTGTGATGCTCGGTGCTCCCAGCAAGACATTCAATATCCCCGGCATGGTAAGTTCCTGGTGTGTGGTCAAAAACCCGGAGCTTCGAAATCCGTTTTTCCACTGGCTGGAGACCAACGAGTTCAACGCACCCACATTCACTGCCACCATCGCTACCGAGGCCGCATACCATAACGGAGAGGCCTGGCTCGACGAAGCTCTCGAATACATCAGGGAAAACATAGAGTTCACACGCTGTTACCTCAAGGAAAATCTTCCGGCCTTAGGCATGGTAACACCCGAAGCTTCATTTCTGGTATGGCTTGACTGCCGCTCCTTAGGAATGGATCAGGACCAGCTTGTAAAAATGTTCATCAACCGGGCACACCTCGCCCTCAACGACGGCTCGATGTTCGGCGACGAAGGGCGCGGCTACATGCGTCTCAATGTCGCATGCCCCCGCTCGGTACTGAAACTCGCCCTTGACCATCTGCGCGACGCATTATCCTGACAATCAAAACCATACCATACATATAATCCAGATGAAGGCATGCGTAGCATATAACCCGGCACCGACACACACAGTCATGCCGCAGACTATCGGCCTGCCGCTGTCAAAGAGCCTGAGCAACAGACTGCTAATAATAAATGCACTCACAGGCATCAGGACGCGACGCGAGAATATAGCCCGGTGTGATGACACCGAGGCTATGCTTCAGGCACTTGCCGCCGGCACTCACGCCAATGTGAACATAGGTGCCGCCGGCACTGCAATGCGGTTTCTGACAGCCTATTATGCTACATTGCCAGGATGCGATATGATTCTTGACGGTACTGAGAGGATGCGACAACGCCCCATAGGCATACTCGTAGATGCACTCAGGAATCTCGGTGCCGACATCACCTACACAGCAAACGAAGGTTACCCTCCGCTCCACATCAGAGGTCGCCGTCTCGAGGGCGGTGCCATAGAGATTGACGGTAGTGTAAGTTCACAATACACCTCGGCCCTGCTCATGGCGGCTCCGGCCATGACACTGGGTATGGAACTGACACTCAGGGGGACACCGGTCTCCCTCGACTACATAGAAATGACAACAGCAATGATGTACGCCTACGGTATCAGCACCGAACAGCGGCAAAACGACTCCCGGGACCTCTGCATAAAAGTGACCGCAGGAAGCTATCAGCCTCCCCGGCCGCCATTCACTGTCGAAGCCGACTGGTCGGCGTCATCTTACTGGTATGAAATCTCAGCGCTTACAGGCAGACCGTTCACCCTCACCGGATTGCAAGCACGTTCGCTTCAGGGAGATGCCATTGTGGCACACATATTCGAACCGCTCGGCGTCATTACACACATCAACAGAGACGGCAGTCTGACAATAACAAAAGAAAACAGCCCCATACCCCAAAAGCATACGGCAGTAGAACTAAACATGCAGTCCTGTCCTGATCTCGCACAGACAGTCGCAGCGACATGCTGCGGGATGGGCCTGGCATTCCGTCTGACAGGGCTCTCTACACTTCCCATCAAGGAGACAGACAGACTTGAAGCCCTGAGACGCGAGTTAGGCAAACTCGGATACCGTCTTACCGTATCCGACGGCAATACACTTGAATGGGACGGGACAAAGATACCAGGCGTCGCATATCCTACGATCGAGACCTATAACGATCACCGCATGGCCATGTCCATGGCCCCATTAGCCGCAATAAACGGAACACTGACAATCGATAACCCAGCTGTGGTATCAAAATCATATCCTGACTTCTGGCTTCACCTTGCCGGCGCCGGGTTCCAAATCAGACAGTCATGACCTTAGCTGCAATATTACTGGCATTATTGACCGGTGGCGGCCTGCTGTTATATCTTCTTGACCGACTGCATTACTGGAAACCGGACGGACCGGACACAGCAGGCAGTCAGGAGGACCTGTCGGACCCAGCCGACACCGACGGGAGTGAATGCTGCGGCATGCACATCACCTGCGAGAAAGACTCGCTTGTTGCCGGAATGGACCGTGATATTCTTTATTATGACGACGAAGAGCTTGACGCATTCAAGGGCCGTCCTGCCGGTGGTTACACCGCCGACGAAATCGAGATGTTCCGCGAAGTCCTGCTCACCCTTCGTCCTGACGAAATAGCAGGATGGGCCCGAAGCGTCACCACCCGCGGCATCACACTGCCCGGAGAAGTACGCGAGGAACTGCTGATGATAGTTGCTGAAGCCAGAGACAAACGTTAGTGCCGATCCTCTCAACCAGACCATTATGGAAATTCTCAGATACACATTTTTCCAGAACGCGCTTATTGCTGTAATAATACTGAGCATAGCGTCGGCCATCATAGGCACATACATCATAACCCGACGCCTCGTAGCGATATCGGGCGGTGTGACCCACGCCTGCTTCGGCGGACTCGGACTCGGCTACTGCCTGGGAATCAACCCCATCATCACAGCCGCATTGTTTGCAATCGGATCATCGGCAGGCGTCGAATGGATGGCCGGCCGATACCGCATACGCGAAGATTCAGCTATTGCCGTTGTATGGTCCGTCGGCATGGCGGCCGGTGTGATCTTCGTATTCATGACCCCCGGATACGTACCCGAACTGAATTCGTTTCTGTTCGGCAACATACTGACAATCACCCTCTCCGACCTGATTGTGTTCGGAATATTCACTGTGGTTCTCATAACCTTCTTCACGTTATACTATAAGAAGATCATAATCTGTGCGTTCGACCGTGACTTCGCCCGGGTATCAGGATTACCGGTTACATTCATAAACTACGCGATGACGGTTCTTGTCGCTGTGTGCATAGTGCTGACAATAAGACTCGTCGGAATAATGTTACTGATGTCGATGTTCTCACTGCCACAGATGACCGCCGAAATATTCTGCCGACGCTTCAGACAGCTTGTGTGGATATCGGTCGCCGTCTCTGTCGTGACATGTGTCGCAGGTCTTTTACTTTCGACTCTCGGTGATGTACCCTGCTCGGCCATAATCGTCACACTTATGGCGGCGGTTTTCTTTATATCCCGACTTATGAAACACATTATTGTATCGCAAAAGCCAGCTCAATGAAAATCACACGCAACCGGATACTTGGCACAACGGCACTCCTCGTCTTCACGACCATTATAGCGACAGTAAGCTGGTGGGGATGGAGACGATACCTCTCCCCCCATATAGAACCGAGCGAAGAACTCTATCCGATCCGCGGCCTTGATCTGTCGGCCCACAACGGAGATATTGACTTCAATGCTGTCAGAGAGGCCGGTATGCAGTTCGTGATGCTCAAAGCTACAGAGGGAATATCGTTCACCGACAGGAAATTCGCCGATAACTACCGTCTGGCACGTGAAGCCGGGCTCAAGGTCGGAGCATACCATTTTTTCAGGTTTGACTGCAACGGTGCTGTTCAGGCCAATCATTTTCTGAACGTTATCAAAGGACTGGAGTTCGACTTTCCGGTAACACTCGATGTAGAGGAATCGGGCAACCCCGAAGTTCACGGGACCGGCAGCATAGTAATAGCTCTGGAACAGGCGATCAGGCATCTGGAACTCAACGGTTACGATGTGATGCTATACACCAACAAACGAGGATACCGCAGATTCATAAGCAGCTTCCCGGATTATCCGCTGTGGATATGCTCATTCTCCGATCCACCCGGTCCCGACACGTGGTACATGTGGCAATACACCCACCGCGGACGTGTCAACGGTGTTGATGACCTTGTTGACATCAACATACTGAACACACTCCTAACAGCGCCATGTCCGTAATACAGGCTCCTTAATATTTCGTTCCGTCAAATCAAATATAGAGAAAGAATCACCTCACCGCTGTCATCCGTCAACATTTATTATGAAACAAGCTCTTAAAAATACTAAAAGTATTTTACTGTTTGATAGGTTTTTGTAATTTTGTGGGCTAATGGGACTTACTCTAACCATAGACCAGGGTAACAGCAGTGCCAAAGTGGCTGTCTGGGACGGGAATAACCTCGTCTACTTCATGCCTTTTGTATCACTGGATGACGACGAGCTGACAAGCCTTGCCGCCCGTTATGATATTGACAGGGCCATGTACTGCACGGTAGCCGAACAGCAGGACATGCTCCCGCAGATACTGGAAGAACATGGCATACGGGCAACCGAATTTACTCACGGAACGCCTATACCCCTGATCATAGACTACGCTACCCCGTCGACACTGGGAGTAGACCGTGTCGCCGCCGCTGTCGCCGCCTCAAGGCTTCATCCCGGCACAGAACTTCTCATCGTCGACGCAGGTACAGCAATCACCTATGACCGAGTCACCGCCCGCAACCACTTTGTCGGCGGGAACATATCACCCGGCATAGGCATGCGCCTGAAGTCACTGCACGCCTACACAGCCCGTCTGCCACTGGTATCGAGCCGCGGAGAGACCCGTCTGTGGGGTAACACTACCGAGAGCGCCCTGCGTTCAGGGGCTTTCAACGGTGTGATTGCCGAGATATCCTATTATCACTCCCGCCTGCCACACGATGCCGTTGTTATGATATCCGGCGGCTGGGGACAGGAGCTTGCCGCCAAACTTGACTTTAAGACAGATTACCAGGAGTGCCTCGTAAACCGCGGCCTCAATGACCTATTAATGTATAATGAAGATAACTAAGATCATTCTCGCTGCCTCTGCAGCCCTCGCTACCATCACGGCTATAGCCCAGAACAGCACCAACACCCCCTACTCCCGCTTAGGCTACGGCATACTGAGCGACAATGTCACATCATCACAACGAGGCATGGGCGGCGTCGGATACGCCATGAATTCAGGGCGCCAGATCAACGTAATGAACCCGGCCTCGTATGCCGCCATCGATACACTGACATTCCTCTTCGACATGGGAGGTAACCTGCGCCAGACCTGGAGCACTGAACCAGGTACCGACGGCAAAAACATCACCGGCAAAGATCTTTCGGGAGGACTCGACTATATCACCATGCAGTTCCCGCTGGGCAAATACATGGGCGGAAGCGCAGGTCTTCTGCCATACAGCCAGGTAGGATACTCATTCGGAGATGTAGTGGGCGAGGATGCAGGAATAAGCTCACGACAGGGTAGCGGCGGCATCAACCTGCTGTACTTAGGAGTGGCCGGCAGACCATACAGGGGACTCACCGTAGGAGCTAACATCTCTTACATGTTCGGCAACATACTCAATGACAACTACGTTACTACAGCCGAAGGCAACCAGTCACTTTTCGAGCGAGTATTGAAAGTGACCGACTATAAACTCGACTTCGGTATACAATACAGTCACCGTATCAGTCCCCGTCACCGCATCACGGCAGGTATCGTATACTCTCCCGGCAAGTCATTCCACGGCCATAGCTACGGAGTGCATTATCCCATCAACAGTTCAGACAATACCGTCCAGCCCGACACCACAGGGTATACAAGTCTCAAAGGCAAATTCTCAATGCCCGAGACATGGGGCATAGGAGTAAACTACGAACTTGACGACCGTCTGACGGCTGAGGCTGATTTCACCTATCAGCCCTGGAGCAAGGTAAGATATCAGGCTCTTGAAGGCTACGAGGCCGCCGAGAAATTCTCCGACCGCTGGAAAATCAACGCCGGCCTGCAGTTCACCCCGCGCCCACGCGGCAATTACCTGCAACGCATACAATACCGCGCGGGAGCATTCTACACTCACGATTATCTCACTGTGCGCGGCAATAATGTACGCGAATACGGAGCCTCGATAGGATTCGGCCTCCCGACAGCCAACTCCATGATGCTCCGGTCCGTAGTCAACCTCAGCCTCGAATACCGTCATCGTCAGGCCTCTCCCCGGGCGCTCATCAAAGAAGACTGCATAATGATCACTCTGGGCATCAACTTCAACGAGATGTGGTTCTTCCAGAGCAAGATTCACTGATCTGACGGTATGAACTCTCTGAGATCGTTACCGGTAACCGTAGTCCTGACGCTCGCGACAACGTCGGTCACAGTATCGTGTGGCGACGATAATAACGGACGTATTGCAGATATAGACAATGCCGGAAACGCCCCCACGATGCTCACTACCGATGTATCGACCTATGTCAGCGACTCCGGCTATACGCGTTATCACATCACCGCCCCGCTATGGATAATGTATGAGGAAGCCGACACTCCGTACTGGACATTCCCCGACGGAATGTATCTCGAGAAGTATGACGACAACATGAACACCGACGCCACCTTCCGCACCGACTCGGCAACCTACTTCAGTTCGCGCAAGATATGGCGGTTTGACGGAAACGTGAACATGCGCAACACCGACGGAGACCGTTTTGCCACACCCCAGCTCTTCTGGGACCAGAACACAAGACGTGTCTACAGCGACTCGTTCATGCACATAGTTCGCTCGGAACGTATCATAGAAGGATACGGTTTCGAAAGCAATGAAGCTATGACTGAATACACAGTGCTACATCCGCAGATGATACTCCCCATAGACCGCATGCGTTCCGAACGCCACGACCGACAGAACGCGGACTCCGCCGCATCGACATCGTCCGGCGATACGGTCGGCGGCAAGCGTCCGGAAGCCGCATCAGCAGAGGTACGCACCGACACCGGACATCAGACGCGGAACCGCCGCAACGTGAGAACTGACAATGACACGTCATCGAGACGTATGACACTGAGACGCAATCTCATACCCGTCAAGACAGACCAACAGGCCGTCCAGACCAACGAAGAATACCAAAACATCAGCAACAAATGACACCCGACCAACAGCTCTGGCTCATAATAAGCACTGTATCTCTGATTTTCTCGGCCATATTCTCGGGTGTAGAGATAGCATTCGTCACCAGCGACCGCGTGAGACTTGAGATCGATGTCCAGAAAGGAGGAGCGCTAAGCCGTATACTGAATCTTTTCTACGGACACAGCGACTTCTTCATATCCACAATTCTTGTAGGCAACAATATCGTTCTTGTAATCTACGGTATGGGCATGGCAAAGCTTATAGAGCCATGGCTGCAGACTCACATCAGCAGTGATCTGCCGGTACTGCTTTTACAGACTCTGATCTCCACCGGCATCATACTTCTCACGGGCGAGTTTCTGCCAAAAACGATGTTCCGTATCAATCCTAACCTCTCGCTACGTTACTTTGCCCTTCCTATATTCCTGATATACCTTATACTCTATCCTATATCACTGTTAGCAACCGGAATATCAAAGGGACTTATGAAACTGTGCGGGATAGAAGACTCCCAGCAGCGCCCGGCATTGCTGTCGATAGGAGATCTCAACCAGTATCTGGAACGGACAATCGATGACAACACCGGAGCCAAAAGCCGTATCGAGAACGAGGTGAAAATATTCCACAACGCTCTCGATTTCTCTACAACACATCTGCGAGACTGCATGACACCGCGTAACGAGGTGGTAGCCGTAAACATAGACACAACCGACTATGACGAGCTAAGCCGGCTGTTCACCCGATCAGGACGGTCAAAGATATTGGTATTCAGCGAAGATATTGATAACGTTCTGGGCTATATCCATGTAAGCGAGCTTTTTGACCCGTCGGTCAACTGGAAGGAACATCTGAAGCCGGTACTTTTCGCGCCCGAGACCCTCATGGCTGACAAGATGATGCGGCGGTTACTCAGCGAAAAACGGTCGCTGGCCATAGTCGTAGACGAATTCGGAGGTACGGCCGGGATGGTCACACTCGAGGATCTTGTGGAAGAAATCTTCGGTGACATTCAGGACGAACATGATAAATCCGGAGTCACCGCCCGGGAGATATCACCGGGAGTATATGAGTTTTCCGGCCGGATTGAAATCGAAACCATCAACGATTCATACCATCTGAGCATTCCCGAAGCTGATGAGTACCAGACGCTCGCCGGATATATACTTCACAGCACAGGCTCGATACCGGCCGAAAATGATATAATCGTACTGCCTCCTCTGACCCTTGAGATCGTCAGAAAGAAAGGTGTAAGGCTTGAGCTCATACGCGTGACACGCGAAGAGCTCACATCCGAATAATCACACAGCCCGGAAATTCAGATGATATAGAGATTTCCGGCCGACAGATCTCATATACGCCTGAACGGAGCCAGAAGATAAGTTCCCCGCGAGAACAGACGATGTTTGACATACAGCAGGCGACAGACCCAGCGCGGAGCCCAGCGCAGCTTCTGAAGCAAACGGCGCGCCGCCTCTCTGTCACCACGCGAAGCATATTCGGCTGCCAGCAGAACACGTCTATAATCCACCCAACGTAATCCACATACATTTCCCGACACTGCCAGTGTATCCTCACAGCAGTCAAGAGCATGCTCTTTCTCAGGACTTACAGCCCGTGAATCGGCCTGAGCCGTAATCGACATTTCCGAGTAATAGACTGTAACTGCATTCCTTATACCGACACGTCCCATTGCAGGATTGAGGGACAGGAGTCTCAGACCGAGATCAAGATCATCCCACACTCCGACCGATTCATTCCAGCCTCCGGCCTCAATAAACAGTGAACGGCGGGCAGCATACCGTGCCGTCGACATCTGGCCATGAATCAAAGCCCTGCATACGGGCCGGCCGTCAACGATAAACCGGCGCGTATACATGCTGCCGTCAGCTCTGGTTATATCCACATCCCAGCCTACTATACCCAGTTCACGGTCTGCCCTGAAGGCATCGACGACCGCACTGCACAGATGCGGAGACATCACATCATCAGAATCAAAGAACATCACAACAGAGCCTGTCGCGAGCCTCAGTCCGCAATTACGGGCCGCAGCAGCACCCGGTGTTGTCTCTGTCGTCACAATTATCTGTAAGGACGACGAACGCCGGGCCATAGCCCAGCGTTCAAGAACCCGAGCCGTATCATCGGTCGAGTTATTGTCAACAAGAACAACCGACAGAGGTCTCAGAGTCTGAGCGGCGACACTATCAAGAGTACGCTCTACGACAGCGGCACGGTTATATACCGGTATAACCACTGTCAGAGACTCTTCAAAGCTCATCTGTACTTCCCGATAAGTTCTGACAGCCTGGATATATCCTCGACACGTTCCTGAAGCATACCGTTGCGATCTATAATGAAAGACATAGGTACAGCACCCACATTATAGTCTACAAGCACCCGGTCACCGTCACGCGGCGAATTGAATACAGCTACCCACGGCAGATTACGGGCCGCCTCACGCCACAGATACTCGTCTCTGTCAATCGACACCTGATATATCTCGACTCCGCCCGCATTATAAATACCGGCAAGGGCGAGGTTGACTGCCGGCGAATTATCGGCCGCATAGGCGGTAAAATTAAGTATCACCGGCTTGCCGTTACCCACTATGGCCGACAACGGCCGCTCATTGTTGCCGACATCGCGCAACCTGATCTCCGGAAATCCTATCTCAGTAGCAGTAACCTGTGTTGTCACAGGATTAAGCGCACGGCGCTGAGCTATATACTGCAGTTCCATAAAACGTGTGCGGGGGTCATTGGGCCGGAGCGCCGAAAAGGCGTTGACCACGGCTCCGATCACACGCAGATCGGCTTTATCGGTCGGATCAAAGATCCGACGTCCTCCTATCTCCTTATTGATTATATAATAGGACACGATACTGCTCATGTCACCGAGGACCATACCCGACAGCTCGCGCTTGAGCAGCGAATCGCCGACAGCGGCATCACGTCCTACCGACGCGATTTTCTTATTTATAAGTCCATTGATCGCCTGCAGCATCTCGGCACTGACAGTGCCTGAAAGCCGGTAATCGGTAGCCAGCGTCGCGGCATCACCACATAGAGTGACATTGTCAAGGCTGTCTACCGGAAAATAGGCCGATGCCTTGCCGTCCAGCGATATCCTGTAGATATCGGGATACCCGAAGGGTGCTGACTTGAACTCATAGTCACCCTTTTCGTCAAGACGCACCGAATCGAGAACCGTCCACATGCCGTTGTAAGAACGTTCCAGCGTCAGCAGCTTGCCGTCGGCTCCGGTTATAGTACCGCTTACACTCCAGTTGTCGGTATGATTACATGCCGCAAAAGCGACCAGGGCCATGCCGGCCATAAGATAGTGGTAATGTTTCATGGTCAGGTAATTACCTTGATTATTTGAAATTGCGGGCAATGTCAGCGGCAAGTCTCTCCATCTGCTCTGCCGGCAATGTCTTCTTGTTATTGAAATCCATGTCACCCTCATTGGTTATAGGTATGAGGTGAATATGGGCATGAGGTACCTCCAGCCCTATTACAGCCACACCTATCTTACGGCATGGCACTGCCGCTTTTACAGCCTGAGCCACACGCCATGCAAAACGCTGCAGATCGGCATATTCATCCTGACTCAGATCGAAAATATTATCTATCTCGCGGCGTGGTATCACAAGCGTGTGACCAGCCTGGACAGGATTAATGTCAAGAAAGGCAAAAAAACTGTCATCCTCAGCCACCTTGTAGCTGGGTATCTCGCCAGCTGCTATACGTGAAAATAATGTCGCCATAATGCAGTCCTCCATTAAAATCCGATCTCGACAACCTCAAACTTCATCAGGCCCTGAGGCACACGTATCTCCACGATATCACCTTTCTTATGTCCAAGCAGACCTTGGGCAATAGGCGTGGAGGCGGCTATCTTCTTCTCCTTGAGATTTGCCTCGCTGTCTGTGACGATGGTATACTCAACAACCATATTGTTGGCCATGTTCTTTATCTTGACACGATTCATTATCTGAATCTCATCGGTATTCAGCTTACTCTCGTCGATGATACGTGCATTGGCCACAAGATCCTTGAGCTGAGAGATTTTCATCTCCAGCATACCCTGAGCTTCTTTGGCGGCATCATACTCTGCATTCTCACTCAGATCACCCTTGTCGCGGGCTTCGGCGATAGCACGTGATATTTCGGGACGCTTTACATTTTCCAGATAAGCGATCTCTTCCATTTTTTTTCGGTAACCATCCTTGGTCATGAAGGTTATAGCCATAGTTCTTATATGTTTTTTAAAAGTTATACATAAAAAAATAAAGTGCCCGACCATCCTTGAAGCTGACGGCGAGGCCCTAAATAGTGTGACTGTATTTCATTGCAAAGATAGCATCAATAAACTCAATTTCCAAATTAAAAGCGAAAAAAGTGATTTATATATCATAGAACATACCGGTATCAATATTACATTACAGATGTCAATGTTCACAGCACTCATATTATGAAGAAAAAGATCTGATCCACATCAGGCCGTACAGCCGGATGCAAAAAACTGCACAGAAATACTAAAATACATTAACGGTTTAAACCGTCACGCGTTACCGCAGTCTTTAGAATATGTCGGTTTTTTAATAACCTTGATATTATTTTAGTTAAAATATAAACAACGCGACAATGCGCTTCAACTTCAACCGTACAATTTCTTTATTATCAACGGCGGCCATCGCGTCGGCCGTCATTGCCGCCGACATCAGGGGCGTCATCGTGGACGGATCCACAGGCGACCCGATGTCCGATGCCACCGTCAGGCTCCTGTCGTCAGGCGACAGTACCTTCGTCAAAGGCGCTATAGCCAATATCAACGGCTGCTACACCCTTTCAGGGGTGAAACGTGGCTCTTACATCGTAGAGGCAACATATCTCGGATACAACAAGGGGTATATCAACTTAAAAGTAGCTGACAACAATGTCACGGCCGACACACTGAAGATGACCGACTCATCGATAAAGCTGCAGGAAGCAGTTGTCACCGCCATCAAAACCCCGATCAAGGTCATGGAAGACACGGTGGAATTCAATGCCGACTCCTATAAGACCCAGCCCAACGCCGTTGTCGAGGATCTGCTCAAACGCCTTCCCGGCGTCGAGGTGGACACCGACGGAAAGATAACCGCCAACGGCAAGAGCGTGACAAAAATTCTCATTGACGGAAAGGAATTCTTCAGCGACGATCCGAAGGTTGCCTCCAAGAATCTTCCCGTCAATATGGTCGACAAACTGCAGGTCGTCGACCGTAAGAGCGATCTGGCACGCCTCACCGGTGTGGACGACGGCGAGGAAGAGACCGTCATAAATCTCACCGTCAAACCAGGGATGAAAAACGGATGGTTCGGCACTGTCGAGGCAGGCTACGGTACTGACGATCGTTATCAGGCTACGTTCAATATCAACCGGTTCTGGAACAACAACCAGATCACCTTCATAGGATCGGCCAACAATACCAACGAACTTGGATTCACCGACGGCAACGGCAACAGATTCCGTCGTTTCGGCGGCGATCAGGGAATCAACAACTCACAGTCGTTCGGAGTCAACTTCAATATAGGCAACAAAGAAATATTCCGAGTAGGCGGTGACGTGATGTACTCACACACCGACCGCGACACCCGTAAACGGCAGAACCGCGAATATCTGCTTAACGCCGACGATTATTTCTCCAATTCCAACTCCATGGCCACAGACAAGGGTCACAACATACGCGCCGATTTCAGGATACAATGGAAACCGGACTCGTTCAATACCCTTGACATACGTCCCAACATGTCAATCAACATCAACGACTCCGAAAGCGACGAATTCTCGGTCACACGCCCGAACAGGAATACTACCACCAGCCTCAATCTCGGAGATTCGCACGGCAAGAGCTACGAGGCCGGATTCATGACAATCTACAACCACAATTTCAGAAACCACAGAGGCCGGTCATTCTCGATATTCGGCCGATACAACATGTCTGACGTGCGCGAGAAATCCTACAGTTACTCATACAACTGGTACAGGATGCTCCGGGACGCCGCACTGGAAGATGAACTCGAGGACACATACGGAGATACCTACGACATCTACAGCATGTATACCGACAACCACACATGGAGCAACTCGGCATCGGGCCGCATATCCTGGACCGAACCATTAGGCAATGTCGCCGACGGCAACTTCCTTACCGTCGCCTACAACGCACAGTACCGCTGGAATAATGCCGACAAGCTTGTATACAAAATAAGCACCGACAACCCCGACGAGATACCGGACCAGCTCGAATTCATCGGCTACCGTGAGTACGAGAACGTTCCGTCCCCCGGCATCCCGGTATACACCGGCAACTATATAGGAGTACCTGCCGACAGGGATCTGAGCAACCGTTTCCGCAACGATTTCTTCTCACAGGACATACGCGTAGGCTACAAAAAAGTCACAAAAAGTATCAATCTCGAAGGCGGCGTATCATTAGTTCCGTCAATGTCACGCAGCCGTAACCTCATCAACTCTGACAAGAATATTCCCGAGAGATGGGTATGGAACTACGCGCCGTTCCTGCGTTTCCGTTACAAGCTCAGCAAAGTATCTTCGTTCAATGCCCATTACCGCGGACGCTCGTCACAGCCATCGATGTCACAGCTGCAGCCCGTAGCAGACGAGAGCGACCCGCTGCGCGTGATACAGGGTAATCCCAACCTGCTGCCATCATTCACCCACAACATTCAGTTGCGCTACCAGAACTTCAATCAGGAACGCCAGCAGTCAGTCATGGCCATGGCATTCATCAATGTCGCCCAGAACAGCATTGTGTCAAAGACGACATTCAACACCGAAACCGGCGGACAGTTCACCACCTACGAAAACGTCAACGGAGTGTGGAGCGCACGTATCATGAACATGTTCTCGACCCCGTTCCGCAACAAAGCTTTCACCTTCAACAACCACATGTTCATCAACTACAACCAGACCGTGGGATTTAACAACGGTCTGAAGAACACCAGCCGTTCGATCATGTGGGCCGACATGATGATGCTCGCCTGGCGTCCCGATGACATCTCGCTCGAACTTCGGCCCAACTACCGCGTCCAGAAAACCTACAATACCCTTAAAACCAACAATAACGGAAATCTGCTCATACACAACTACGGCGTCGGATTCAATGCCTACTATCACACACCCGTAGGTATCATCCTCAACAGTGAGCTCAACTTCAACGGCACCAGGGGTTATACAAACGGATACGATACAGACACATGGATGTGGAACGCCTCGATAAGTTACGAATTCCTGCGGAACAAGCAGGCGACCTTACAGCTCAAAGTCTATGACCTGCTGCAGCAGAAGCAGCAGATACAGCGCTCGGTAACAGCCAGCTACATCGACGACATAGAGTACAATACATTGACACGCTACTTCATGTTCACATTCACATACAAGTTCAACACATTCGGCAAAGGCAACGAACCCACCGACCGCAACGCCCGCCGATGGGGCGGACCCGGAGGACCTCCTCCCGGCCGGCCCGGGCATGGTCCGAGATAAAACCGCAATATACCAAAGGCTGCGCTTCCGCCACACCGGAATATGAAGCGCAGCCTTTGGCTTATTTTCACACGCTAAAACACATCTCCCGACGTTATATATAACAGAAGACCCTACAACTATGGAACTCAAGGATATAAAAACAGCCATTGCATCAACCGGCATACAACATCTGAACCCCATGCAGGAAGCCATGGCTACCGCACATGGCGACAACATACTGCTGCTCGCACCGACAGGATCGGGCAAGACACTCGCTTTCACCCTATACCTGCTGCAACGTGTCCGTCCCGACGACAACCGACAGATCAAAGCCCTTGTAATCGCACCGTCGAGAGAACTCGTACTGCAGATATATGACGTGATTCGCCCTATCGCTTCAGGAATGAAAGTATCAGCCCTGTACGGCGGACACTCCATGACCGACGAGGTAAACACCCTATCCGTCATCCCGGATATCATCATAGCGACACCGGGACGCCTGCTCGACCACCTCAGAAGAGGGCAACTCGACATCACGGGCATCCAAACCCTTGTGCTCGACGAGTATGACAAGTCGCTCGAACTGGGATTCTCCGACGAGATGTCACGAATAATCCGTCGTCTTACATCTTTGAAAAACACCGTGCTCACGAGCGCCACACGACTCAGCCGTATTCCGGAATTTCTGTCGGTCGGCCGGTTCGACACTCTCGACTTCACCGACTCTGCACCGGCTCCACGCCACCGCATGCAGGTGGTACAGGTCGAAAGCCCCGTTCGCGACAAACTTGACACGCTCACAGACCTATTACACTCACTTGACAATCAACGTGTAATAATATTCGTCAACCACCGCGAGAGCGCCGAACGCGTATATAGTTCCCTTATGGATGAACACATGCCTGCAGGACTATACCACGGAGGTCTCGAACAGCGGCAGAGACAACTCGCCCTCGATCTGTTCGACAACGGTTCGACTCCGGTACTCGTGGCAACCGATCTCGCCGCCCGAGGCCTTGATATCGACAACATTGGCGCCGTCATACATTACCACATGCCCGTCAGCACAGAAGCCTGGACACACCGCAACGGACGCACTGCCAGGCAGGACGCATACGGCACCATATATGTAATCACCGCCGAGGGTGAGAATCTGCCCGAATACATAAACTTCGACCGCTCTTATGTTCCCTCCGGCCATAGCGGAAATCCTCTGCACAGCGACATAGCCACGCTATATTTCAACGCCGGACGCCGTGAGAAAATATCGCGCGGAGACATCGCCGGCTATCTGATAAACCGCGGAGGTCTCGAACCTGGAGAAATCGGCCGCATCATTGTCGGCGACCATTCCGCCATAGCGGCCATACCGCGGGATAAAGCCCGGGACGTAGTCAACGCTGTCACGCCCCATCGCCTCAAGAACACCCGTGTACGCGTAACACGCCTCAGGTGATACAAACCGATTATTGAGCCGGCTCTTATGCCCGCCATATCATTTTTTTTTGTACATTTGCAAACCGATACAACCAAATGACAATCACGGCATGACTCAAGAAGAAGACTTCCTGCCCGACAGCAACGGGCCCGAAATACCGGTGGAATACACAGAGAGCGACATCGTTACCCTCGACTGGAAAGAACACATACGTCTGCGCCCCGGCATGTATATCGGCAAACTCGGAGACGGGACAGAAAGCGACGATGGTATATACGTGCTGCTCAAAGAGGTTGTAGACAATACCATCGACGAATACATGATGGGATACGGGCGTCAGGTAATAGTCGACGTTTCCGAGACGTCGGTATCCGTACGTGACTACGGTCGCGGAATACCCCTCGGCAAGCTTGTCGATGTCGCCTCCCGCATAAATACCGGAGGTAAATACGACTCCAAAGCTTTCGTAAAGTCTGTCGGACTCAACGGCGTCGGCATCAAAGCCGTCAATGCCCTGTCAGAGACTTTCGAAATACAGAGCACCCGCGACGGGATGACCAGGATGGCCACCTTCACGCGTGGCCAGCTCGTAGAGGAGACAGGAACAATACCCACCGACGAACCGAACGGCACACTCGTAAGATTCACACCCGACAATACCATATTCAAGGGATACCGGTTCCGCGACGAATTTATCATTCCCCTTCTGCGCAACTATACATTCCTGAACACAGGCCTCGCCATCATATTCAACGGCAAACGATACATATCGCGCAACGGTCTGAGGGACCTTCTCGAGGTCAACATGACCAACGAACCGCTATACCCGATAATCCATCTCAGGGGAGATGACATAGAAGTGGCAATCACCCATGCCAACCAGTATGGCGAGGAATACTACTCTTTTGTCAACGGACAGCACACCACACATGGCGGAACCCACCTCGCCGCTTTCAAGGAAGCTGTGTCACGAACTCTGAAGGACTACTTCGGCCGCAACTTCGAATACTCCGACATACGTAACGGCATGATCGCCGCCGTATCGATAAAAGTACAGGAACCAGTCTTCGATTCTCAGGCCAAGACCAAACTCACATCCCGTGACATGGAACCTGACGGTGTCACCATATCAAAATTCATAGGCGACTTCATCAAAAAAGAGCTCGACAACTACCTCCACCGCAATCTCGACACAGCAGACCTGATACTACGCAAAGTGCAGGACTCGGAACGCGAACGTAAAGCCCGCGCAGGAGTCACCAGGCTGGCCCGCGAACGAGCAAAAAAAGTAAGCATGAACAACCGCAAACTCCTCGACTGCCGCATACATCTCAACGATACACGCGGAAATGAAGAGAAAAAACTTGCGTCATCAATATTCATCACCGAGGGCGATTCGGCAGCCGGCTCCATAACCAAGATACGCAACGTCGAGACACAGGCCGTATTCTCTCTGCGAGGCAAACCGCTCAACTCCTACGGCCTGACTCAGAAAGTAGTATACGAGAACGAGGAATTCAACCTGCTGCAGGCCGCCCTCAACATCGAAGAAGGCATTGACGGACTCCGCTACAACTACGTCATCATAGCCACCGATGCCGATGTAGACGGAATGCACATACGTCTGCTGCTGCTCACATTCTTTCTACAGTTCTTCCCCGACTTGGTAAAGAAAGGCCACGTTTACGTACTCCAGACTCCTCTCTTCCGTGTACGCAACAAGAAGACAACGCGACGCATGGGATCAGCCCGCGCGAAGGAAAACAGGAACGGCATCCCCGACGATACCTATTACTGCTATAACGACGAAGAACGTGTCACAGCTATCGAACGTCTCGGAGCCAACGCCGAGATAACACGATTCAAAGGACTCGGCGAGATCTCGCCCGAAGAATTCCGCGACTTCATCGGCCCTGACATGAGGCTCGACCGTGTGACCCTAAGGAAAGAAGACAGCCTCGACGACCTCCTTGCCTTCTACATGGGCAAGAATACCGGAGAACGCCAGAACTTTATCATCAATAATCTCGTAGTGGAAGATGACAGCGAAATCTCTTGAACAGGAACCGCACCGGGAATCCCGGCAACCCGTCACCGCACTGTTTCCGGGCTCTTTCGATCCGTTCACCGTCGGACATATGTCGGTACTGGAACGTGCATTACCGCTCTTCGACCGCATAGTAATAGTCGTTGGATACAATGAGGCCAAGACCTCGGCCTCACCATATGCCGGACGTGTCGACGCCATCGGAGAGTTAACCCGCCGTCTGCCGGGTGTCAGCGTCATGGCCTGGAACGGGCTCACCGCCGATCTGGCACGCGAACTCGGTGCACGCTACATAATACGCGGTGTGCGTACAGCCGCCGACTATGAATATGAATACACGCTTGCAACCGTAAACCGTACAATATCAGGTCTCGAGACCATACTCATACCCACCCTCCCCGAGCACGCGGCTGTGAGCTCGTCGGTAGTGCGCGAGCTACAGCACTTCGGTCACGACGCCTCACAATTTCTACCTCACTGATGAAACGTTTCACTCTACTCGTGGCAATCTTCGCCACATGTCTCTCCACACTACACTCCCAGCAACAGACGCCACAGTTCACTCCCGACATGAAACTGCGGTATGCCGAACGCATCATCGAGAACTTCTATGTCGATCCGGTCGACAGTACAGCGTCCTCCAGGATGGTGCAGGATGCCATCGTAGCAATGCTGAAGAACCTCGACCCCCACTCCACCTACACAGACCCGGACGAGACCCGCGAGCTCACCACTCCGCTTGAAGGCAACTTCTCGGGTATAGGCATTCAGTTCAACATGTTGAACGACACCCTGTTTGTAATACAGACTACTCCGGGCGGCCCCTGTGAGAAAGTAGGCATACTGCCCGGTGACCGTATTCTCACCGCCAACGATACCGTCATATCCGGACTCAGGCGTCCCAACAGTGACATACTGCGCATACTGCGCGGCCCAAAGGGTACCAGAGTCGATCTCAGCGTCATGAGACGCGGAGAATCCGCTCCGCTGCTCTTTACCGTACAGCGTGACGACATTCCGGTCTACAGTGTCGATGCCTCATTCATGGCCTCACCTACGACAGGATATGTACGTATCACGCGGTTTGCTCAGGAAACCGACCGGGAACTCGCGGAAGCTCTCGCAAAACTTAAGAAGCAAGGCATGAAAGACCTCATCATAGACCTCGAGGACAACGGCGGAGGATACCTCGGAGCGGCAACCTCCATAGCCGACATGTTCCTTCCCAAGGGATCCCCTATCGTATACACCGAGTCTCCACGCCAGGGCACCAACGAGTTCAATGCCGAGCAGAATGCCCTACTGCCCCATGGCCGCGTCGTCGTCATGGTCAACCAGTACTCGGCCAGCGCCAGCGAGATCCTCTCGGGAGCTATACAGGACAACGACCGGGGCCTCATCGTAGGCCGGCGCACATTCGGCAAAGGACTCGTACAGCGGCCTTTCCCGTTTCCCGACGGCTCCATGATACGCCTCACAGTGTCACGCTACCATACTCCATCGGGCCGATGCATACAGCGTCCATACGAATCAGGTGACGCCGACGAGTACAACCGTGACTTCATACGCCGCTACGAACACGGCGAGTTCCTGAGCGCCGACAGCATACACTTCAACGACTCGCTGCGCTACGAGACACTCCGCAATCACCGCACCGTCTACGGAGGCGGAGGCATTATGCCGGATCTCTTCGTGCCTGTCGACACTACCGGATACTCGACATATTACCGGGATCTCGTGGCGCGCGGCGTTATCAACAGCTACGCCATCACATATGTCGACGACAACCGTAAACGTCTCAGACGTGAATACCCCACCGAACAGGACTTCATTGACAACTTCAGGGTAACTCCCGCCATGATCGATGATCTCACAGCACTCGCAACATCACGCCAGATCGAGCCAGACCCACAGGGACTCGAGACTTCACGACAGGTAATCACCACTATCATAAAAGGAATGATAGGCCGTGATCTCTTCGGGCAGTCCACGTACTACCGCATCACCTATCCCGCCCTCAACCCGATATACCGCGCCGCCCTTGACCTGATCAACGATCCGGAGCACTACAGACAGCTGTTAGGGAACGGGAAATAACCACACCATACAGATTCAGACTGCAATTACTTTCCAGGCATGGTTATACAATGTAGCGTAATATTCGCATTTCTCGCCATAGGCGAGCTCCTGGTCTACCTTACGGGCGTACCCATACCGTCCAGCATCATAGGCATGATACTGCTTACTTGCGCCCTCCAGACAGGCATCGTAAAAGAACGCTGGGTCGACCGCCTCAGCGACTTTCTGGTAAAAAACCTCGGGTTCTTCTTCGTCCCCGCAGGCGTGGGACTGTTGCAGTGCCTCGACATCATCAAAGACCAGTGGCTGCCGATAGTCTCGGCGACTATCGTGAGCACTGTACTCATCATAGCAGTCACAGGCTGGGTACATCAGCTCGTCCGCAGAGCAGCCCACGCCACCGGTCATAACGACGGTCAAAAACAATAAAATGGAATTTTTAGAAAACAAACTATTCCTGATCGCGCTGACATTCCTTATCTACCTCGGCGCCCAATGGCTGCAGAACCGGTTACGCGTCACTCTGCTCAACCCTATACTCATCACCATAATACTGCTCATCGTCTACCTCCTCGTGACCGACATTCCCTATGAAACCTACCGTCAGGGAGGCGACTATATCGACTTCTGGCTCAAACCCGCCGTCGTAGCCCTTGCACTGCCGCTCTACCGCCAGCTCAGGACCATACGCAAACAGCTCATGCCTATACTACTGGCCGAACTCGCCGGATGCATCATTGGCATAGTCTCGGTTGTCATCACCGCCGAACTGTTCGGAGCTACCCGCGACGTAATTGTTTCGCTCGCGCCCAAAGCAGTGACCACCCCCATCGCAATGGAAGTAGCCCGGACCATGAACGGCATCCCGCCGCTTACAGCCGCCGTAGTAGTTGTCACTGGCATACTCGGCAATCTCGCAGGCTTCAGGATCGTACATCTCACACGCATAAAGAGCCCTATCGCCGGAGGCCTCTCCATCGGCACAGCGAGTCACGCCGTAGGCACCGCAGCGGCCATGGCGCGGAGCCAGCGATGGGGAGCATTCTCCAGCCTCGGACTCACCCTCAACGGCCTCCTCACAGCCCTTCTCGCCCCCCTGCTGCTACCATTGCTCGGCTACGCCCCCTGATAAGACCGAAACTGAAACGGCACCGCATACCCCCAGCCCAAAGCATAGAAAATTACTTTTCAAAAGAATCCATGCTTTAAATTTTTACTTAATTTGCGGTTTATTTTATTATCCGGACGGTCCAGATAAATCTGCGATCATCGAACCACCTTAATCATAAATTCAGAACGCCTTCTATAGAAAGAATCTGCGCTTTAAAACAACCGTCAGTCAAGTTTGGTTATGCGGTAGGTGCATGTGTGACCGTTTACGTTGACCGATGTCACACATATCTCTTCGGTGGAACATGTAAGCACAGCCGAACCCTTAGGCGGACTATACTGCTGACCACCGCCACCGCCGGCCGGATCATTACGGCCGAAACGTTTTATCTCACGTCCGTTCCCGTCGGTGACTATAAGCATCGTACATGCATCACACAGTTCCCACTCGAAGTTGATACGGCTCGGAGCGTCATGCAGATCATAACAGTTTTTTGTCGTTCCCTTGATGGCATCGGTATGCTCATACACCACCGGATCCTCCTTCAACGGTATCTCTGTCGTCCTGTTACGCAGATTCGCGACAGGTGTTCCGTTTACGGTCGTACTGTTAGTTGAGAAACCTCTCTTTGAAGCGACAATAGAAAGCCGTTCATTTAAACGGGCCATGACCGTGAACTCGCCGCTACCGCTGTTCGACGGCTGCAGCCCCCCGCTTATCGATCCCGTCACAGCCAGCCGGCAGTCAGGCAACAGAGGACGACGGGCATTATCCTTCACCGTCTTAAAAGCGACACCGGCAAGTACAGGCTGCATCCTCACTTTCTCGCCCTCATCAAAATGATCTATCACAGTTGTCTTGTCCCTGTAATCAGGCTGGCATACCGAAACGATCTCTATACGTGATCCCTCCTTGGCTGTCACAGGGAAAACGCCGTTACTGTTGCTGGTCTCGTCATAAGTCTCCGTATTGCCCGCAGGATCAGTGACAGTGATACGGTTCTTTACATTAGGTATAGGCCGGCCATTGATGCTGTCGACATTGACAAACTGTACCTGATATGGCTCGGGCTTAAGCCATATAGTACGCGTGTCATCATCCTGCCTGATAAAATTCTCGACCACCCATGGGCCGCCCTCAAGCCGGCCGTCATAATAATGATGTTTCGCGGCATCGATATTGATCACCGACAGGACGAATGCATCATCATAGGCGGCCACACCCTTGCCGTCTACACTGGTGTGTACAGTGCGCGGGGCCTCGGCTGTGCCAGACGGACGTGTCAGCCTCACGGTACATACAGCATCGGGAATAGGCTGTCTGGTCTCGGCATCCTTCACAAAGAAAGTAAACCGCTGCTTTATCGGCCTCAGCGGTATGGCGGTACTGTCAACAGGCACAAGCAGATCGGCACATGCCCGGTTAACCACCGTAGTGTCGGCATACCCGTAGCAACCGGCCTCTATGGCATCAACCATGCCGCAGAAACGCATGCGCGGCATCGTGACGATACCCATAGCATCGGCGCGGGCCGAGTCAGTGACCTCCTCGTTATTATCTATATAACGGTATGTGACCACTGCGTCCGGCAGCGGATCGCGGGTCTCGGCATCGACAATCTGTACATGCAGATCCTCGCGCCTTGGTTCCATGGGAAGATCGACATTCCATGTATAATGGAAAAGGCAGCTTACATCCTCGGCCTCGTGACAACCGTTGACTGCTGTGAACGCAGCCTTGCTAAGGGCATAGAAAATATAGCTGAACACACTGCACGGGCAATCCTCGAAGCGCGCATTTCCATCCTCGTCGGCAGTGACCGTACGCGTAATGCTGTCCGTGGCGAGGAACCGGCCGTCACTCCACAGGCAGCGGGCCTGATAATCCATCGTCACCTCACAGCCTCCGACCGGGATGCCGGTATCAGGCTCGAAGCAATGTGCCGTTATTGTCCTGTCACACTTGATAAACAGCAACAACGGCAACAGAAGCAACAGAAGCCACCAGGGACGGCGCTTACGCTTCATCTGTATGGTATAGGCATTATACTCCTGCCTGTATTTCATATTGTGGCTGAACCGTATCGTAGGGTTATTTTTATTGGTCATATCCCGTTATTTTTTATTAAAACTCTTAAAGCGTGTTAAATTCAAACACACTCTTACTTCTTCTTGTAATAATGGATATCGTGAGACTCCTGATACTCGGGAGTGACCGTAAAACTGATATTGACCTTCTTCCTGTCGGTCAGCATATCGGCCGGAACCGTGACAGTACCCTTGTCATCTGTTCTGAGATCAAGCACACCTTTGGCCCCGGCCTTAAGTTTAAGCGGCATATCCGCCACCGGATATCCCTCATAGTCGAGGATAGTTATTGTAACCGTCTCAGGATCCGGGACCACGGGCTTCTCGGGTTCCGGCACCTCTTCCGCTACAACAGGCGGCTCCGGCACAACGACCTTCTCCCCCTCAAAGTCAAATTCAAAAGTATGCGACTCATCGGCAAAACGGGGAATGTAATCAAGTACCCTGCCACGGCATGTAGTCACACACTGAGGCTGGACTGGCTCTATATGTCCCACGATATCCCTCACGAGGGGAAGCCGCAGCATGGCTCGGCCCGAGACATCGGTCACAAGCCGCTCGTGACGGCCGCCAAACTCCACATCACACTCAGCACCCGACAACGGAAAGCCGTCTTCAGTCACCACAACCTCGATATCAAACAGTTGTGTGAGATCAAAACTATATCGGTCCTTATTCTGTTCCACGGTCAGCGTGAAAGAATGATCCTCGGCCGAAGGAACAGGATTACCCGAGGTGTGGAGCCTGTACCGCATACCTACCGGCAGAGGACGGTCAACATGAAATATGCCCTCCATATCAGTGAAATGAGCGAACCCCTCGAGTGTGAACGGCATGTTGGGTATCGGTTTCCCGTCCCACATGAACTCAATGTTTACCTCCTGATACTTAGTGTTTGATTTCCAGGAATTCAGCTCCAGTCCCGCAGCCCTGTCCGGATAACGGTATCCCCAGGCGGCCAATGCTATGTCATAGTCAGCTCCGTTATGCCTTACAAGCAGAAACTCATCAGACGGTACGGTAAGGATATCTCCGGCAAGCGGAGCCCCTTTCAGTGCATCGATCATGTGCTGTCGGCGGACAGTGAAATCCTGAGCGACAATACCTTTCTCTGTATCATCAAGATCTCTGAACCTCACCCAGCCGTCACCGTCAGGCGACCACTGCAGGTAACCGGCACCGGCCGTAAAAGGACAGAGCTGAATACGGGCACCGGCCGCCGCAGTCTGCACCAGCTTGTATACCTGCTCCATGGGCACCTTTGTGTCAACGACACGGGTTACAGCGTTAACGCCTATCTTTATATTCATGACTGTAAGTTTAGGCGAGCAGACAGATTATACCCAAAATAACCATCCATATGACAAAACTTATGGATACCGTTATGATAAACGACGGATGGCGTGTCTTGTGTCTGAACAGGAGCATCCCCATTCCTGCACCGTAGGCACCGCCGAGTATCGCCAGTCCCAGCAACAGTATCTCGGGATACCGCCACTTTTTATAACAGGCATTGTGTTTGTCGAGGCCGTATAGCAGGAAGGCCACAACATTAAGCAGGAACAGCACTGTAAAGAAAATAATACCGGGCATGATATAATGGTAGTTAATGTGATTTTAAACAATAGATTATCCGAAAAGCATACACCATCCCAGATAATATGTCAGAACAGTAAGGACAACGAGGCCGAGCAACAGCAGGATCATCGGCAGTATGCCCACACCCGATGATTTGCCGTCATCCTCACCGGGCTCTTCTTCAGGTTTCTTCTTCTCCTCTTCCTTAACATCTTCCTCTTCAGGCTTCTCTTCATGTTTCTCTTCCTCTTTAGTTCCTTCCTCCGGTTTTTCTTCCGGCTTTTCCTCTTCTTTTTTCTCCTCCTCTTTCTCTTCCTCGGGATCGGCGTTCTCTTCCTCTTCCACGACTGGCGGAACTACCGGAGGAACGACGACAGGCGAAATCAGCGAGAAATCAAAAACATTCGGTCCCATACGCAACGACCGCTGCTGTTTTTCTTCCTCAACAGTAACAGTGCAGAGAACTCCGTCAGGACTCAACGGCATACGCACCGCAGCGTGACCCTGCGCATCGGCAGTAACTTCCCGAGAACTGCCGTCATAATCTATCGATACGACGGCACCGCCTGCCGGCGAACCGTCTTTCAAGACATTTATATCGACATCGGCATAGACCGTACAGTCAAACTCGACAATACTCTCGCCGGCCGTCACGACACAATGGCGCTTCGTACCGTCAACCTCGATATCAAACTGATAGCCAACAGGCAGATTGCCTATACAGAGCATGCCGTCCTTATCGGTAACGCGCTTGAAATCATTGATCTTGAATGTCTTGCCAGACACCGGCCTGCCATTGTTGACGATCCTCACCGATATATTCTCGGTCGTGGCATTGGGGGTGATCACGCCGGTGGCGTTGCCACCGTCGACACGTTCGGGATAACGGTATCCCCAGGCAGTGAACTTGATATCAATATTGCCGGCGGCATCGGCCTTGTAGTATATGTATTCGTCATCGGGAACGGTAAGAACACGATTTGCCATATCGACATTGGCACCGAAACGGCCCATCACCGACTGACGGCGCAGTTTCAGCTCTTCCCGTACCTGAGCACCCATTATAGGATCACTCTGGGCCAATGCCGTCCAGCCGTCACCGGGAAGAACCCACTGAAGATACTCATGGCCGGCAATACGCTCGGTAAACAGACAGTCCGATCCCTTGCCGAACTGTCGGGTCAGGGCCGTGTACACGCGGTCATAGTCATCGCCCAGCATGCAGGCAATACCGGTAGCTTTAATCTTGATATTCATATTTACGAGTATTGGGAGTAGAGTGTTATATTTCAACCGATCTACATGATTTTCAGACCGAGAATAAGATCATGGACTTCATTCCTGGCCTTACAGTCCCTGTCAAGAGCTTTCAGGTAGAGATCAAGCTGATCATCGAGCCACGGAATTTTCCTGACCGACTCAATGAGTTTCTTATTGTCATCCTGTTCAAGTGTAGCTTCGACAAACGGTCTTGCCATGATATGGGTATCATAACCCTCGCTCGATTCATCGATGTTTCTAATCAGAAGCTGGAATGCCGACACGCTCGCCTTGTAACTGCCCAGCATGCTGTACAGATCGTCCATCTCCTGCTTTCGCACAGGAGGCACATCAGCACGCATGCCGGCTATCCTCGAACCGACCGACGCCACATTGCCACGGTCATACTCTGATACGAGACATCTCTCACCTTCAGCATATGCCTTATATTGAGACTGAAGTTCCAGCAGTTTCTCAAGCTGAACACCTACACCGATATCCTCAGATGCATACCGATTACAATCGGCAACAATATTATCGAGTTCCGCCGAGTCAATCTGAGAGAATTGTTTAGAAGCCCAGTTACGGGTATAGACACTTGCCAGATTTTTTATATAATCACGCTTGAAGACCAGCAGCTGCCTCAGCTCACCATCGGTCTCAGCCAGTTTTTTACCGAGCTGCGTATTCTCGGCAACGAGTCCATCCTGAGCCTTGTTCGCATTGACAAGTTCACGGCCAAGCGAATCAATGGTATTCTGCATATCGGCTGCCTTGGCATCGGCCAGAGCCTGCCGGCCTTTCTCCAACGATACGATCACCTGTTTAAGCGAATCGCGCTCATGCCTCAGCTCTGAGGCCCGTGCGTCTGCGTCTGCGACCTTGCCATCCAGACTTTCATATTTTTTATTAAGTTTATTGTAGTCTTCAGTCAGACGCTCGAAAGCCTTGTTCTTCTCCTTAAGCTGCTTGTTGAGTTCATGATTCTCTTCAAGAAGCTCCCTTATCTTGTCTTCATCTCCTGACGGTTCACCGGTTCTGGCTACGGTGACCGATGCCGGCTTCGAGCCCCTGGCTTTCTGTGCGTCCATACTGAACGAAACGGTAGCAGCCGTCAGGCAGAGAGCTAAAATACAGTGTCTAAACATACATTCTGTCATTTCTTGGATTCAAGTTGGTTTTTCATCTTCAGCAGGCTCATCGCCATATCTTTGACACCAGTCAAAGATTCCTCACCCACATATTTCTTGTAAACCTCATTAAACTTATTATAATTCTCTTCATTGGCCTCCAGGCCATTGAAATGACCGGTAATCTGTTCGCTCAGCCTATTATAGAAACTGCCGCGCTGAGGGTCGGTTACATTACGCAACCGGGTCTGGTCAAGAGCCGACACAAAGCCGGGGATATCTTTCAGATCATTGAATTTAGCATTATTACGGTATGACTGTGCCGTCGAGAGGATGCCATTCTGTTTTGAGCTGAACGATGTCCATGTCAATGTCTCAGGATCGAAAGAAGGAGAAATGGGATGCTTCTCGTTCCGTGCGAAATCATATACACGCTTATACAGACTGTGTATGGCACTCAGCTCCTTGGCCCGGTCATCGGCCGCCATATTCAGTTCCCGTTCCCTCAGATGCTCTATACCCTTGAAATTATCGGTAAGCTTGCTGTGGGAATATGTCTCCTTCTGCAAAGCCGACTTGTAACAACGGTATACATTGTTGACGGCGGCTTCCCTGATACAGGTGCGGATGACATTATAGCTTTCCCTGCAGACATAGTGCATTGCCGAATCCTGACTTATCTCGGCACGCTGTCTGTCATACAACTCCCGGTTCCAGGCGTTATTCTCATTCCACGCAGTACGTATACGGCTGCAACGCTGTTCGACATCAATAAGATCATCACTTGAGAATTCTTCCTCAGATGATGTCGAAGAGAATATCGAACCCCAGTTGAGCAACAGTACTAAAACCGCCACTATAGCGACAAATACGCCTCCAAGTTTCAAAAATTTCATCGTTTACTGATTTTTTAGAATGCATTCAATGCTCCTTCAACACTTCTTTTCAAAGGTGCGATATCATCAAGACTGCCGACATTGAACTTTCCGGTCGGCTTCATATCACCGCTGATATAACCGGTAGCCTGCAGATTCAGAATCTGGTCTTCGGTAAGTTCGGGGTTCTTAAATCCATCCTTATCAAATGCCTTGTTCTGACGTATCTTGATAATCCACTCCATATCTTTTTTATAAGTCTTTTTCAACTCCTTGCTGCCATTCATCACTTCCTGGCATTTGCGCCATTGGTTATTATTATAATACTTAAGCAACTGAGCCTTAAGATCATCAATGGTTGGAACGTCAGGTTTTACCTTGATTGGCTCTTCATTCGGTGTTCTATTGGCTTGTTCCGGAGTCGTAACAGGAGTTGTTTCAGTAGCCGGAATGTTTTTACCGGCACCGGCATCCACACCGGTACCCTGTTCAGCTGTCGGAGCAGGATCTTCCTCTACCGATTTTTCTACGGGCAAAGCATCCTTAACCTCTCCGGCCTCAGCAATCTGCTCTGACTGTACGTTTTTATCAGTCTCTGCCTGCTTGTCTTTAAGCAGGAATTCATTGAGAGCATAGAAAGCGGCAAGTCCGAGGATAAAACCTAAAAGAATTCCAAAGAAGAAAGCCTTCTGCGTTCCAGCACCTGAGGAGCGCTCAGGTTCTGCATTGGCAGTGACATCATTTCTCATAACATGATCTGAGGCAATCTGCTGATTTATAATCTCATTACCTCCAATCCTGTTATTGTCACCGACCCGCTTCCCGGCACCGCCCATCCGGATTCCGTCACCGGCATTGCCTCCCTGACGGCGGTCATCAGGTACAATGACCGTACGTCGTTCCTGCATGACACTGAATGTCAGCACGATCTCCTGCTTGTCACGGTCTACGTTCTGTGTGATACGTATAATGTTGCCTTTGAAACTGTTTTTGCTGGCACGGAATTCGTCACGTACATTGCGGACACCGATCCTGCATTTTCCACCGAGCAGTTCGGCGGTATAATCCTTGCCATTCTGCACTATGGATATATCACCGTTCTCCATCCACTGCCTCATCACCTGGGCGGCATCCTTGTTGACAGCCCAGTTTACATGCACACGATATGTGATAGGCTTGCGTTCAAGGTCACAGCTTATTGTCTCTGTAGCGGGATTGAGCCTTATCACGGCACCGTTGCGCTCAAGCAGACCGCCATTATCCAGCAGTTCTCCGATGGTGAATGTCACCGGCGTGAATGTCTCGGTCTCAGTCGACATGGCCCTCACCGGCAACGGCTCGCTGATACTGCTTACCGTGGCTCTCTCAATGCCGTTGATCTTGAGTTTATAGGCCTTGGGACGTGGCACCTGTATCGAATCAAGCGACGGAGATGACTCACCGGTGGTTCCTATCTCAATCTCCTTGAACGCGGCAAGCTCAGGATACTGGGAATCACGGAAGAAGTCCTCCATCTTGCTCTCGGCCAACTGCAGTCGTCCCGACATTCCTGAAGGAGACATGGCGATATAACGGCCCTTACGTTCCTCAAGGCTGTAGCGGCCAAGAATGGCTCGGAATGGCTCGGAATCGACCTCGCCGTTGGTGAAGACATCACGGCCGTCGGTCAGAGGCGACATATAATTGCGACGGAAGAAGCTATATATTTCCATCAACAGCCTGTACGGACTCGCGCCGTCAGCAAGCTGCATGCCGGCCGGTATGGATATGGCGACACTCATACGTCCGGGCGCATCATCGTCGACAGGACGCACCCTGCAGTCTACAGCATTATAGATCACATATTCACCGGTCTGCTTCAGGATGAAACCGGGACGCTCTGAGACCTGCAGCGAACGGTCAAGGTTGTGTTCTTCGGCCGGAGGAATGATGCCGATGGCTACAAGAGGAGCGAAACCGGCCTTGCGGACCTTCGTTCCCGATATGCGTAATGAAATGATATTTGGTGCCATAATAGATTATTTTAAATTTTATCCCAGAACCTCTTTCAGCTTGTCAATCCATGATTTCTCCGCACGACCGGCAGTTACCGAACGTATGGCGTTGACAATCTTCAGTGTCTCGCCTGAATCGAACTTAAATATATCTCCAAGGTAGAATTTACCGAGTGAGAATGTAAATACATGGGGATTGTAATTTGTCGCATAATTGATGCGTTTGGTCCTGCGGCACAGATTTTTCAATGCCGTCACCGGTCCCTGATAACGCTCCAGAAGCAGCTCTTTGGCTTTGGTCTCCCTTACAGTGACATCTCCGAGCAGATCGCTTTTGGTCACTATAAAGTGGATTGAGTCGACATTTTTCATTATCTCCTGATTCTCGGGAAGGCTGAACAGGCCGACGAACTTATTGAGAATGTCAAGCTGTGAGATATAACGTTTACGTATGCGCTGGTCAATCACATTGCCGTCATTGTCATAGACATAGTCGACATATTCCACCTTGATATTATCCTTGATCGAATCGACAATGATAAAAAATGCCTTGCGGTTGTTGTTCTTCAGCAGATTGGTGGCCCCGGTACCCATATCGGCAAGCGAAACATTCTTGTTCTCGGAAATACGTAGCGCGAATTCCTCGCCCGACATCTCTATGAGATTGATCTTATGGTCGATAATACGGTTCCGTTTTGTGGCCTCAGACACACTGCCGTGTATTACAGTGACAAAACTGCCGAATGTACTGCCCGGAGTAATGCCGGCATGGACATACTGCTGAGATTGGTCGGACGGCCCGAAAGCACGAGTATGTCGCAATGATGGGCATACATCACCACCGACAGAACCTTGATGAGCGGCTCCATCGTGTCTCGCACTATTTTCCCCACAGCGGCAGGATCATAACGCCATGTCAGTTCCTCGAATCTGAAACCGAAGTGATAGGCGAAATGGTCAAGGAGATATCCCGCCGGCTTCTCCTTGGGGAAAAGCTCGTCAAACGTGTACATCCTGCTGGGGCGCTGCTGTTTGAGCAGTTCGAGCATGAACTGCGATATAGGCGTGCTTACCTGAGTGCAGAAATCAACGCGGCAACGGCGGTCACGCTCACTCATCTTTGCCGAATCGTCGGCAAAGAAATGATGCATCAGCTCATGTATGAGATGCCGTTTCAGCGTCTCCACCTCATCGGGGGTAATGGCGTTACGTATGTCATCGACCGTCGCACGGTATTCGGGTGTATCGGCCACACGCGGTATCGTCAGCAGTTCATCGGTTGTCATCGCCATGATGCGAGTGGTCAGAGCGTTGGTAATGCTGCCCATGGTCGGAGACCCCTCTCCCTCGTTACCCTCGAGTATGATGTCACGTATCACGTTATGGAGGATGTCATCACCGGCGGTGAAGAAACTGTCATAGTAAAGAGGTATAGGGGTGATGCGGCCCTCCGATTTCTGACCATAGGCTGTCACCATTATGTCGGTCGTACCGGCTCCTATATCTATAGTTCCTATTGTCAGCGACTTGCCGTGAAATCCAATCTCTTCGAGTTCTTTTCTCACATGACCCTTGAGATCGAAGAACTGTTCCACACGGCCTCCGTAACGCTGGGTCATCTCGGCATACAGGTACACAAGCTGGCTGGCAAAAGCCTCGTCATACAGCCAGCCGCGCTGTTCCATCTCTGTTATATCCTCAATGGGACGCAGTTTGTCGGGATCGGGCGTGATCGTCATCTCCGGCAGTGACGGCATCACCACCCGCAACAGGCGCGTGGCATCTCTGGCGGCCTGCCGCAACGCATGCTGTTCCTTGAGCGTCATCGCCGTGGGACAGGTCACTATGATGTTGCGCAGGTATCTCTGGCAGTCGATATTGGCATGCATGTCGCGGAACTTGCTCGAATTGATGTAGCACATGGCCTGTTGCAGCATCTCGATCATCACAAACGTCATAAGAGACCGGCGGCTGTAATGGCACGTATCGTCACTGACACCCAAATTGAAAAGGTCGATCTCCTGAGCCTCATCGGTAAAGGTACCGTCATCATTGAAATGATCGGTGAACCCCTCGATATAGATCTGGGGGCTGACCTTGAGATTGGTGGGATCGTCATTGACAACCATCAGCTCCCATCGTTTGCCATACTTCCTGTCGTCCCACAGATAGCGTTTGGGCGACGAATAATTGGTCGTGCGCTCGCTCTCGCCATGGTTCTCCATCGACTTGTAGATAAGATGCCGGGCTTCCTCCCCGACCCTCACGAGCGAATGCCACTGGAACAGACTCTTGCTCTGTGTCAGGTCACCGCCGAAATCGGCCTTGCGGAACACGATTCTCATGTCAAAGGCATTCTCATACGTGCGCCACGGCTCGCTCAGGTCACGAATGCGCAACATGCGTGCCTTCGTGAAATCACCGTTCTCGAACAACACCGCACACGTGCGGCTGTTGCCTATGTCGACCGACATGTCGACCGGGATACGCTTCTCGGTATTATTATATAATGTAACCCTCGGCGATGCTCCCGACAGTCTGAGATAATTTATCAGGTATATATAATATCCGAGGAACTTATACTTGTGAGGCTCATCCTTCCTCAGGTCAAGGCCTAACAACGACACAAGGTAGTCTCCTACCGGAGCATCATTCTGTCCGTCGGGAATGTTAAGAAAGCCGCCCAGCAACAGGTCGGCCCGGTTACACAGGCTATAGGTCTTCTTCATGTCGCTTCCGCCTAAGAATGCCGGTCTCAGCAATCCATCGGTGATATCATCGGCGAGCTTGGTATCAAACGCCCATACCAGCCTGTACTGCTGACGGCCGTTAGCCTGACGCTCACCCATAGGGGTGATTTTCACACGGCACCATCCGTTTGGATAACCGGTGCTCTGTCCGCTCAGCTCCTCCTCGTACATAGGCATCGGCAGCCATTTGTCGACAAGGAGATCGAACGCCGACTTCACCTCAGTCCCCTTCTTTATCCTTAACGACGACAGCGAATTGACATTTATCAGACATGGCGACCCGGCCGGATAATTCTCGACAAGCGCCATAACCGTGTCGGGCTTGATCTTCGGTACTCCCGTCATGTCAGGCTCTATCATACCGTTGGCCGAACGCTGAAGCAGATCCTGACCGTTCTGCGCCGAATTGATCGGGACATAAAGCGCGTCCTTCGAGGCGCACACGTCAAACCGCACACGCTGATCATTCAGAAAATCGACCGTTTCGAGAAAAGTGTATTTCAACGTTTTGCCACCGTTTATCAGCAACGGTTCCTCAGGATTGATCTCCAGAGTTGTGGTCTTGAAATGCAGACCGCTGTTGGCAATAAGGCTGTTTGCCGTGTATTTATCCATTACAATGGTTATGTATGCTTAGTTAATCTGTATTATAAGGTAATTGGAGACACTCCAGAACTGGTCTTTATTGGTGACAGTCAATATATTCTCGTCACCGTTCTTCTGTACCGTGTATGAAGACTCAGGCACTGAGGTCAGTATCTTATACTTTTTAGGCAGTCTGAACTGTGTGGCTGTATTGATATCCACACGGTCAAACAGTGACGGATTGAAATCGGAATAATCCACTTTGCTTTTCTTAAGAAAACCGCCCCCTTTGAGCAATCCGAGAGACTTGAGCTCATCTTTTGTCGCAATCCTGACATACGCAGTCGAGAGTTTCTGCTGAGTCTCCTCCAATGCGCTCTGCTGTTCCATGATAGTCTGCTGCTGGGATTCCTGCACCTCATGCATCTGTGCGACCGTCGTCTGCAGTTCGGTGATATTCCTGCGGCTGTTGTCAAGATCGGTGCGCAACCGTGCAAGCTCGGCATCTTTCTGCTCTATCTGCTGGCGTAATGCGACAATAATCGTATGCAGTTTCTTCTCCGCGCCATTGGAATTGGCAAGCTTCTGTTCCAGCTCGGCAATACGGTCACGGTGACGGCCCAGCGTCTGTCTCACATGGTCAAGCTGCTGCTTCATGCGCTGACGGTTCATACGGCCGTTCTCCGACCCCCTGATATTCAGTACAATCTCCTGCTCCTCAACATAGATACTGTCAAGCCCCACAGATATTGTGGTGAGATATTCGCTCAGATTATCATAATCCATACGGGTCTGGACATTGACATTCTGCAAAGAATCGATCATAACCCGCTGTTCCTTCTCCAGCCTGCTCTCGCCGCACGAACACAGCGACGACACAGCAGTCAGGGCAAACACAACAAAGCCGACAAAAAAACAACACTTTCCCATAACACAATATGTCGAATGATTCAATAAAAAATCACCTCAGAATGAGGACAATAACAATAAGTATCTCTTGCCAAGAGATACTTGATTCAGTGCGCTAAAGTAGTTATTTTTCAGCAAATGAGCAACATGAATTAAGAAATTTTTTTAAATAATCTCCAAAAAAAGTCACATAATGCCACAAATACAAAACACATCACCATCCAACGCAAATCCACACAACTGACAATCAGCAACATACACCAAACTAATTATCTCTTGGCAAGAGATAATTAGTTCATCAACCGGTATAACCGTCAAAACCATACATAGATTATCACTTCCGAGATGAATATTTTGACCCGAATACTATCCGTTTCATTACCCCTGACATTCCTGTTTGGTGGGCGGCTTTTTATTTCAGCTACACCATGCGACTACCATGATAAACACATAATTATCCTTGTTGACCAGACACCTAAAACCACTGACAACCTTCCTTTAGCCTATAGTGATCTAAAGAATCTCCTGACCAACGACACCAGACATAAAATCAACCCCGAACGTGACATAATCGAAGTATACGCATTTGCCTTACCGGGCGATATCCATGACAATAATCGTACAGGAACCGCAGGTCAGCTATGGAATAATCGGGACAATTATTCAGCACAAAAGTCCGCACAGATTTTTTGTGACAACATCACCGAAAAAGAATGTGTATATTATCCCGATGGAGAACAAACTTTAGATTCTTTCTTTCAGAAAATGGAAGATGTATTCAATCAGGATACGGAACTTAAAAAACGGATCCAGGAAGTCGGAGCCATCGGGTTCTCCTCTTATTCATATCCATGTGTTTTAACCAAAGTCGATTGCAGAACCAGTGCCAAAACATACTGCATATACATTATAAGCACATTCCAGTCAGGCTATTCAGGCAAAGGGAATTATGAAGATTACCGTAACCTGTATGGCATATTCTACAAACACACAGACATCATCGAATCGCTTATCAATCAGCTTAGTGAAAACTATTACGAAGCAGGAATCTACAAAAAGACATTCTCATCCAATAATGCCGACTACAAAGTCGTGACTGTCGGAAAACAGATCGGCTCACTGAAAGCTGTAGGAACATCGCTTCAGATCACTAATAATATATCGATGTCACAGATGCGTTTCGGCGGCAATGAGTTCAAACTCTCTCCATTGCATATTTCAATGCCGGGAGGTGACGATCTTACTGTCGACCGTATCATTCTCGAGGCTTACAGCAACGACAATAAACTCACTTCAAAAGTCATCGCGCCCGATAATGACAGTGCCATTAAATTATCAGGCAAACCGGGTGAATACACCATCCCTGAGCAGTCTCTTGTCCTTGACGGCATCGGCCGTGACGACGATATAGTCCTGACAGTCACAGTCATGGCTTCAGCAGAACCAAGCGATCTTGCGCAAGGTCTTCCGTTTGCGTTCAGTGAGTCCCGTAATTACCAAATGTCATCGGCCGATTATGTTACCGCTCCCGAAAAATTTAGAAACATGATAATCACAGCAATCATTATTCTGGCATTTGTCACCATCCTGATAATATATATCGTCAGGAGCCGCAATGGACTTCGACGGCTAAAGGATGCGACAATTAAATACTGGCCCATCTCCAATGTAAACTTCATGGAAGTCAGAAATGGCCATATTATAAACCTGCCATGTTGGTACTGGAAAAAGGACAACACCCAGACTCAACGAGTTATAAATGTTGACATAATTCCCCAATTCGACCTCAGTCTTTGTGCCAACAAGTATAATCTCAAAGTCAGATATTCGGTCGAGGATGTCGACAACAATGATGATTTCAGTTTCCGCCCTGATGGCAAAGATGCAAACGGACAACTTCTCAAACTCAACGAGGAATATGACGTAACTCCAGATGCCAATGGCAACTACCGCATCAAGATACTTGCTTATTTTGACCGGGAGAATGCTCGTGGAAGCGAACCCGACTGGACACGTGCCGACAATAACATTTTATCGGTCAAGGTAAACGCACTAATCATAGTTGAAGGACCTTTCTGGGCTCGCAGAACACATTATGTTAAAGCGACAAAAAAATATGAATTTATCGTAAGGGAAGAAATCGAAAACCATGACGCATGGATATCTCTGGATCCAGGCACAAGCGGTTCATGTATGGCTGTAGGTCTTGGCGGCACACCTGCATCTGGCGACAATATATACCTCGCTCGCGACGAATATGCTACTGATACACAAGGTAACAAACTGCATTCGCCCATATTCTATTCCGAGATCAGATTCAGCAATGCCAATGGCGTATTTACAGACAAACCGATCGATGAACTTGAACCGGGCACTGAGTTTTCGTTAGGAGCTGACTATATTTTCGGTGCCGCCGCCCACATGCGTCCCGGCACAAACCATTTTCAGTCAATCAAGAAATTACTCGGATATGAAAATACACAGACCCTAAAGGGTGCCGGAGGACTGACCCGCGAGGTTTCAGGCGACGATCTTGCTTTCCTACTTGTCAAGGGTCTATGCTATGACTTCTCAAATTTCCTTGATCAGACCATTGATACAGAATACAATATACCGGAATATATCAGAGCAAAGATTACCCGGGACGGACAATTCCATCCCAGCCGCGCTATCGTGGCTGTGCCTAACAACTACACAGTAGCAAAGATAGAAGCTATGGTAAGATCGGTACGTCGAACGGGGTTCTTCAAGGAGATTCATTATGTCTACGAGGCCGAAGGCTCACTCATGACGTTCCTGCGCTATAACTGGAAGCATATGACTGACAATGCATTCACATCCCGTATATTTGTAGTCTACGATATGGGCGGCGCAACAATTAATGCCACGGCTTTCACTCTCGACGTTGTCCTCGCTCAGGACAAACAGGGCAATCCGGCTCCTGAGACCATCAACGTCAATACGATCTCCCGTATAGGCTACACTATAGGCGGCGACACAATCGACTACGCTCTGATAAAGATGATTCTCGGCATCCCCACCGTACGAATAGCCCTGTCACTCCACGATGAAAGCACCGAGAACCCGTTCATGCTATCACACAAAACCGGATTGCTTAAGATCGCACGTGAGCTTAAGCTTGCATATATCCAGAACACATCAATTGTTCAGAGTAGCGAGAACTTCTCTGGTTGGCTACGAAACGCACTGCCTCAGGAACTTAAACTTCCGGGAATTGAAATAAATGAATTCGACGACACCGACTTTGACTATCTGCGTGCACAAAGGAGCGACCAGCTCGGCTCTATCATAGCCGAACAGGTACACGACTGTGTCGCCGATGCGATTCACGAACTTTGCCATGGTCTTGAAGGTAATGAGGCGGTTCTCATATGTAGCGGCCGCAGCGTTCTCTATCCCCGTATTATAGATGTTGTATGTACAAGTCTCGCATCAGCCGGATTTAAGGTCAGCGAATGGGACGGATTTAAAGACACCAATGGCAACTATGACTCAGACAAGGTCAAGACTGCTGTCGCTACCGGTGCATGCTGGTATGGTATGTTCAGTAACATTATCAAAATGCGTCACGACATCCTCACATCAACCTACGGATATATTGACATTGTAGGTGGTGTCAATAAGTTTATACCTATCGTAAGCCGCAACGAGATGTTCCCCGAATCGGACTACGATCCTATCGAAAAGACTGTTACAGTAATCAACAACAACCTTAACAACGTACAGATAAGACAAATGATCGGTGTCGACCACGATGAGATACTTACAAAAGACCTTAGGCACAAATACAACACAGTAGCTCATATAACCGGAGACAGAATCGGATCGACAGCCGAGTCAATAGGTATATCTGTAGATCGGGCCAATAATATAACTATCTCTATAACCCAGCCGGGAGAGGATCCTTTCACCGTGAACGCCAAGGGAGGAGATACCGATATTACCAAAGAAAACAGCGAGGCATATATCTTCGCCGCATATTCTACTGTCGAAGACTCATCTGTGACAGCCGAAGCCGAACATAAGGTTATACGTTCAGGCCACAGATTAGAAACCCAGTCAAAAGCAACCAGATTCAATAACCGATACAGCCATTCAACAACCAAAAGACTATGATGTCAATTAAATTCATATTATCTTCACTGACAGTGGTTGCAGGGTCACTGCTAATGACAGCCGAAACAAATGCTGACATGCGTGCCCGCAAAGCGACTAAAGAATACTTTCAGGTTGTAGACACATCGTCCAGCCGGATAGCACGCGTATTCACAGGCGAATGGGTCGAGGTTGAAGCGCCTAATAATGGAAACATTATTATAGCAGGCGACACTCTGCCGACCGACAAATTAAAAATCACCGAATCAAAAGACAAGGAAGATATCAACCTGCACAAACAGGCCGGATTCAACAGTCATCTTACCGTCATTGATGACTCAATACTTAGGATTTGTCAACCTGACTCAACTATAGAAAAAATAGAACTGCTGTTTTTTAAAGACGGCAAAAATTTCATCAGAGATTCGGTCCGGTTCGACAATGATACTGTCAACTATAACCTGACTAAGGTTGACACAACATACTATTTACACATAAATGTTCCCAACCGTATAGTCGAACAATATGCAATAACGTCATTGCCTGCTATCATAACGCCACCTGATAATATTCAGGTAAACGAACCAAATGATCCGGAAGGCTTAGACATGACCAAACTGTTCATAGTCACAGGCATAGCAGTACTACTTATAGCAACTGTTGTCGTTGTATTCCTTTACATGCGTAAACGTAAAAGCCCGCAGCAAGGCAAAAACGAGGAAAAGGGGGATACCGATCGGCCCGAGAGCAACGAGAATGATTCAGGGACAATCGGCATGAACGCGACCTTAACACCATCAAATCAAAGAACCGATAAAACCACAAATGTAACAGAATCACAAAATCCACAGGAGATTACAGACTATAAGAGCGCCTACAACCTGTTGAAATCAAACTACAACAAATTGAAGTCAGAATGCAACAGACTGCAGGATGATCTGCATATTGCCAACAGCGATAACCAGACACTCAAATATGACAATAGCAAACTTAGAAATGATCTCGATCAGCAACGTCGTGATTATGAAGACCAGATATCTCAGAAAAAACGTGAATACACTGAAAAATCAGCTCAAAAAGAGCGCGAATACAAAGACCTTATCAAGACGGAAAAAGCCAAAGCCAACGAAGAAGCCGAAAATAAATATGCCAAACGTCTCTCAGATCGCGAAAACGAAATAAACAAACTGAATGACAAGATAAAGAACGATCAGGAAGAGCATATCAGGCAGATCAAGGATATAAAAGATACGGAATTCAAAAAACAGCAAGAGATCCTGGATAAACTTGACAGCACAAGCCGTACCCTATCAGCAACTCAGAACAACCTTAGAACAATGACTGCCGACCGTGACGACAAAGCTGCTCGTCTCGAGACACAGATCACTGCAAACAAAACGTTTACCACTCAGTTTGCGCCACTCGGAAATGGTGCGGTCGATTATGCGTCTAAAATCGACAGTCTTGTAAACGTAAAGGAACAGGTCATGCAGGCATGCGCCAGACTGTTGGACAATCCGATAGAAGATCGATACGATATATACCGCCTTATAGCCAACTTCGAGTCTCAAGTCGAGGATCTTTCTCTTGATACCACTCTATACGCACCGATATCATTATTAGCAAACACCGGTTTTGTGATGCGTTCCAACCCATTGTCATCATTTGCGACAGTATCCGATAACGGGAAACTGAAAGAAGGTGTTCAACGGCACTTTTACGATCAGACAAAGGGACTTATCTCGGCTCTCGTGGTTCTCAATGAGTCCATGATCGGTCTGCCGGTCATAACCCATAATATGGTTTCAAAAGCCTTTATAACCCGCTTTGTTGAACTCCGGGCTGAACTTGACAAAGTTTGCCGCGACCTTGGTATCATTGTCGAGACAATGCATATAGGCGATGAAGTCGGGTTCAAAGTCGATCTCGTCGTTGAGAACGTCGATCTCGATCTGCCAAATCCCGGTACTATTGTCAGCCTCGACAACTGTATCGTTTATCTTGAAAAGGACGGCCGTCCAGCCGACCAGCGCATTCATGTAAAAGCCCAATCTTAAAAACGTCTAAATACGAACTACTGAAATGGACAACAAAAAAATTTTACGATACGGTCTCTTTGCCGTTTTAGCTATAATTTTTCTAATTGTGGCATGTCCACGGACTTTTAAAGCCGGAACCGGGAATGGCTCTATCGATATCCCCGCCATAAGTGATACATGCCTGGCTACGCCCAACTCGGTAACAATCATTGTCGACAATTCAGGCAGCATGAAAGGGTATCTCGACTTCGCAGGATTTGTCGCTTCAAATAATCATTTTGCGGCAACAGTAAGTGATATCGTTTCTGACTCAAAACGCAATATGACCGGAATAAAAGATTATACAATAAAAATCGGCTCCCAGATACTTGACAACGACAATCTTGTTGACCAGCTTACTAAATCGAAACAATTCGGCGGTGCTGTAACCGAAATCGACAAGCTTGTAGCCGATCTGTGTTCAAAAGCTTCTGATGATAACGTGGCAATACTTGTAAGTGACATGATATTGTCGGGTGGATTGCAGAAGATCAATGCCGAGAACGATAAATTCTGGAACAAAAACAATCTAAATAACCTTGGCGGAAAACTCAACGACTCGTTCACCAAATTGAAGAATAATGACCTCCAGATTCTTTTACTTAAATATGAATCAGATTTCAACGGCAACTATTACTACGATTGCACAGAGAATCAACTTAAAGGCAAGATTTTCAAAGACTCGATGATGACTAATCGGCCATTTTATATCATGGCGGCAGGCAAAGCCGACATTTTGAAAAACATGGTTCTAAAAAATTGTTTTGCCGACAAATGTACTGCTGTATGGAGTACATTGTCCCTCAATGACAATGATTTCAGAACCGAAAATATGACCGAAGTCCGTTTCACATCAAATCAAGGCGCCTGGGTAATAGGTGGAGGTAATGATGAAACTCTGTGTATATCCACCAAAGCAAAGCAGGACAATACAGCCGAACTGACTCTTGAATGGACTCCGTTCTCAATTCCACTGTTCCTTAAAAGCGGTATATATAAATGCCTGATAAACGACGGGCTCTCAAAGGCAATAACCTCAGCCAATGTCACAGTAAATGATGGCAGGATTTCGTCAGCGACTCTGTCTCTGGCTCCTACCGATAAAAACTTTGACACTTCAGGTACTATTACCATCATGTCAGAATCTGCCGCCAACAACTCTTCAATCGAAGATGACACTGACAAGACCATGGAACAGATGAAGTCTAAGACCTGGGGATTCAACACTGTAATAGAACAGCTCAGGAAAGTCTATAATATTTCAGACGAACGAACCGTCGCCTCATTTGACATCAGAATTGCTAAATATTAATAATCAAACCATTATACATCATGTTAGATTTTGAATTTCTCTCGCGTTTATCTAACGCGCTTTACGGATGGTGGATTGACAGCTATGCCGACAGGTTCCACTATCTCTCGACAGCAGGTAATCCCGACGACGGATATGGCATGAACGCCGCACTACTTTCGGTTTTGACGTGTTCTATTTTAGGCATGTTTATTTACTACTTCGGCATTGCATCAAAAGCCGCCAATGCTACCAAGAAAAACATGCTTGTAATTCTTATCGTATTCTGGGCCATATCATTAGCCTCGACATACCTTTTTGTCAGCTGGTTTGCCGGTTGGTCTGTCAATGATGATATCCTCACAGATACCAACATGTGGCACATCGCGGCCATCAACTTTATTGTATACCCTCTGTTCTGCGAAATCTGGGGCCTGATTTTCAAAAAAGGTTCCAAGGCCCAAAACATAATGCCTCACAGCATTTTCCAATAACCAGAAAATTTACCAATCATGAATACTCTGTATATCTTTGCTATAGGAGGCACCGGCGAACGCGTTATGCGATCATTAATAATGCTTCTTGCCGCCGGAGCCAGGACCGGAGCACAGAATATCGTTCCCATATTCGTCGACAATGACGAGAAATCAAAGGCTCTCGACGACTGTCGCAAATTACTGTCTTATTATCAGACCGATCCAAGCAAAAACGGAGACGGGAACAGTGGCATGGCAACACTGATAGGTAAAGCTTCGGCCGACTGGGCAAATAAGACTTCATTCTTCCAGACTCGTATCGCCGACCCTGTATATATAGATATCTCAGGTGAAGGAATCGGCGATATGTCAACTCTATTCAAAAACCTCCCGAAAAACAATATCACGACCGAAAACATTCTCGCTGAACGAGATCTTCTCTATACAGCCGATGACGTGAAAATGCCGTTGTCAGTCGGGTTCGTCGGCAACCCCAATATCGGTTCACTTATACTCTCGGGAATTTCATTCGAGACTCCGGCCTTCAAAACCATTATTGAACAGGTAACTCCAAACGATGGCGTGATGGTAATCGGATCACTGTTCGGTGGTACCGGTGCAGCCGGCATACCCCTAATTGTAAAGCGTTTCCGTAGCAAAGGAATAGGAGCACCTCTCATTGGAGCCCTATCGGTATTACCCTACTTTAAGTTCGGTTCTGGAGATACCTGCACACAGAGAATTATTGACACAAACAAATATGATGTAGACGCTTCATCGTTCACCGATAAGACACGCGCGGCCCTGATGTATTATGATGAATATCTGGTACACGAGATGGACTACTGCTATTATGTCGGTGATGACAATCAGGCTGAATACCCACACAAAGTCGGAGGTTGCGAACAGGATAATCCGCCACAACTTACCGAGGTAATGGCCGCAATGTCGGTTATCGACTTTTCCAAAGAGCAGGCGCCAAAAGCTCCGGGACACAAAGTCACATTCAAACGTCCGAAGTGGGGATTTGTTGACAATAATCACGCTCTGTCCAACCTACCCGGTATTCTTGACGAGGATATCCGTCGGTCTATAGTCAAGTTCCAGCTTCTCAAGATGTTCTTTGAGAACGGGGAGACAGGAATGCTGAAAGCAAATATCGAGAACCGTACAGCTTATGTCCACAATACCGGTATAACCGAGACAGAACGCCTTGCAGTTGTAGATTACAGTCATGACGCTACTCTCAACCAATACCGTAACGCATGGGCCCTGCGCAACATGTTCATCGAATGGGAAAAATGGCTTGATCAGCTGAATGAGCGAACTAAAGCCCATCCCCGATATATTCAATGCATTGACAAGAATAAAGCGAAAGGAACCGAAAGCGCCAATTGCCTTACCTGCTTTACCACAGGATCACCTACCGGTGCGTCGGCGATTGTAATCAGGAATCCGTTATTTGGCCGAAGGAGAGAAGAGATTGTTGACGCTCAGTTAACCGACTTCATTCTCAAATCCTACAAGAAGCTGAATTCTCCTACCGCACCGACTCAGGTCACCGACAGTACCAAGTTACCTTTACTATTGGCCCTTGTATCAATGGGTATTGATGAAATGTTTGCAAACAACAAGTCTGTCGACATCTGATGCCCGGTACTGTTTTCAAATTTTAAATCTAAGATCACATTACAAAACCAGATAATCCCAAATGGACAAATTAATATTTGGAATGCAGGCGACTCCCGACACCACCGCTGACAACAGTGCTTTTGTCGAGAATAAAGCCATGGCGGCCGGTGCCGGAAACGGCAACCCTTATGGCGATGCCTACCTCAGACTGGGGGCATACATGAACCCGGGACAAACCACAAAGATCACTTCGATACCGTCTCCATATGCACGCATGCATCTGACCGATATAGCTTTCCGTGAGTATAACGCCGGTCATGGTACATGGAACCAGACAGAACTTGCTAAAAAGACTCTTAATCCAGACTATACACGGGCTATATCTCACTGTCTCGATATGTTTGAAATAATATATCGCTTCGGGGATATCAATCTGCGTGAGACAGGAATTACAGCCCAAATCCTTAATCTCACCACTGTAAATACATACGTACCGCAAGGGAATAAAGATCCTATGGTGCCATACCTCAAGGCGTTGGAAATGTTCCGCAAGAGTTATATCGACACCATCAACGAGCGTAAATCAGCCGCCGGAGTCAGATATGAATTTGACTTCACTAAACTTTATACATTCAGATATAACGGCACAGTATTTGGAGCGACGTCACCGTTCACAGGTTTCTTCACCGTAGCCGGGTGTGACCTTGATGCCGCAATAAAGGTCAACACTCGCAAATTACTCAGCAACGATCCAGAATCATGGTGCCTTCCGGCCGACCGCGACTCACAGTTTCTGGATTTTATGTATCTATTGCTCAATGACTCCGGTCTCGACAAGATTTTCATCAATCTCTTCCAGACAATCAAACTCTACTCGCCAATAGGTATTGCCGGCACCTCAACTGAATCATTCGCCACCAGGTTCAAAGACTTCAATATAACGCCGACATCACAACAGCTACCTACGCTACAGACACGCAATCCTCAGAATCAGGTTCATTTACGTCCCAACGGACTGGACAGCGTCTATCTTAAATACCTGCTGTTTATCGAGAAGCCTTTTGACTTCGAACTTGACATCAATGACTTCAAGCAGGCCATTGACAACAGAAAGTCACCCGACGGTCTAAGCCAGATGAAATGGGTAACAGTCAACGACCTGCTGGCCGATATGCTTGTTGTTCTTCCATATGACATCGACAGAAATTATGAAGCCATAGAATACACCGACACCAATCTCGTAAAAAAACGCCGTTGCCTAATACCACTCAAGCGTGAGGCTCTGAAATATCTTGATCTCAAGCAACTGATCAAAGGTCTCGACATACAACAATATACCGACGGCCATTTTACCGTAACTATAGCCTTGACAATGACCACCGGCGGAACAATAAAACTTGCCCGTGATTATTGGCCCTCAAACAGCGAAAACCGCACTTGGCCGAACGGTGTCCTTATATCTGACAACGAGACCTCAAACTTTGCTTTCGGCATCTATCCGTTTGCCAAGAGTCCGTGCTTCGACAACATCTACAAGGTACTGTTTCACAACTCATTCAATAAGTTGAAATGGGATCTGAACTTCTTCTGGCTATCAGGGAACAATGTGAACGAGTTTACCAACGGCAGTGAAGTAACGTATAAGACGACATCTGACATGCGTCAGGATATTCCCACGCCTCCCATCTCGAGCCGGTATTTCAATGTCAACTGTGGCAAGAATGCAGACAGAACCAAAGAAGTTAACGTCAATGTCTACAATCACAATACCAAGGCTCAGGAAACTAAAACTGTCAATACCCGTGCAGCAATTGACTTTGCCGAACTGACTCTTATTGTTCCCGATGTATTACTGGACGGAAACGGAGAACCTCTTGAAATAACAGGTACGGCACTTATTGTTCCCAATCTTCGTGTCAAATCGCCTGTTGATGTCTCTGAGACTACCGTAGCTATCGATCTTGGGACATCAAACACTTATGTGGCATATCATCATAAGATACAGGGAACGAGAGAAGCCCAATTGTCAGAAATCTGCACTTTACACAACGATGCAGAGAACGGAGACTGGAATGAACTGGAGTTCCTGAGTATTACACGTCCTAACAATAATTCCAACGATTTCGATCCACATATAGACGATCTATATCTGCCTACAGGATCCCGTGACAAAGAATGGGGCAATATGGAATCTCTCGTCACACAGCTATCTGAGTTCATACCATCCCGCATAAGACCTCAGGATAAACCGATTCCAGGCTATTGTTTCCCAATTCCAACGGTTATAAACACGTTACGCAAAGGGCAGAATACAAACAGTTCAGGTGACCTGCCACTGGTTGACAGCGCGATTCCGTTTGCCTACTATACACAAGGTAAACGTAACATGCGCAACGGAGTTATTCTTGACAACATCGAAGATGGCAAATTCAAATGGTTCTATGACAAGGATAACGACGGCAACTACACAATGAATCAGATATACCAGCGCGAGTGTAAGGCATTTATCGGTGAGCTAATGTTCATTTTACGTAGTCACTTCATATGTCAGGGCTACGATCTCGACCGGGTAAAACTCATCTGGACATACCCGTTATCATTCCAGCCCGAACTCGTGAAAGTTTACAAAGATACATGGGAAGAGGAGTTTATCAAATATTTCAGACCCGACTGGAAACAAGGTCAAATGCTCACGATTCCGGCAGGACGCAGCCTTGATAACGAAGTTCCTGCTACCAACGAGTCTCTGTCTCCCTACTACGATATTGACATTGCCGCTGTCTATACTGAGGATGCGTCTATGCTGGTTGATATAGGTGGAGGATCATCAGATATCATCGTATACAAGGATAACGCCCCACAATATGTATCATCGTTTAATTTTGCCGGTAACTCTCTGTATCTTGGCGGTACACTGAACAACAAAGGAGCAAGTGCAAAAAACAATATTTTCAAACCTGAGGCCAAACGTGCTGTCGGCGAAGTATTACAGACACCCAAGGAACAGTTTGCACAGGCCAACAATCCCATTAGCTGGAGCGATGATATTGTCTCGATCATGAACTATGGTTTCTCTCAAAGACCTGATGATTTTGTGCGTATCTTCAACAATCAGATTCCCAAGTTCATGTTACATTTTCACAACTCAGCTCTGATATATCATCTTGCTCAACTGGCACATGCAATGGATCCTGTTGACCCTCCAAGTTTCATTTATTTTACGGGTAACGGTTCTAAGCTATTGAAGATGAACCCTGAAATCGAAAAATTCATAAATCAGGCATTCTCTGCGATTTACGGTAAAGACATTAAAATCAATGCCAAATATCACCCTAACCCCAAGACAGCAACCGTGAGAGGCGCTCTTAAAGGAGAATACAATAACACGATTGCATTCGGGAATGATGCAAACAGGCTTCGTGCCATAATGGTTGGTGATTCCCAAACCGTAGGTTTGGCTCCCGATCAATATGGACTTAAAAAGGATAATTATACTGAACAGCTTGACGCAGTCAGGGATAATGTCCTGCAATTTGTAAAAATGTTCTACAGTACTCTGCCTCTTGGTAAAAACCCAGTTGAGATCTCTGATATGGAAAAATTCATAGACAAGGCATCCGAAGCCAAACAGGTCAAAAACACTGGTCCTTATCTTACCGACTCGATGTTCTTCCAGTATATATCTATCATCATGGAACGCATGTCAGCTCAACTGTATGAAAAACTGACTGAAGATCAAAAAATATAGAAAGTGCTATGACCACACTTGATTTATCTCAAATCAAGGCTAATCTAAATAATCTCACCGACTCACTCAACCGAGTCGGTGAGATTTCTAATGGCCTTATGATGGTAGCTGATGAACTCAGAAAAATCTCTGTTGAATTGGAACAGATCAACAGGACATTTAAAATAATGGAGAACAAATCCGACAAACCGACTACACCACCACCCTATAATGTCACATCTCAAATAAAGAAAGCCGTAATCCCGCCAATTCCAGTTTCTGATGATAAGTCAGCAATCGCTTCTACATCAACAACAGAAACCGAGATACCTGATCATAAAGAAGTAATCTATTTTCTTAACCCCGACGGCAATGGCTTTAACCGTCAGGCTCCTCTTCCCATCGAGGAAGCAGGACGAGCCAAATATGAACTCACCTTACAGAATCCGACAAAAGCCACATTCAAACCGCTTTCAAGCGCACTTCCTCTTTTCAAGACCTCACCCAACATACTTACCTCTTTATGCGATATAATGTCCGGCGATCTCGACACAGCCAGCGAGATATTTGTATATGACGGCGACCAAGGGACTGTTGTTGTCGAAGGAGGATACTGGGAATGTACTGACAAATGCAAAATCGAACTACGATAATACAATCACATATGGAACTTAACAGTCGCAAACTGATTATTTTCGGTGTTATTTTTGTGATAATTCTAATCATTATCTGGCCATCAGGCGGTACCCGAATCAAACACATCGAGGACGGATCGACTGTAGTTCTGAGTAATGGTGTAAAAATCTGCCTGTTAGGAGTTACGCCAACACGAGATTCAAAAAAAGCACTACAGGAGGAGTATCTGGACCGCGATGTAAATGTCATATATGACAGTGGCTCTCCATTCAATATACGTACGGCCAGGACGGGACGCAAATATTACGCATACCTACGTGTAAAGAACCAACGGAGAGGTTCAATCAACGGGAACCTTATCAAAGACGGACGTACAGTACTGTTGGAAAATCCGGAATTAAATGACAGTCTCCAAACTTTCAGAGAATACAGCCGCCTTGCTTCAGACATTGTGATTGACCCCAACCCCGAACCAGTCAAACCTATTCCATATCACCATGATGATATCGACCTGCCTGACTACACCCCGCAACCCGAACGTAAACATCACACATGGTATTCAGACGGAAACCTCAACATAGCCATGCTTCAGGAAGCCGCCGACTATAACCAACCTTATACCAAATCGTTTGCCAACCAGCTTGCCGCTAAATCCGAAGGTCCGTTCAATCCGGGACAGATATGCGAGATATTCGACTACTGCCGCCAGAAATGGCGCTATGTCAACGACCCCAATGGCCAGGAATACATAGCCCGCGCATCCGAGACTATATATTCTTCTCTGACAGGAGATTGTGATGATTTTGCCGTTCTTGTGGCCTCATGTCTGCTTGCTGTCGGAGGTAATGCGACTATCAACACCGGTGACAATGCCATGGGCGGGCATGCGTTTGCCGAGGCCGACATCACTGATTTCACCGATTCTGAAGTTCAGAATATCATCAGAAAAAGATTCAATGACTGTATAATATCGTCATATACAGTGCGCACAGACAGTAACGGCCGTCGGTGGTTAAACCTTGATTGGCAAGCCGATTATCCCGGAGGACCACTGTATGATTGTTCCATTAGGCGTGATGCCTACACATGTGTCAATGGCGAATGGCGCTGGACCAGACTTAATTAAAAAACTGATATATACCATCTGATTATGATCGGAGCTGTCATCACTATTGTTGTGGGGCTGGTGATCTGGAAGATCATACCGCCCTGTCTCGAGTACGGAAGCCGGCGCATTCGCCGCAATGTCAAGCTGATATGCAATATCCTCGGGGTCATGCTGACTGTAGTGGGTGCCTATCGGCTCGTCAGATCACTGCTGATGTCCCTCGATATCACTTTTTAGCCCTCTCTCATGATTACTACAGCAAATAACCATCTATGTTATCAGGCGTCACAACCTCATAACTTGCAGTCGGATATGCTTTGGCAAACTGTGCCGGGACTTTAGTCTTTGCTTTTGATTTATTCCATTTGATCTCAACAGCATGCAAGTTGCCGTCACGTTCCTCAACTATGTCAATTTCACTCTGATTCAATGTTCTCCAGAACCATATATTAGAACATATTCCGTCATATGATAACTTTTTTATACGTTCGCTCACAACATAGTTCTCCCACATTGCTCCAACATCATTACGGCTCTCCACCGGCCGGAAATCCGATATCACCGCATTTCTTATCCCAAGATCATAGAAATAGATTTTACGACTGTTTTTCAATTCATTACGAAGATTTCGCGAATAACTTCCAAGTCTGAATATAATATAATTTTTTTCAAGTATATCAATATATCTCTCCACAGTCTTAGAGTCTAAGCCTATCAACATCGCTATCTCCCGATAAGAGACCTGATCTCCTATCTGTCGAGACAAAGCCTGCATCAACCTTACAAGTCTGTCCGGTTTCAATATTCCATCCAGTTGCAGAATATCCTTATACAGGTAACTTGATGTCAGTTCTTTAAGAATATCAGTTTCCTGACCTGGGAAACTGACGACCTCAGGATAATAACCATAAACCATTCGGTGAGGGAGCATTCTTAATTCAGAAAGCAGATTATCATGAGCAACCATCTCACCAAAAGTCAATGGGAACATCTTAAATTCACGTTTTCTTCCGGTAAGAGACTCACTTATTTTTGATGCAAGTTGAAAAGAGGAACTACCGGTAGCTATTACCTGTATTCCTTCCATCTGGTCTGTCACAAGTTTGAGTCTCAATCCTATATCCTGTATACGTTGAGCCTCGTCAACAACAATAAACCGTCTGGGACCCAACAGTGCCTTAAGGCGTGTTGATGTCATATTCTCAAATAACCGCTGAATGTCAACATCGTCACCATTCAGCCACAAGACATCATCACGTCCATTCATCAGTTCACGAAGAAGAGTCGACTTACCAACCTGACGAGCCCCCATAATGATTACTGCCTTATTTCCACCCAGAAGTTTTTCAATCCGGGTTTTCAATACTCTTTCTATCATAAGAATATTCGGGTTCTTTGATTTTTGACTGCAAATATAGTAAAAATCACTCTTAATTCCGCATTTATCGCGATATTTATGGAATTCATTCCGTATTTATCGTGATATTTGTGGAATCCATTCCGCATTTATTGAGATATAATAGCTGTCTGCAAATTTACAGCGGTTACTGTATTTCCGTTTTTTGTGAATGTGCGGAACATTATTTATTTTTGCGACAGATACTTATTTTTTCGCAATATGAACAATTATCAGAATGTTTCAGGGCGGGTCATACGCCTGGTTATATGGGGAGCCGTGGGGCTCGTTGTCGTAATAGCCGCCATGGCTTTCATTATGCCATGGTATAATGTATGGTCACAGGAAATGGAGGGTAAGGCCGAATTTGCCAAGGCCGAACAGAACCGCAAAATCAAAATCGAGGAGGCACGTGCCAACCTGGAAGCCGAAAAACTAAACGCCCAGGCTGAGATAGAGCGCGCAAAAGGTGCGGCCGAAGCCATACGTATAGAAAACGGCAGCATAACACCTACATATATCCAGTATCTGTGGGTACGCCAGCAGTCCGATCTCAGCAATAAGACTGTCATCTACGTTCCTACCGAGACCAATCTGCCCATACTGGAGTCAACACGCACTCTAAACGCCGACTGACACAGCACCTCATAACAACCGGCACCACTTCATAAATAACCGAAGTGGTGCCGGTTGTCGTAAATTATGTTAACATTGCGTAATTTTCACTATTCATATTGTGGTTTTTTATAATTTTGGCAATTATTATAATTACGAAATCTAAAAGCTACTACCGATTTCAATCTGACATACTGAAATCACATTTACTATCGCAATGCACAGGCAATCGGTTATTGTAAACAACAAATGTAAATTTTCAAAACTGCTGCTATTATCTGCAGTACTCGTCTCATCATTACCGGCCAGACCGGCCGAAACTGTGAGCGACATAGACTGGCACAAGCATCTGAATGACTCTTGTCAGGGAATAAATCTTGACGGCGCCATGCAATACATAGCCGAGCAAGGTATGAAACCCCGTAAACAGGTGATTGTAGGCATCATAGACTCTGGTGTCGACACAACATCTATCGATCTCATACCGTCGCTATGGAACAATCCCAAGGAACAGAAGAACGGCAAGGACAGTGACCGCAACGGATATATTGATGATATCCACGGCTGGAATTTTCTTGGGACAGCCGACGGATCATTCAATATGACCAGCGCCGGCACCGAGGAATTCAGAGAGTTCAAGCGGCTGTTTCCCAAATACAAAGGAGCCGACGAATCAACAGTGACCGACCGCGACGAGTATGAGTATTACATGAAAATGCGACGTAAAGCCGGCATTGATTCGTATCTGAAATTCTACGCCTACAATATGGTCAAGGACGAGGCTTACAGATACATAGACTCCGTTGCTATCGCGGTATACGGTCAACTACCTGACACGCTGAAGGTTTCAACAGTGACAGCCTCAGGTTCCGGTAACAGCCGCTTTGAAGAGGCGTTAGGCGTAATAGGAGTCGACCTGCTGAAAGCCGGCAGCAATGCAAGCTGGAATCAGCTCCTCACTACACACCGCGATGCACTGTCACTGATGGAAAAACGGCTCAACAGCATCGAAGGAGATCAGGACAAACGTCTTCTGATGGGCGACAACCTCAAGGATGCCAATGACATATACTATGGCAATCCCTGTCTGCAGGCCAGTGACTGCGAACATGGCACATTCGTAGCCGGAGTCATTGCCGGTCAAGGTGTTATGGATCATCGGGTGACCGGAGTCTGCCCTCAGGCCAGCCTGATGATACTCAGGGCCGTGCCAGACGGAGATGAGTATGACAAGGATGTGTCGACTGCCATACGCTATGCCGTAGACAACGGTGCCAAGGTTATAAATCTGAGTCTCGGCAAACTCACATCGCCAGACTCCACCATGGTCAACCAGGCCATAGCCTATGCGCGGAAACACGATGTGCTTCTGGTACAGGCCGCAGGCAACAGTCACACCGACATCGACCCGATAGGATACTATCCATCAGCTATAGACCGTGACGGAAAGATATATGACAATTTCATACGTGTAGCGGCATCTGACCGGCATGGCAATCCCGCCCCCATGTCAAACTACGGCCGTAACAAAGTCGACATCTTCGCTCCCGGCACCGACATAACATCGACCTCCCCAGGCAACAGATATATGACTGCCGACGGCACAAGCATAGCCACTCCTATCGTCTCGGCGGTCGCAGCCATGATACGCGCCTACTATCCGAAACTCAAAGCGGCTCAGGTCAAGGATATACTCGTCAGGAGCAGCAGACCTGCAGAGGGTGTCGGCGGCAGATCCCGCGGAGGCATAATTGACGCCTGCGAAGCCATCAGACTCGCCGCCAGATATTAACAGCATGCCGGGTCCGCTCTGAGATCACGAACTTACACAGAACTTTGAAAAAGCCCATATACAAAATTTATCAGTGTTACGTAACTTATATATAGTTTTAGCTGTTTTCTCAGCGTTTACAGTATATGCCGGTACGCCACGTTCACTATCCGCAGACTGGCAGAAAGCCGAACGTATGTCGGGTGACTCGCTCGAGAAATATATTTCGGGTCAGAGGATGAGCACAACATGGGTGGAAGGCACACCCTGCTTTTACTATAACGTGAAAGAGAACGACGGCAAAGCTCACTATTACATCGTGGATGCATCGACCGGACAGCGCCGCGACATGATAAAGGATATAACCCGTTTTGCCGCAGACTATGCCCGTATTACGGGAGATACACTCGACGTGGCATCTCCAGCGCTATATGGCATATCATTCAGGCCAGGCAACACACGACGTTTCACAGTCACCAGGAAAGGGAAAACTCTCATATATGACATCCGGTCAGGTAAACTGAAAGAAGCAGGGAAATCTGAAAAGGCAGAGAAACCGAAAGGATCTCGATCTGTAGGTTTCGGAAGCAAAGCTCATAACGCAGACTCGACCCATACGATGTTAGGATGCGGATATGATCTTTATGTACGGAACAACAGGACCGGAGGTGTGACACGACTGACCGATGACGGTCGTGAGGACGCATCACATACCTACCGGTTCAGAAATGATACCATTGAGAACAATGTCCCGGGATTCTGGGCCGGCAACCGCTTCATCCAGAACATCTACGACAACAGCGGCATCAGGGAAATGGGTTTCATCGAGTCGCTCGGAGAGGGACGTCCTCGGGTAAACACATTCAGGATGCCCATGCCGGGCGACGAAGGTGTACGCCGCTTCCGCATCTACTGGTTCAATCCCGAGACCGGGCTGGGACAATATCTGCCAATTGACAAATATCCTGACCAGACGGTAGACATGAACTATCACCGCTCGGCCGACGCTCTATATTTCACACGCCGCAGCCGCCGCGGTGACCGTATCGACCTATGCCGCATAAATGTGCCTGACGGCACCGTGACCGAACTGATCAGCGAGCAGTGTGAGCCTCACATGAACCTTACTCTTTTCAATTACCGTCTGTTAAACGGAGGCCGGGAGATAATCTGGTGGTCCGAACGCACCGGGCGCGGCAACTACTACCTCTATGACTCTGAGGGCAATCTCAGGAACCGTATCACCACAGGCGACAGCCTCGTAGCAGGTGAGATTGTCAGGATCGACACTCTCGGACGTTCGATAATTTTCGCAGGATACGGCAACGAGCCTGACGGCGATCCGTATCTGCGACATTACTACAGCGCCCGGCTTGACGGATCGGAGCAAATGTCGCTCACTCCCGCCGAAGCCCAGCACGAACTCAGCCTGTCTCCCGACGGACGGTATGGCATAGACAGATATTCACGCATCGATATGTCCCCGAGACTGCGGGCTTTCGAGATATCACATCCCGAGCGGGGACATCTTGTCGACACAATGGATCTCAGCGGCCTCATCGCAGCCGGATGGAAAGCCCCGGAACGATTCAGGGTAAAAGCCGCTGACGGTGTGACCGACCTCTATGGCATGATGTATCTTCCCGGCGATTTCGATCCCACACGTAAGTACCCCATAATAAGCAACGTATACCCCGGGCCTCAGGATGACCAGATAACGCGTGAGTTTGCCGTCGACGACAATGGCAACCAGAGTCTTGCCGAACTGGGATTCGTAGTGATATGCGCGTCGTCACGCGGCAGTTCGCCGTTACGCGGCCGTGATTTCTATACCTACGGCTACGGCAACCTGCGTGACTATCCGCTGGCCGACGACCGCCACACAATCGAGGAGCTGGCACGCCGGCATCCTTTCATAGACCTTGACCGCGTAGGGATCTACGGACACTCGGGAGGCGCATTCCAGACTGTAGCCGCCATACTCACATACCCCGATTTTTACAAAGTGGCCGTGGCTGCATCGGGCAACCATGACAACAATATCTACATACAATGGTGGGCAGAGGCATTCCACGGACTCGATGAGTCGACCGACAGTGTAACGGGCAGGACCACATTCAGCTGCAAGGCGCCTACCAACATGGAACTCGCGGCCAGTCTCCGGGGACGCCTGATGCTCATCACCGGCGATGTCGACAAGAATGTGCCGCCTTCATGTACCTACCGTATGGCCGACGCCCTGATACGCGAGGGCAAACGTTTCGATATGTTCATCCTGCCCGGAAAGGATCACGGTGTCATGTGCCCGTATTATCAGAACCTCATACGGTACTATTTTGTGGATAACCTGCTTGACTACAGTCCCGGACATACCGACATAATAAATCACAAATAAACCAACGATAATTTATGAAGCATCCAATCATTCACAAAGCCATCATGCTAGTATGCTTCCTCATGGTCGCCATGACACTGCCGGCACAGAGCAACGACAAGATGATCCTTGTCAAGGCACGCGTTGTGGACTCAGGCGGCGAACCGCTGCAGGGAGCCACGATGAAGATCTCCGGCAAAGCCCAGGGTGCCGTAGCCGACAATGACGGAACTGTATCGGCATGGGTACTGCCAGGCACCGAAGTCGAGTTCAGATATGTCGGTCTCAAACCGCACACCATGACCGTCAGGAAACCGTTCGACGGCACGGTCACACTGGAAGATGACTCGGCGGTTCTCGATCAGGTGGTGGTGACAGGATACCAGCGCACGACAACGCGCCGTGTCACCGGATCGGTAGCCGTGATCGACGCCAAGGATCTCAAAGGGGCTCCGACGGCCAATCTCGATATGCTCCTGCAGGGCAAGGTAGCCGGTGTCGACGTCAAAGCACTGTCGGGACGCCCTGGCGAATCGGCCAAGGTAAGGATACGCGGCACCAACACCATATCCGGAAATGCCGACCCGCTGTGGGTTGTAGACGGCGTACCGCTGCAGAAAGATATTCCATCAATATCAAGCAATCAGGTCAAAGCCGGCGACTTCAACGACATCTTCACCAACGGAATCTCAGGCATCAATCCCAACGACATCGAATCGGTGACTGTACTGAAGGATGCCTCGGCCGCCGCCATCTACGGCTCACGTGCCGCCGGCGGTGTGATCGTAGTGACCACCAAGCGAGGCAGCGAGGGCAAGATGCGTATCAACTACTCGGGCAATGTCTCTATAGTAACCAAGCCGAGCCGCAACGCAAACCTCATGACCTCAGCCCAGAAACTGGCTTTCGAGCAGGAACTGTGGGATGAATTCTCAGCCGACAAATTCGCCCGGGGACAGCGATACCCGGTAATAGGAGCCGTAGGCCAGATACGCTCAGGCTACGGAAAATATGCGGGCTGGAGCCGTGAACAGCAGGACCTTGAGATAGACCGGCTCGGACAGCAGTCGACCGACTGGTTCGAGGAACTGTTCCGTAACTCGGTGTCCAACAGCCACTATCTGTCACTGTCAGGCGGTTCAGACAAGATCAACTACTACATATCGGGCGGTGCTGCCTACAATAACGGACTGGTCAGGAAAACCGACTACCGCCGCTACAACGTGAACTCAAAGATCGACATCAGGCCGAGCCGCAAGGTGAAGATAGGATTCCAGCTCGATCTGGGACTACAGGAATCTCACGGTCCGTCGCTCAATACCGATCCGTTCAAATATGCCTACTTCGCCAACCCCTACGAACGGCCATACAATGACGACGGATCATACTCGGCCGACAACACATATTTCACCATGACACATGCCAACGGCGCCTACGAACGTACTCTGCCTACAGCCGGATTCAACATCATGCGCGAGATCAACGAGACCTCGAGCGAAAGCAAGAATGTGTCGGCGACAGCCGTGGCCACCCTCAGCTGGAATATCATAGACAACCTCTCGTTCGAAGGACTGGCATCATATGGCTACACCGACAATTCAACCGACAATATCAACGGTATCAACACCTACGCGGCATGGCAGGACCGTCCGTTCGAGGGTATGATGGAATCGACATCCAAACGTATGTACGGCTCGATCACCCAGTCATCGGCCTACAACACCAACTACACCCTGCGGGGACACTTCCATTACCACAGGACATTCGGCGGAATACACTACATCAGCGGGCTTGCCGGTGCCGAGATACGAGGCCAGTATTCCAAAAACATCTTCGAAAAACGTTATGGATACGATCCGGTATCGGGCAACTCATCGATGCCAGTCTATCCGGAAGGTACCGATGTCGACTACTCTACTTTATTGAAATACGCCGCCATCATGGACGGGCTGTCGGGCCAGAGCCGTGTCAAAGACGCCTTCGCATCGTTCTACCTGTCGATGGATTATGTGCTCATGAACCGCTATATTATCTCTCTTACAGGTCGTACCGACGGTTCGAACAACTTCGGTAATGACGAGCAGTTCAACCCTACAGGTTCGATCGGTCTGTCATGGAACGTCGATCAGGAAGAGTTCATGAAACCTCTGTCTCCATGGATAAGCACTCTGTCGGTACGTACCGCCATGGGCTACACAGGCAACATCAACCGATCGGTCTACCCCCGTCTGGTAATGGTCTATTCCAGCGAATTCCGCAAGAGCGACGACTACTTCTACCGCACGGGATATATCGGGAACGCCCCCAATCCCCATCTGCGCTGGGAGAAAACCTTTGACAAGAAAGTATCGGTCGACCTGGGCCTGTTCAATGACCGTCTGCGACTGCAGGGCGAACTGTACGACCGCCGCACACGTGACGCCGTGTCATCAGAGTCGGTGGTCTACTCTACCGGATTCAGTTCCCAGACATTCAACACCTCGGAGATACTCAACCAGGGTGCAGAACTCTCAGTCAGCGCCACCCCGATATCGACACGCGACTGGCGGCTGTCGATCGGTGCCAACATAGCATGGAACCGTAACAAGCTTCTGAAATATAATCCTGTGTCACCGAGCTTCTTCGAAGGCAATTATGTCGGTTATCCGATAGGTGCCATCATCAGCGGACATGTGACCGGCATAGACCGTGAACTCGGCATCTATACCTACGAGACGCGACCTGACGCAGTAATGAACACCGCCGCCGACCGCGGCCAGTCAAAGAACTACGCATTCTACTTAGGAACATCCAATGCTCCTACCAACGGCGGATATTCCATCTCGCTCGGATACAAGAAGATGACACTGAGCCTGGGAGGATCTTACTCCATAGGAGCCAAGATTCTGAACAACATCAAATCCCCTCAGGACTACTCGACCCTCGTCTACAACCAGTCGTCCAACGAAACGCCTCCCACACAGGACAACGACCTGTATGTCTACCACTTCAACACTACAGCCGACCACTTCAACCGCTGGACACCCGGCAACCCGCGCACCGATGCATATCCCCGTATCATCGATGCGTTCGGAGACTATCTGGGATTGGGAAACTACATGGTCAATTCGTCAAGCATAACACGTGCATCGATGATGGAGAACATATCATATTTCAAGCTTGGAACGGTCATGCTCACATACGTGCTTGAAAACGACTGGCTGCGCCGTGCCCACATACAGTCGCTGACATTGTCGGGCAGCATGAGCAATATCTTCACCATCACCAACTACAAAGGTATTGACCCCGAGACCCCCGGAGCCGTATACCCACAGCCGCGCACCTACTCGTTCGGACTGTCAATAAGCCTGTAAAAACCCCAAAGAATCATGAACATCAAACATATAATCCCAGGATTTATAGCGGCAGGTCTGTTGTCATCATGCTCACACTATCTTGACATCAAACCCTACGACAAGGTCATACCCGAGACCGCAGAGGATTTTTCAGCTCTGATACATGAGCATCTCAACGATATAGATGATGGCAGCGACGATGTACTTGTCCCGTCATTCTCAACCACCTCGAGTTACGACAGCGGTTACGGCGACGACTTCGAGGTATGCCTCACAAGTTCCAACGTCTCAAGACTGCCGAACTATGTCGGAAGCATGATCACAGCCAACAGTTTCAACAATCTGTACAGCAACCTGTATGAGATCATCCGCGACTGTAATATCGTGATCAGCGAGATGAAGGAGAGCGGCACCAGGGAGGCCGACGACCTGCTTGCCACATCATATGCCATGCGTGGTGTGGCTTACTATCAGCTGTTGCGTAATTTCTGCGATGTACCGCAGCCCGGCAACTATGACAGCCAGCTCGGCGTACCCATTGTGACAGTGTTTGACATGGAAGCCAAGCCGGCACGCAGTTCAATGGCTCGGACCATCGAACAGATCGAGAGTGACCTCCAACGCTCCATCAGCTACCACATGGACAACGATATATATCGTTTTACCGAGGATGTGGCCCGCGGATACCTTGCCCGGCTCTACTTCTGGACACGGCAATGGGACAACTGCCTTGATCTGGCACAGGAACTTCTTGCAAAATATCCGCTACTCGATCCAGAGGCTTACAAGTCAATGGCTACATCGGGATCAGGCAAGCTTATGGGAAACCAGCTCATCAAAGCCTATCGCTCGGTATCGATCTCAGGCAGCGGCAGTGTGTCAGGTGCACTTACAAGCCTCAGTTACCGACCCGTGAGCCTGCGTTTCCTGAGCCATTTCACCGACGAGGAAAAAACTACCGATGTGCGTTACGGCATATATGTCAACACCAAGCGGCAGGCCTCAAAGGGGATATTCTGCGGAATGCGCGGAGCCGAATTCGCTCTGATGGAGGCCGAGGCACTGTATCATCTCGGCCAGAAGACTGAGGCACTGAAAGCGATCAACAATTTCCGCCGCCACCGGATCAAAGATTATACCGATCTTGAGATGGACAACCTGCCGGCTCTTAACACAAGGGAAATCATCCGCGTCGATGTCGAAGGAAATCCTCTGACACCGCTCATGGGCCTGATACTGAGCGAACGCCGCAAGGAACTGTTCCTCGAGTATGACCGATGGTTCGAACAGAAACGCAACGGTGCCCCGCAGTTCTCGGCAATGTACAACGGAGTGAAATATACAACGCTCAGCTATATGTACACATTCCCTATACCTATACGCGACATAGAGCTGAACCCGGACCTTGTACAGAATCAGGGCTACAACGAAGTAATAAACCGTAACTAACTTAAAAGACATGAAAAAGATCATCATATACGCCAGTCTCTTAATATCCGTTCCGGTCCTGCCGCTAACCATGACTTCGTGTGAGGATATAGACGAGGTCCCCCCTATGAAAGACCACTCTACCGGCAAGAGCTATAAACTGCCCGATCCCGTGGTCATGGATGCCGCCGATATAGCTGACTACGAAAGCATAAAGGATGAATACGACCTCTCGACAAGCCTGTAACCACAGAAACATAATCGTTTTATAATCACTTTTAATCAATTAGACAACAATGAGAAAACTTACAGCAAAACTGCTCGGCATGTTTATGATCGCCGGCATGGTCTCGGTTCTCCCGTCGTGCAGCGATGATGACGGTCCCGAAGTGACAATACCGCAGATCTCGGTAGTCAGAAGCCACTACAATCTCGCCACCGGTTCGATCGAAGTATCGATCAAAGCGGATGCCGCACCCTCACAGGATCTCTCCATACCTGTAAAGGTAGCAGGCACAGCCGATGCCGACAGCTACTCACTCAGCGCCAATCAGTTCGTACTCAAAGCCGGTGAGACCAACAGTTCGCTGACCATCACCCGTAAAGGTGAACCAGGTGAGAACAACGAGACCATGACCCTCAATCTCGAGCAAGGAACAGGCTACACACTCGGCCTCACCAACTACATCGAAGTAACGCTTCTGAGCAAGAACGGCTATATCATGTCGTTCAACGAGGCCGAAGCACGTCTCAACGAATCAGACACTTATACGATCACACTGTTTACAACCACCGGCAGTGTATACAAACCGGCGGCCGGAGAGACAGTAGAAGTAGAGGTTGACACCGACAATTCGACCGCGGTAGAAGGTGTGAACTTCAAGTTTACCGATGGTAAGACAGTATCTATATCAAGTAAAAACGGTAAGGGATCTTTCAGCGTTGAAGTAATCAAGGCCGAACCCGGCAAAGACAAGCTCGTGCTTCGTCTGGCCGAGAAAGCCGGTTTCGCATGCGGTACAAACGCGACAATGACGATCACCGTTGCCGGACAGGACAACTTTGCCGGGACATGGGCATTTCCATCTGAGATCGCCAACATAGATCTCTTCAGCAATTATGGTGAGAATACCGACAATGCCCCCAAATGTTCTCCTGCCGACAAGATAACTTTTGCCGGAGGCCCTGAAAGCTATACATTCACGCCCTCAATAAGCGGAGATTTCAAGAACTACTTCGGCACAGACAGCCGCACGGTAACATACGATAAGATCGTATTCAAGAACTTTCAGGAAGCACACGGCCGTCAGGTACCTGTGTCACAGCTCAAGTTCCCCGGTATCAATTCAAAATTCTCTGCAACAGAATCGAAAGTGCGCGAAGCAGTGGTTGCATTCCGTCTGACCAAAATAGACAACAAGGAAGTTCTCGAGTGCACGATCGATGACTGGGAGCCGTCGTCGGAAACATTCGGCGGCATGATATATGATTATATGCACACTATGGGGGACCTTCCCATGGAGTGGGGTCCCATACGCCTGTATCTCACCCGCGTGCAGTAAACAGACAACACAGTCTCAGACATATAGAGAAGGCAGGGCCATCGGTGACCCTGCCTTCTCTACATATTGTCCTGTAATAAACTGTTTAAATGACGGTTCTACAATATCAGCTCAATGGTCAATGGCGGCGAGCAGCTTTATGGCATCGACATAACGTTCAATACCTTCAGCAACCTGCTTGGCATCACGCATGGCGTGGACTACAGTCGCAGGCCGGTTGGAAACATCGCCGCCGGCAAAGACACCCTTACGCGTCGACATTCCGTAAGGGTTATCGCGTGTGAGCACATAGCCTTTGTCGTCGACCTCAATTCCGGTGGTGGTTGACACGATACGGGCCGCCGGAGCACTTCCCACAGCCATCACGACATGATCGGCAGGCACTATGCGCGGAGGCTCCCCTTCGGTCTCGACAGTGACACTCCTGAGGTGTTCGCCGTCAAGAGCCTCGATATTGGTTATCGATGTGTTCCACAGAAATTTCACACCCTCGTTTACAGCATCTTCATACTCCGAGCGCAGAGCCTTCATCTGATCGACCGTACGGTGGTAAACGACAGTGACCTCTGACGACCCCATGCGTATAGCCGTGCGGGCGGCATCAATGGCAGTGTTGCCGCATCCGATCACAAACACACGGTCGCCGTTGCCTACGATGACTTCGCTGCGGTCAATGAGTCCGCTCTCATAGAGGCTGACACGTCTCAGATAGCGTATGGCCTGACGCACGGCCGGATGATTGTTTCCCGAGATGTTCAGACGTTTGGGAACACCCGTTCCGGTACCCATAAAGATAGCATCGAAACCGCGCTTGAACAGATCATCAACAGTAAGCTGCTCACCTACGGTCGTATTGAGATGAAACATCACTCCGAGGTTCTCGATCTTCTTTATCTCCCGACGTACGACCTCCTTGGGAAGCCGGTACTCCGGAATACCGTACATAAGAACACCGCCAGGCTCCGATTCCATCTCGAATATCTCTACAGCAAAACCCTTGCGTGCCAGATCGCCGGCAATTGTCAGCCCGGCAGGTCCGCTTCCGATCACGGCCACACGGCCACGCGACTTCTCAGGTATCGCCTCATGGGTAAGCCCCGCATCGGAATCAAAATCGGCAACAAAACGCTCGAGCTTACCTATGTTGATATGCTCACCTTTTCTGGCAAGAACACAGTTACCCTCACACTGACGCTCATGACCGCAGACACGGCCACAGACCGCAGGCAGATTGCTGCGATTGTTTATTATATGCATTGCATTGCCGAAGTTTCCCTTTGCGAGTTCGGCAATCCAGTCGGGTATATCATTGCTTATGGGGCATCCTTTCTTACACGCCGGGACCTTGCAATGAAGGCATCTCTGAGCCTCCCTGACAGCTTCCGGCAGTGTATAACTTTCGTTAACTTCCTTAAACTGATTGTCTTGTGACATAATAAATAATATATTAACAGATTGTCAACGTTCAATCCGACCACAAAGGTACACAAAATACTTTTAAGCGCAGATTAAAAATTAAACATCCGGAGAATGAATCAAATGAGCGGAGGTCAGAAACAACGCAACGTCCGCCCCTGCAGAGGTCAATCGCCAGTGATCCAATCGGCGTCCTACAGACGCCTTTTACTGTGTCGCATCGATCCGGGCACGCCGCTACGCTCGGCGTGCCCGGTTACTGATAAACCGGCGTCCTGACCGGACGCCACCATACGCGAGTAGCCGGTTCCAGACAACCTGACTATCCTGACGTTTCCGGTTAATGACCGAACGGACAACGGGCCGGACGCCTGCATTTGCGAGCATCCAGGGCCGGACGCACGGACTATCCTGACGTTTCCGGTTAACGACTGACCGGAGTCCGGGCAAAGACGACGGGTGAAGATGCTGAAAGAGCTTTCAGGCCGAATCAGTCTCCCGTCACGATATGGAACGGAGTGCCTTTCACGTATATTCTGAATTTTCTTATCGCTCCGGGGACTTCGGACTCCATACGTGGAAGATACTGGAAGCCGGCGATATTGTGAGATGCGCCGAGGTCTATGACTACGGAATGCGGGAAGGCAACACCTGGAACTGTCTGCCAGTAGGTCGATTCCTGAAGATCGAATGTCTTGTCGGCGGAACGGTTGACGCCATCGGTGTTCTCGCTGTCGGCATACATCACCGTCCACGGTTCGCGCGAGAGGCGCTCTCCCTTGTCATTGAGTATGTACATTTCGGCGATAGCTGCGACATCCTTGCCATCGATTGCGTCAAGAGCCTCGATGCATATGTATCGGCCACGTGTAGGAGTGAATTTCACTTCCTGCCAGCCGTTGCCGGGCTTGAATGAACCGCTTGAAACAGCTTTCTCGCCGGTAAGGTCAAGGGTCTGGCCAGGTTCACGGTGTATCTGACGTTTTTTTACAAGCAGCTGATCGAGCTTGGACTCCTTCAATCCTTCAGACTTAGCTTCACGAGGACCGAGAATGTCGAAGACAATTATTTCATTCTCGCCCTTTTTCAGCCAGCAACCGGGCATGTAGAGGGTCTGCTGCGGGCCGATCTCCCAGATGCGTCCCATCGGATGGCCGTTGACATAGACCAGTCCTTTGCCCCATGTCTCGAAGTTGAGAAAAGTATCTGATGGTTTGCCCTTTATGTTGAATGTGGCGCGGTAAGCTCCCATCGGCAGGCGGTCGTTATCCTTAACAACTTCAGGAATCGGTTGATATTTCATCGAAGTGTATGTCCCGTATTCATCCTCTATGTTGTAGATCTGCCAGTTCTTGAGGTCGTCAACCCATTTGTGACCATCTTTTTCTACTGTTATGGTCACATTTTCGGTTATGCCTTTGAAATCTTTTATCGCACGTCCGAAGTTGATGCGGCCCATGGCCTCGATAAGGATGTCAAGACGCGCACCTTTACTGCAGGCGGGAAGCATCAGCTCCTTCTCTCCGTTGCGGCGGTCGAGCCTGCCGATATATTTCCCGTCAACAAATACCTGAGCGAAGTCGTGCGGGTCATTCACTGTCAGCAATGCGCCCTCAGAAAGAGCGGGAAGAGAGGTACGATAGAGAATCGAGCCGAAGCCCTGGTCATATTCCTCCATCGTCTTTATATCGGTGTCAGATTTCGGCGCGGGCAGGTTTGACCACAGAGGGGCCACCTCGGTGAACGCGAATGTCGGAATTGAGATCGGCTTGATGAGAGCCGGAACTTTTGCCTGCTTTTCTCCATCCATATATTTGGCGAGAGTCTGGCGCAGTTCCCAATATTTGGGTGTTGTCTGGCCGGATTCTGAAATCGGTGCATCGTAGTCGTAGCTTGTCACATCGGGGGCAAAACCCGGAGAATTTGCGCCGGCCCAGTGTCCCCAGTTGGTGCCTCCGTGGGTCATGTATAGTGAGAACGATATCCCTTTGGAGAGCATTTCGTCTATACCGGCTATCATGTCGGCGGCGGGACGTGTCTCGTGGTTGGCGCCCCATTTGTCGAACCATCCGCTCCAGAACTCCGAACACATCAGCGGGGAGCCGGGACGGTGCTCTTTCAATGAGGCAAATTGCTGGTCGATATTCGCACCGGTACCGAAATTCATTGTCCAGATAAGGTCATTGAGACCGTTGTTGAGATAGTTGGATGACCAGTCACACTGGAACAGTGTCACATCTTTGCCGAAATTCCTGCGGAGCATGTCCCTGATTTGCGACACATACGGTTTATCGATTCCGTAAGAGCCGTACTCGTTCTCGACCTGCACCATGATTATCGGACCACCGTTGGCGATAGTCAGGTTGCCGACCTGTTCGGCAACTTTCTGCTGGAACTTGTCGACACGCTCCATGAAAAACGGATCCTGCTCACGCAGACGGATGTCTTTCTTTTTGAGCAGCCACCACGGCAGGCCGCCCATCTCCCACTCAGCACATACATACGGACCGGGACGAAGTATGACCTTCATGTCGTTTTTCTCACATAATTTCACAAATTCACGCAGGTCATTCTGACCGGTAAAGTCGAACTGATCCTGCCTGGGCTCATGGGAATTCCAGAAAGTGTACAGGCAGATGGTATTCATTCCAAGTGCCTTGCATAGCTGTATACGCTGCTCCCAGTATTCCTTGGGGATACGGGGATAGTGCAACTCTGCGGCTTTGACCACGAATGGTTTGCCGTTTAGGAGGAAGGTGCCGTCACCCTCCTCGAAACGTGGTTGATCCTCGAACTCATCCATGCTCCACGACTCGCGCCACGGAATTGTGATCCTGCCGTTCTCGAATGACATCGGAAGCCACACATATCGGGAATTTTCAAGGTCGGTCTTGTTCCAGCGGTCGAACATCGCCACATAGAGATCCTTCTTGCCATAAACAGGCTGAACGTATGTGCTCTGGGCGTAGAAAGTCTTGTCGGCATCCTTGCCGGTGCAGGGGTCACCTATGACAGTCCAAGGTCCCATAATTGAGTCAGCCACGGCAAGTTCCGCCTTGTTCGGATCCCAGCCGGTGCAGCCGGAGGAGAGCATGTAATATTTGCCGTCTTTCTTGAACACAGCGGGAGCCTCGCGTGACGCTCCGATGAAATTACGGGTGAAACGCCCGGTCGGACGCAGATAGTCGTCGGTCAGCTCGTTGATATAAAGTGTCCGGTTGTTTTCGGATGATGCGAACTGATATGCCTTGCCGTCATCATCGACAAACACGGTCTGGTCGCGGCTCATGGCGTTGTTGGGCCGGAATGAGCCG
>CAJUBL010000002.1 GCA_910584665.1 uncultured Muribaculaceae bacterium | reverse complement strand
GCAAACTCAGCTGCCGCAACTTGCAAGAGCTCGGTACGGGAGTATTGTATCTTGGAGTTGCGAGCCGAACCACTGCGTCGGGCAGTAATTAATCCTTCATCGCGCCATCGCCTCACTCTAACCTCTTGAAATTGCTCATAGGCTTCGCGTTGGCTTAAAAGATCATCAGCAGGACACTGCTGTTTTTGATATGCGGCGACGGCTATATTGGCTATCTCCTCAAACATCCGCTTCAATTCGAATGTGTCAAATGTTATAAACATGATTAACTGAATTTGTTTGTTTCGGCTTGAGCCATGTTTCGAAAAAAATGTCTTATATCAACAATGGAATATAGATTTAGGACGAAAGCACTGTAAAATTGAACCCTCCATCCTGCTGCTGTTGCTTTCCGATTTTGGCTGACTTTTGCAGTCCACTTTTTCACGGAGTACACTTAGTACACCGGGGAAATAAGAAACCCCTTGAAAATCTGTCGATTATCAAGGGGTTGTGGTGCCCAGAACAGGACTCGAACCTGCACGCCTCGCAGCACTCGCACCTGAAACGAGCGCGTCTACCATTCCGCCACCTGGGCTTTGGATGGTGCAAAGATAAAGCGTTTTTTTATTCTTTGCAAGTTTTTTTGCTACTTTAGGGTATTTAATTCTCTTGGCTATAAACAATCGTCTGATTGTCAATGTGTAATACTTGAATTACTGTTGACTTAATGATATGGCGCCTTTATGGTATTTTGCTTATGTATGTGCTATAGCCTATATGATCTCATACATCTTGCGTGTCTGCATCTTTCTGCTGTATTTTCGTTGGCTGTCGGTGTTTTTTGCCGATGTGTATGATGTATGTGATATGTATCAGAAGAAACTACATTGGATGTCAATGCCATATTGTGGCATTGAGCCATGTGGTGATGGCGGAAAGGGTGGCCGGGGAGATGTCCTGTGGAATAGCGGCGTATTCATGGATGAGGCCGGTGGTGCAGTCCTGCATCAGGTGATTCTGGCCCTGCATCAGTTGCGTGTCGGCGTCGGGATTGAGGAATCTTATCGTATCAAGGTTACCTGGAAGTACCTGCATGTCCTTACTGCCGTTAAGGGCAAGCCATGGAATGTTGACTACTCTGATGTCATTCCCGGGATTATACCGTATCATCGAGCGATAGGGGAGCGAGCACATTGCCTCGATCTGGGCTGACAGCTGTTTCTGTACTTCGGGCATCTTTGCCATTTCACCTAATTGTTCCGATAGAATTCCGTATAACGATGTGCGCAGCATTATTGTCGGAATGTCCGATTTCACAAGGTCAAGGATGCGTCTCTGCGTATCTTCCGCATCCCAGCGCCCGGTCATGGCTGTTGCCATGGCCCGTGCCTGGGACATGATGATGGAGTCTCCGCTCCAGGCCGGAGCTCCCATGGTGATGATAAAACTGCAGTTTTGATCCAGCGCGGCAATTTTGATTGCGGCTGAGCCGCCCTCCGAATGCCCCAGCACACCTATCGGCACACAACGCGGCATGCACGAGTCTGCTTTGGCGATAGCAGCCGACAGATCGGTCACATAGTCATCGGTTGTAGAACGTGACGGATCTCCGCCGCTTTCCCCTACCCCGCGGTCATCGAACCTCAATACCGCATATCCATTGGACGACAGGTGTTCTGCTATGGCTTTGAACGGGCGATGACCCATTATTTCCTCGTCACGATTCTGCTGTCCGCTACCAGTGGCGAGTACGATCGCGGCAAACGGTTGCCCCGAGACCGGCATTGTCAGGGTTCCGCCGAGAGTTATGCCGGCTGTTTTATTGTATATCGTGACATCAGTGGCAGTAAAAGAGTTGTCTGACCAGGCTGTATGGACAATTGCAATGGCGGTTATCAGGGCAAGTATGTGTTTCATATTCTCATGGTATGAGGTTGAGTTCCTGAAGTGTGATATTACGCGACAGGACTTCAAGTGAAGTTCCAGAAAGATGGTAAAGCGACGGGACTGTAAGTATCGGGTAAAGGGCGTCGATCTCATCGGTAATCTCAGCCCTGACGACCATCAGCTGTCCGGAATCCACAAGTGATTTCCAGTAGCTGCCGGCGGACAGTTCCTCAAGGACCGCGTGGCAGTCCTCGCAATCCGGGTCATAGAATACAAGCAGTATATTCGGTGATCTGCCCTTGAGTGATTCAAGTTTACAGGTCGACAATCCATCCGGAGACTCGACTGTTATATCTGTAGCCGCAGTACCGGGAGCACACCTTGACAGATATTCATAACGAGACTTAAGCCCTGACTTATAAGCTTCACTGACAGCCGGATGAGCCGACAGGGCCCGGAGCACTCTGAGATATGTCTCTTCATCACAAAGCTCGGAGTCGGTGGCAAAGAGGTATCCGTCAGCCATATCAGCATAGACCGGCACAAACGTTTCCGGAATGGACCTGACCATCGATACGATGGCCGAGTCTCGGCCGTCGGGAGAGCAATGAGGCAGTACACTCAGGAAGTTGGCCCAGTCCTGTGTGATATTCTCCGAGACGGTCATCACCGTATCGTTCCAGTTCATCTCATCATAGAAGTGCGCCGCAATGTAATCGGCACGGTCAGCCGGACGTGTCAGTGTTGCCGGAACCTGAGGTAACGGCAACTGCCCGTAGGCATGAAAGCCTGCGAGCAGTGATGATATCATTATCAGAATTTTCAGATTCATAGGCATATTGAACTACAGCCTGTTTTAACTCGGTATCACCGGATATTGCCTGACGTCATTTGCGCCGACGTACCGAGCGTACTGCTGATCCTGCACCTTTCTGCTGTTTCGGGCCACTGTTTTCCTTGACTTTGGGTTCTCCGCGCTTGCGGCCGCGCACGGATGTGCGGCGGGGCTTCTCCTTTTTCACTTTCCCGGCATCGCTATTTCCGTCTACAGAGTCTTCTCTGGCCTCGCGGGCGGCCTCAAGTTCCTCACGGGTGGGAACCCACAGATGTTTGTCGTAAGAATCAAGACGGGCCTGTATGCTGTCCTGTGCACGTTTGCGGTCATCCGGATCCGGATATAGCTGCATCATCGACTTGTTGGCAAGATTACGGGTCTTGTAGATCTCTCCGTCATACATGTTCATCGCAAAGAAGTCATCGTAGGTAAAACGCGTCAGATTATTGTCGTCGTCCACAAAGATGTCCTGCTGTGCGAGCCATGGTCTCAGAGACTCGAGCTTTACCCAGAACATCGGATACCGGACTGTTTCCATACCGAAGTCGCCCGAACGGTGCACCACAGGACATACGGCGTCCACTTTCACATCCATCCTGTTGGAACGGGTGTCGAACTCCCAGCGCTCTATAATGTAATACGACAATACCTCATAGGCAGGAATATCTTCGGGAGCTATGGTAAACCGGGGATTCTTCTCAGTCGATCCCTTGGCACGTGTATACGGTATATGGAAACGATCGAGCATCTCGGCCACATCAAGGCGCGTCCTGTCACTGAAATCCTCGCGGCCGTCAAGATACTCATAGGCCGGGATACGTCCCTCTGCCACGAGTTTCAGGATGATACGTATCAAACTCTCTTCTTCCTCAGACGGCTCCTCCGGAAAATAAAGGGCCTGATTTGCCGGATTACCGAGATCCAGCGACCGATAGATGATACGCATCCATTGCAGATCGGCATCCGAGCCGTCCTGCTCCTCATAGAATGCTTTCATACGCTGTGTTACTCCGGATTCCGACTGAGTATCCGCGGCTTTGTCGCGAGGTCCGCGGCGTATGCCGGTGCTCTGCGACTGTGACGACTGCGCCATAACGGGCACTGCAATGCCGGCGAGCAGAGCAAACAGAGTGAACGACCGTAATATCTTAATGAGTTCCATTATATTATCTATGTTGTGACAATTATCGGTTACTATGTTACTTTACGATTACTTCTATCGGAGCAAGTGTACGTGTCAGCCCGTCCGGACCAGACGCCCTGACTGCCGAGATATAGAAGCGTTGTCCCGGACGCATTCTTGCAAAGCGGTCAAGCTGACGCTGAGAGAACGCGGCGCCATTGCTCCGTTCGATCGATGCATTGCCCATCGAGTCGAAGAATACGGTTTCGAACGACTCGACATTGAAAGCAATGTTGAGCAGTTCATCGTCAATGGCGGCCTCGATACCCGGCGACTGGCGCAGGGTACCCTTGGCGATACCTCCAGAACCGCTGCGGTAACGGTCTCTGTTACCCTGAGCATCGGTATAAATGATGAACGGGGTGGGATCGGGCAGTTTACGCACACGGAAGGAGGTACGTGACATGTCCATACGACGCCCGTCCATCTCGGCACTGACCGTTATTACAGCATCCTGGCCTACAGCAGCCGGACGGGCTACCCAGGCATCACCCTTACGGGTAAGCGAACCGTTGGTCATCGAGGCCGATACGCTTGCATTCGCAACGCCGGGAACAGATATGCTTATAGGATTGTCAATACCGGCATAGAGCACGTTCATCATCGTTGCCGAGACCGTAGCAGTCGGCTCTATTACAGTATAGCTCGACGTAAAATCATGACGGGTGACTGTTCCGTCACCATGAGGCACCTCGAGATAGCCGGTATAGTCGTAATTGCCCGAGGCACCTGCAACAGTCTCATATACGCCATGGTCATCGGCGAGCAGATTTCCGTTGACATATATGGCCGGGCGCTGTGTTGTATCGACAGCGGCCAGAACAATATTAGCCTGATACTTGCCTCCGCGCATCACAAAACGCGACTGCGGTATAACGAAAGCGTTAAGCTCATTGACGCGCACATCGCCGGCATCCACATTGTCAAGCAGTGTCGCAAGTGTTTCTCCCTCTGCGTATTTTATGTCGTTCTGCAACTTGGTCAGCAATGTGACAGCAGCCACAACAGGCTGATTATCAAACTTCAGTTCCTCCCAGCTCGATCCGGCAAGTTCACCCGGAGCCGTCACCGGCTCAGTCGACAGGGCCGCCTCAATATTTGCCCGTCTCACGGGATCGGTGATTATCGACCCGATATACTCACGGTACGACTCTATATCGTGTCTCAGAGCCTCGCCGCGGCGGTTGGCCGGATTGAGCATGACAACTGCCGCCGCCTCAAGATCGTCACGGTTGACAATATCATGAATATCAGCACCGTCACCGTCAGCCTTGGCCACGATAAGCAGTTTCAGCGAATCGACAGTCCGGTACAGCAGGTCGGTAAAGTGACGTACCTCAGCGGCCTTATCATACCAACGTCTGCCTTTGTCCGGATTCTGTTCGCTGAAAGTTCTGAGACTGGCCATAATGGCAGCGTTACGCTGCTCGACATTGTCGTTGGTGCGCGTCAGGCCTGCCTCTACCTGAGTGAATCCGTTAAGCACATCACTTGATACGTTGAGGGCAAGCATGGCAGTCAGGACGATATACATGAGGTTTATCATCTTCTGCCTGGGCGATAGCCTGTTATTGTTAGCTGCCATGATACGTTCAGTTCAGGGGGTTATCTGACCGTTCGGCAGACGCATCCCGGTCATATGGACTCTGGCGGTCCGGAGTCTGCATGCCCGGGTACATGTTGATGGTCATGGCTGTAAGCATCTTCTCGTAGACCTGATTGAGACGCTGCATATTACGTGCCATCTTCTCGGTCTCCTCACAATAGCGGGCGCTGTTGCCGGCTGTGGTCATATACATGTCGCTTATCTCCTTTATTCCGCGGTTCACGCGGTCGATGGCGTCAAGCTGGCCCGACACGCTCCTGAGCTGTATCTCGTATATGGTATTCAGACCCTGTATATTGCGGTTGAGTGCCTGCATCTGCTCGACATAGCCAGCCGAGTTAGCCGATATGTTGTCTGAGTTATCGGTGATCGAACGATATGATTCAAGTAATGTCGCCGATACCTCGTTGAGCCGGTGTGTCAGATCACGCAACTGCTGCATCTCGTCGCTTATCGACTGCATCTCGCCGGCAAGACCGGCCGAAGACGGCATTGCTGTCGCCTGAGAAGCAACCTGGCCGGATGAACTGCAGACATCCGGACGGTCATATTCTACCGCTACCTCCCGTCCTTCGCCGGCTATCACTACCGTAGTACCGCCGGTAACATTGCCTTCATGGCCGCAGGCTGGTCCATCTGATCTTTCTTCAGACTCCACGTCGTCATCCTGTTCGAGGGCTGGATAGACCTTCTCCCACTTATACTCGCGTGGCGGACGGTCAAAGGCAGTCAGTATAAACATCAGCACCTCGGTCCCCATACCGATGGAGAGCAGTGTGTTACCGCCCGGAAGATGCAGAATTTTGAACAGAGCGCCCCATATCACGATGGCGGCACCTATGCTGTAGGCAAAGTTAAAGAAACGCTGTCCTCCCTCGCTGGAGATAAAACGGCTTATGACGTTACGGTATTGCTTGATTTTTCTCATTGCCGTGATGTGTGGTTACTTGTTCCTGGTATTGATTTTCTGGCCGCGTGCAAAGCCTATCTGGCTGCGGACACAGCGGAATCCGATATATGAGCGCTGTTCGTTCTGGTACTCCCACATGCGCATATCGCTGCGTATGTTATGTGCCACATCTTTCCATGAACCGCCACGCACGATCTTCCGCTTCATCCTGTACGGATCCTCAATGGCCGCGTCATAGCGGTATTCAGGATTGAGATCGGCCGTAAGACGGCTGACGCTCTCGGTAAAGGCTGTCGAGGTCCATTCACTGACGTTGCCGGCCATATCATAGAGACCGAAGTCATTCGGCGCATATGTCCCCACCCTTGATGTTATGAGGTGTCCGTCCTTGACATAGTTGCCGTCGTTAGGTTTGAAGTTCGCATAGAAGCAACCCTTGTCCTCGCTCATCGGGAGATCGCCTTCCCAGGGATACTTGTTCTCACTGACACCGGCACGTGCGGCAAACTCCCACTCCGCCTCGGTGGGCAGACGGTAGGGTTCTATATACACTCCGTCACGTCCGAGCGAACGGCGCAGATATTCGGTACGCCAGTTGCAGAAAGCATTGGCCTGTTCCCAGCTCACGCCCACAACAGGATACTCGTTGTAGCCGCCGTTGGAAAAATAAAGCCTGACGTATGGCTCGTTGTAAGCGTTCTCGAAGTCGTTGATCCATGCGGTCGTGTCGGGATAGACATTTACGATGTAAGTATTCACGAAGTCGAAGTCGCCCGTGAGACCGCGGGTGATAGTCTGGCGTATGATCTCACCCTCGTCACTGATATAGGCTGTATCTTTTGATATCACAGGATTGTCGGTCGGTACCGGACGGTCAGTGTTGTACTCGCGACGGCGCGGATCGAGCCGGTTCCGGCGTCTGGCGGCTTCCGTGTGATTATAAATCTCGTATCGGTAGTTGAGCTGCTCCGGATCGAGCTCACGCTGTCCGGTAATAGGATTGGTGCGGTAGAGACTCTCTATAGCGCGCTGCTCGTCTTCGTTGGCATTGCGCCACGGTATGGCCTTGCTCCAGTTGAGATAAGGCCTGACAGGATTACCATCGCGATCCTCCTCTATCTTAAACTCCTCGTTGCCGCCATAGGCCGGGTCGGCAAGACGCTCACGGATAATGGAATCACGCACCCAGAACACAAACTGCTTGTATTTAGAGTTGGTGATCTCGGTCTCGTCCATCCAGAATGCATCTACCGACATGCCTTGGGGATTCGCTTTGATATGCCACAGCGAGTCATCCTCCCGCGGCCCCATTTCGATCGAACCGCGCGAGACAAGGACCATGCCGTAGGGCGTTGGCTCTGCCCATGTGCCGGCGCTGACACCGGTGACCTCGCCACCGGCCTGGCTGCGGGAGCCTACGGCACACGAAGCGATCGTCAGGATCACTGCTGCCAAGGCAAAATATATGGAAATCTTTCTCATAGCTTGAGGTTACATTATGCGTATACTCTTGTGTTTATTCTTATTCTTTTCACTAAGGTCGAGTCTGAGACTGTACCCGGCGATTATTTCATGGCTGCCGCTCGAGGCCTTGGCTATGGCCGATGCAGGATAGTCATAGCTGTAACCTATATAGAACCCCTTGAGCTCGGCGGCGAGTATCAGCGACAAGGCATCCTTGTAGCGGTACCCCAGGCCGGCCGTGAGGAACCGGTTATACCGCACACGTGCGGTAACCTCGGCTGTCGTGAAGTTGAAATCACTTTTGACCAATAACGACGGTATCACTTCTAATAACGTGTTTTTTACGGGAATATTGCTCCCGGCCATAAAATAAGCGGTGCGTCCGACTCTGAACTCATAGTTGTTCTCAAGACCACCCTCACCCGACTCGGAATTGAACGAAACAGAAGGATTGTTGAGGTGATTGACAGATATGCCGGCCCAGAACAGCCGGTGGGTATAATAGGCACCGAGGCTCAGGTCGATGGCATTGCCACGTATATCGGTAGTAGGAATAGCCTCATCACTGCTCTCATGGAAGTCATCACCGTCGGGAATGAAAACATCCGATCCTCGGAAAGTCTGATCGACGAATCCGGCTCCGAGACCTATACTGAGTCTGCCCTTGAACAGCGGCTGGTGATAGGCCGCACGGAATCCGAGATTCATAGAGCGATATAGTCCCATACTGCCCTGATTGAGAACCAGCCCCAAGGCCCAGCGCCTGCCGAATAGTTTCAGGGGCATATCGGCGGTGGCGACAAAATTACGCGGTGCGTTGTCTATTCCCACCCACTGCATGCGCATGCCGCCACGTATCCTCAGCAGGTCGGTGGTACCGATGGCTCCGGCATTATAATAGGCCGGGATCTCGTAGTACTGGGTGAACTGTGCGTCACTCTGTGCCCGGGATTCTGCAAATCCGGCAAGCATCATGACCACAAGAATGGCCGCCGAGATGAAATTACATTGTATATTACTGACTGATTTCACTTTATGACTTGAATTACTCGAAGTAGAATGTGAGCACCACCATCTGGCTGGTGACACGTTTTAACGACCGGGTGATCTTCATCATTCCGGGATCATCGACCAGATCGGGACGATCCTTCTGCAGAATATTTCCCAGTCCGAAGCAGAACTTTATCTCAGGATTTAATTTGAAATAAGGCAGATAGAAATCACAGCCGAAGCCAACCTCCAGATAGACATCGCCCGACTTCAGTTTCAGATAGTCGGTACGTTTCTTTGCGACATCTATCGCCGGCATCACTCCTCCTACAAGGTAAGGACGGCAGTTACGGTAACGCTGAGCTGTAAACTTAACGTCAACAGGCAGCACTATGAATGTCGATTTTATATTCTGCCTTAGCCGTGGTGTCTCGTTGTCAGAGACATTCACCATAGTGATCTCACGGTTACCGAAGTACAGACCGGGAGTGAAACGCAGCGAGAAGTAACTGTTGAGTCTCAGATCTACGAGACCGTTGACACAGAAACCCGGCGAGAACGAGGGCTGTTCCATGAACCACGCCTCGCCTTCCTCGGTTACAAACCCGTTGTGGGCAAATGTGAGGTCCTGCGTGTGCAGGCCCACAGAAAATCCCAGATGCCAGGGACGCAGGTCGGCATACGGACGATTCTCGAGCTTGTCATTGAGACGGTTTGCCCGAGCCGTCAGCGTGAAGAGCGACAATAATGCGAACAATATTAATTTAACGCGTTTCATTATCTAAATAACGGTACCCGTGCGCGATTATTGCTATATTCCGTGATGAAACACATTACAACAGTACCTGAAAAATGTAATTTAAACGGCAAAGCCTACGCGTTGGCGTGGAGAAACAGGCCGTACGACGGGTGCGGGTATGTCTGCCTTCTGGATTTCGGTGAGAGACACATCGTCGCACAGGCCTTCATCAATCACCCTGACTGCCATTGAAGGTAGAATTTCGGTCTGGATCATGTTCACAACATGACGGGCATTGCCGAAATTCCTATCACGCATGCTGTAGTCCGATTTCAGACGTGTGCTCAATGCATCCTGAGCATCAGGCGTCAGTGTGTAGCCGTTACGGGCGAGATAACGTTCAGCGATTTCCATCAGTTCGACCTCTGTGAAATCATCAAAGGTGTAGATATTGGAATCTGGAATGCGCGACTTGAATCCCGGATTCATATCAGACATCCTCTTCATCTCGTCCGGATATCCGGCAAGAACGAGCATCCAGTCGCGGTTTGACTCATCGGCGAGAGCTGTGAGCAGAGTCTCGATAACAAATTTTCCCGGGTCACGGGAGTCATCGGGCTGATAGAGCTGATATGCCTCATCGATGAAAAGAATACCTCCCTGTGCTTCTTCAATTGCGGCAAGTGTCTTCTCTGACTCGGAATTGTAGTTCTGCCCGAGAAGTGTGGCTCGTTCCCGCACCACCACATGGCCTTTTGAGAGGACTCCGGCGCGATGGAGCATGTCGCCCATCAGTTTCACTACGGTAGTCTTTCCGGTGCCGGGCGAACCGAGGAACATGGCGTGCAACGGAGTGGAAGAAACCGGGAGCCCCTTCTCCTGCCGCATTTTATTGAAACGCACAACTCGCTCATAAACAGTTAGTTTTTCCTTTACCGACTGCAATCCTGTGAGATGTTCGAGCGACACAGGAAGATCTGTTTCTTTCGGCGCCGGCTCTTCTGCTGTATCGCCCGGACCGGTATCTTTCTCCCTGGAGTCAGCCGGTGCCTCATCATCTGACTTATTCAGTTCCGAAACTAAGAACCGGTCGATTGCTGAATCAAGGTCATATGTCTCTGTCGACAGCTCGTTGTTATTCCGGTCTGGGAGATATTTGTTTATACGGGCGTTGGCACATTCAGGCGTATATTCGTCTATCGGAGTTATTTCATTACCGTACCACGAGCCTTGTATATTGGTAGCTGACAAGGTGTCGAACACGAATCCGGCGATCGGATACTCCATGCATAGGAGCTCGGCATAGAACACGCCATTGATGTCGGCGATAGTTTCAAACAGATATTCCACCGACCAGCAGTTCTTTTTATAGTCCTTCGGGTCATAGCATCGGGGCTCTTTAAAATAATCCTTTATATATGTACCGTCAGGATAGTACAGTCTCATTTCGAGTTCCGGCATGATTGCCTGATGCCAGAGACCTGATTCTGACACCATTAGATTAAACCGTACATAGTAATCGTGCTCATCGCCGGTGTTGAGAGATTTGTACAGGTAGTCTTTCCATGCCGGACGTATGCCGCCGTCGCAGACTTTATACCATTCCGACGGATGTCCCATGGTATCGATGTCAAAGAAGTGTATTACGCTCTCGGTGAGCGTTTCGGCTTCCGTTTCGTCACATACCACGAGTTTATAGGTGTGGCCGCCCTGCAGACCGGCCGTTTCAGAAGGCAGACAGGCATACACATCTTTGAAACCGTCTTTGCGGATATTGACTTTCACTCTCGTTGTCACTGTTTCGCATCGGACAGTCATGTCGATCAGTGTGAGCGAAACATCACGGCGCACTCCTTTGTCACATCGTTCGTTGCATACTGTCATTTTTACAGCCACACCGCGGGTGTCCGCGTCGGCTACAAAATCGTGCCGGTTATCGAACGGAAACCGGCTGATAAAATCCAATTCGTCTTTTTTGTCTGAACCATATGTGTAAAACTGCACACGGTCCACTGATATCGGTGATTTTCTTTTCATATTCATACAGTTTTAGAGGGAAGGCTGCTGAGCCATCCGGGTTAACACCTCATTTTTACTTATCCCAGCCTGAGGCCTGCCTCAGGAACCGTTACCAACATGTCAATGAACTCTCAGCTCACGATTGCCTGATACGTCAGGACATACCACGGGCTGTCGGAGCATTTCTGCGGTTGAAAAAATTTGGTGGAAAAACTATGCGCACCTCATCCCCGCGCCTTCCGGAGGAGCGGCACCGCCGAACTTGCTGATGTTGGAATGCAGATGCTTCATAGATGTAAATGAAGTAATTAAACTGTATGAAGTGGGGTCGCGCCACAATGGATCGCTACCCGTTATGGTGCAAAATTAGTGATAAATCAGTAATCTTCCAAATTTTATATACTGTTGTGAAGGTCACACTGTTTTATACGCGGGAGACAAAGTCGAGAAAGGCCTGCATCCAGGTGGACGCCTCGGGGGTGGTAAGAGAGGCATTGACACCAAAGCCATGGCCACCTGTGCGGAAACGATGATAATCGATTTTTGCGCCGTAAAACCGCATCGCATCATTTAAGATCTGCGAATTACGTGGATCAACCACCCTATCGTCGTCACAGCTTACGAGAAACAAAGGCGGCATATCAGGTCTGACGTTCAGTTCGGCCGACAATTCACGGCGCAACTGTTCATGGTGACCGTTGAAATCACCTATGAGACCACGACGAGATCGTCTGTGCGTGCAACGGTCAACAAACGAGACCACAGGATAGACAGCTCCGACAAAACGCGGTGATAAGTCAACAGTCGTGTCTATTCCAAGCTCACCCAGCACTTTACCGCCGTTCTTTTCAGCCGCCATAAGCGCCATATGGCCTCCGGCCGAAAATCCGAGTACCCCGATACGTTCCGGATCTATATTCCATACACCGGCGTTTTCTCTGACGTACCTCAACGCCATAAAAACATCCTGCATCGAACGGTGTGCACGGATTACATGACTGCCAAGTCTGAAACGGGTCATAAAAGCAGGCACCCCGGCCGTACGGTATTCGAGCAGAAATGCCGTTATGCCGCTGGACTGAAGCCAGCGGGCCGCCAGACGTCCCTCGTTGACCTTATCAAGCCAGAAGTAGCTGCCGCCGGGACACACTATACATGCGGTCCCGTTGCCATTGACGGCCGGGAACGGTGTCAGCCGGGCTTTTCCTTCCACAGGAAATCCCTGCCAAAGACTGATAGATTTATATCGGGACTCAGTTTCCATATACAATGACAAATTTATAGAAAAAACCTAATATTCCCTCACCTGCAAAATAAAAAAACAACACCACAGGACGGAGATATAACATCCCCGCTGTATGAATAACCGGAATCGGCACATATACAGATCATATGACCTGATATATGTGCCGATTTAAACGAGCGCTTCCGGATGGATTCCTATGATATCACCCGGAAGCAGTCTTTTCTATTTACTGAGATCAGAGCTGGGGACCGGCAGCTACGAGAGCCTTGCCGGCAGCATTGTTCTCATACTTGGCGAAGTTCTTGATGAAGCGCGAAGCGAGATCCTCGGCTTTCTTTGTCCACTCCTCGGGGTTGGTGTAGGTGTCGCGGGGATCAAGGATCTTGGGATCTACGCCGGGAAGCTCGGTCGGTATCTCGAAGTCGAAGATCGGGAGCTTCTTGGTAGGAGCGTTCAGGATAGCACCGTCAAGTATAGCGTCAATGATACCGCGGGTGTCACGGATCGAGATACGCTTGCCTGTGCCGTTCCAGCCGGTGTTCACAAGATAAGCCTTGGCACCGCTCTTTTCCATCTTCCTGACGAGTTCCTCGGCATATTTTGTAGGATGCAGTTCGAGGAATGCCTGTCCGAAGCATGCCGAGAAAGTAGGAGTGGGCTCGGTGATGCCACGTTCGGTACCTGCAAGCTTAGCGGTGAAGCCAGACAGGAAGTAATACTTTGTCTGCTCCGGAGTCAGGATAGATACGGGGGGCAGTACGCCGAATGCGTCGGCCGACAGGAAAATAACGTTCTTTGCTGCAGGACCGGCCGAGACAGGCTTAACGATGTTCTCGATGTGGTCGATGGGATAAGATACGCGGGTGTTCTCGGTAACGCTCTTGTCGGCGAAGTCGATCTTGCCCTCGGCGTCAACTGTAACGTTCTCAAGAAGAGCGTCACGGCGGATGGCGTTATAGATGTCGGGCTCGCTCTCCTTATCAAGGTTGATGACCTTGGCATAGCATCCACCCTCGAAGTTGAACACACCGTTGTCATCCCAGCCGTGCTCGTCGTCACCGATAAGAAGACGCTTCGGGTCGGTCGACAGTGTAGTCTTGCCGGTACCGGACAGACCGAAGAAGATAGCGGTGTTCTCACCGTTCATGTCAGTGTTGGCCGAGCAGTGCATCGAAGCAATACCCTGCTGGGGAAGGTAATAGTTCATCATGGAGAACATACCTTTCTTCATCTCACCGCCATACCATGTGTTGATGATGACCTGCTCCTTGGATGTTGTGTTGAACACAACTGCGGTCTCGCTGTTCAGCCCGAGTTCTTTGTAGTTCTCAACCTTGGCCTTCGAGGCGTTGTATACGACGAAGTCAGGCTTGAACTCCTTGAGTTCCTCGGCAGTAGGCTTGATGAACATGTTGGTCACGAAGTGAGCCTGCCATGCAACTTCCATTATGAAGCGTACAGCCATGCGGGTGTCCCTGTTGGCACCGCAGAAGCAGTCGACCACATACAGTTTCTTGTTGCAGAGCTCCTTAACGGCGATTTTCTTTACAGCCTCCCAGGTCTTCTCGGTAACAGGCTTGTTGTCGTTCTTGTACTCCTCGGTTGTCCACCATACTTTGTCCTTAGAGTTCTCGTCGAGCACGATGAACTTGTCTTTAGGGGAACGTCCGGTGTATACGCCGGTCATAACGTTTACTGCGCCAAGCTCGGTTACCACACCTTTCTCAAAGCCTTCGAGGCCGGGAAGGGTTTCTTCTTTGAAGAGCTCCTCATAGGAGGGGTTGTAGATGATCTCAGTGGTACCTGTGATACCATACTGGGTTAAATCAATTTTGCTCATTTCGTTTAAAAGGTTATATTAGAGTAGTTTACGTTTATTTTACCTTAGAGGTGTGTATGCATGGACTATAAGTTCCCACTAATTCGGTTGCAAAGATAGTGAGGAATTTTGAAAAACGCGTATAATTAGAGAAAAATTTCGTTAATTTCCATACCTTTGTATTCCGATATGGGAACAGACACTACAAAAAGCGAATTCACACCCACCGGACGCTTCGCGCCGTCGCCATCCGGGCGCATGCATCTGGGCAACATTTACACTGCCGTCATGTCATGGCTTTCGGTAAAGAGCCGTGGCGGAAGATGGATACTACGCATCGAAGATCTTGACCCCCAGCGATCAAGATATGAATATGCACGTCTCATAGAGGAAGATCTTCACTGGCTCGGCCTTGACTGGGACGAGGGTGGACTTGATGACCGGGGTCCCCACGGACCTTATGTCCAGAGCCGCCGCCATGATATCTACACCTACTGCCTGAGCCGCCTCGCCGAGACCGGTCTGTTATATAAATGCAGATGTACACGTGCCGACATCATGGCAACACAGGCGCCGCACCAGTCGGACGGGCGCATCATATATGCCGGCACATGCCGTCCACCCGTCATGCCGTGCTATGACACCGACCTTTCGGTTCCAGGAGCCATACGGCTGTATGTTCCTGACAACGAGATTGCTTTTGACGATCTGATTGCCGGCCCGCAGAGCTACAATCTTGCCCGCGATTGCGGCGATTTCATCGTGAGACGTTCTGACGGAGCCTGGGCCTATCAGCTCGCCGTCGTGGCCGACGATGCACTGATGGGGGTTACCGAGGTTATGAGAGGTCGTGATCTGCTTCTCTCCGCCGCACAACAGCTCTATCTATACCGACTGCTTGGCTTCGCGTCGCCGAGATTTGCCCATTTACCGCTGATTGTCAACGAACGAGGACAGCGCCTCAGCAAGCGTGACGCGTCCCAGGGCATGAACTGTCTGCGGGAGCATAATACCCCTGCAGGACTTCTGGGACGTATAGCATGTTTAGCCGGCCTTACCCCCACCCCCTCGCCAATAACACTCGCCGAGCTACTTACGGTCTACAGATCACGGACCTGCCACGCCGTCATGTCTCAGGCAGAAACCGACTCCAGCCTGACCGAATGACATATTACCGCTTCACATTTCACGCTGTTCCCAGGCTGATATGGCTGTGCGCCATTCCGGATCTATAGGAAGGGAGCTGGCTGTCTGTATATCATATCCGGCCATGATGGTGGTTGCCAGACATTTGACTTCACCGCTATCGGTATCGACTATTCGCTGTTCCATTGTCATGCTGTGTTTAGAAATAGATGTCACAGCTGTGAGGACACTTATGTTGCTGTCAAGGTATGCTGGGGCATAGAAGTTTACGTTAAGATTTACTACAGCTACTTTTATATTATGCCAGTCGACCTTTTCTCCCATTACGTCATTGAAATAACGGGCCTTGCCTAAGTCCATGAATGTCAGGTACACGCCATTGTTGAGATGTCCCAGCATGTCAATATCGCTAAAACGTATCTGCAACGGCAGCGAGTGATAGAAAGGCGCCACAGGCTCCGGTACGCGCGGATTATCCGACGGAGGTAAGAGTATTGGAGATTTCATATTGATCGTCAATTATTTATATTAAATAAGCAGTGAATATCAGTTTATATCTTAATGTATTGCACATAATATCAATGAATATGTATGTCTGTAATAACATCGGCTCCGACGGCCTGGTTCAACAGGTCAACAAGACGGCTGCGGTGAAACTGCAATTCGTTTTTAAGAGGAGCCGACGATATATATACATGTAAAATGCCATCTGAGACATAACGTTTTGTAGTATATCTGTTTATGCCTGGTCCCACTACATCTGGCCACAGGTAGCACAACCGTTGTGCCCGGGCGGCATCCCTTACAGAGTCGTCATCAAGCACACGGTCTATCAGCTGCCTGATTGATAATGGATCAGTCCGTTTCATAGCTCATCAAACTGTCCGTATGCAACATTCCACATACTATACTGTGCGCCTGTCATACGCATTATCGAATCAAGATGGTCGCGGTTGGTATCTGTGATAAAGATCTGTCCGAAACGCTCATTGTCACGCACTATAGAGACAATACGCTCTACCCGTATGGCATCAAGCTTGTCAAAAATATCATCAAGCAGAAGTAACGGAGCAAGCCCGGAAGCACGGTGCAGGAAATCATACTGAGCCAGCCGCAACGCTATAGTAAATGATTTACATTGTCCCTGGCTTGCCGTACGTCTTACAGGTAAGTCGTTGAGAGACAGTTCAAGATCATCACGATGCGGTCCTACCGACGTGTAACCCACAATCTCATCATGACGTCTCGCACTGTCAAGCAATGCCTCGAAGTCCATGCCTGGTTCAAGATGTGTGCGGTAACTTATAGCCGGAGCCTCGCTGTTGCCGGCAATGTCGGAGTATAGTTTTGTCAATAAGGGTGTCAGCTCTATGGTCCATCTGCGACGGCAGTCAACAATATAGTGTGCGGATATGGCCATTGCTGTCTCTACAGCCATGTAAAGATTGTGATCGACAACACGATTGTGTAACAGCCTGTTGCGTTGCTGCAATGATCGCCCGTACTTTATCAGGTGGTCAAGATAGCGCGGGTCGCTCTGCGATATCACCATATCTACAAGACGACGGCGCTCCTCACCGGTACCGGTTATGAGGTCGGCATCGGCCGGCGATATCAATACCGCCGGAAATATACCTATATGATCGCTAAGCCGCTGATATTCCTTACCTCCGCGTCTGAATGACTTCCGTTTGCCGACCACGAGTCCAGCCGTAAGTTCCTCTATGGTATTCCGGCGGGTGTATTCACCCTTCAGCATCATGAAATCACTGCCGCGGGTCACAAGGCGAGCGTCGGCCAAACCACTGAAACTCCGGGCAAAACTCAGATAATATATGGCATCAAGCATATTGCTCTTACCCATACCATTATTACCGAGCAGACAGTTGATCGATGGCGAGAATTCGAGCGAGGCCTCGGTGATATTCTTGAAATTATTGACTGTTAGCTTATTTAATTGCATTATATTATATTCACTATGCTGTGATTCCCGGGTTGGGACTGAATATTATGTACGGATATGAACGGAAAGATCCATTGTGCGGTTTATACACTCGGGAAGTTCGTCACGACGGTGGGTGACGTAAATGAGCGACATCGGGTAGCGTGATCCAGGCAGATCAGCTCTGGCCGCGAAGTAGTTGACCAATGCTCTCATGGCACGTTTACGTCCGTAATCGAGTCCGTGCATCGGCTCATCGAGGATCAGCAGACGCGGCTGTTTAATCATCGCCCGTGCCAGCAATACAATCTGTCGCTCACCGGCCGACAGGATGTTATATGGCCGTTGTGCGATATGTTCCAGATGAAGGAGTCTGATCCATAGACCGGCCTGGGCAATCTGGTCGGGCTTAAGCTTGACAAATGAGCCAACTGTATCGATAAGCCCTTGTCCTATAATTGTCTGGGCGGTGCCTGTCCCAGTGAAGTATAACCGCATCTCGGGAGATATGTATCCCACCCGGCGTTTGATGTCCCAGATACTTTCCCCCGTACCTCGTCTGCGGTCAAATAATGTTATATTTGAACGGTAACCGGCCGGATTGTCGGCGTTTATAAGACTGAGAAGTGTTGATTTGCCGCTTCCGTTCGGTCCTTGTAATGCCCAACGCTCGTTGTCCCGTATGGTCCAGTCGACACTGTCGATGATCACGGTGTGGCCATAGCTTATGGGGCATTTCTCGAATCCGGCTATTATCCCGACCGGCTGGTCGTCAACAGCGAGCGGGCGTGGCAGACGTGATGTATCTATCGCATAGTCAAACAGATGCATCATCGAATCACGCAGTGTGCCTATGTCACCCGTTACCTCAACCGGTTTTCTAAGTGTCATATTGACAACAGGAATGACAACCGAGGCATAAGGAGGTATGTCACGAGGATCACACACAAGCATCAACACATTGACATTTAATAACTTAAGCGACAATATGGCACTATCAAGCATACATCTTGACGTCTCGTCGAGGCCTATATACGGATTATCGAGGATAAGCAGATCCGGACGCGATATCAATGCCGTGGCAATCAACAGCTTGCGTAGTTCTCCACTTGACAGGTAGTTAATACGCTTATTGCGTATGTCGCCGACTCCCAGACGCTTGCACCATTCGATTACGGTCTCTGTATCATAGTCTTTATCAATGACCTGGGTTACAGTAGGCACGTCGTCGTTCATCGTAGCCTCATAGCGTTGCTGGTAATATCCCTTAGCGGAAATACCACGCAATGAGTGTATATCTGCAAATTCTACCTTTCTGATTGTAAGCCTCTTACCTACAGCCGACAATATACGGTTGGTCCGGAAGTTGTGTCCCCGTTCAATTATCTCGCCCAGCAGTGATTTACCGGCACCATTTGGTCCTATAGCCACGCTGACTCCCTGAGGAACAGTCACATGTACGCTGTTATCCAGGCGAGTGTCAGAGTAATAAAGCCAGTCACTGACGAGATGTATGAGAGGAGTTATCATAAAGATCGTCGGGATAGGGTTGAAATATATGAACATACCAGTGCAACAACTGTAACAATCAAAGCAACAACCGCCAGGTCCATAAAATCGAGCCTCACCGGGTATGTCTCAACCGACAACATTGTCATATTTCCGGCCTGGAGTCTGATAAATCCGCCCCACTGCTGTGCAAGAGTCAGTACGGATCCAAGAATGAGACCTATGGCTCCTCCCGTGAGTGTTATGAGCCGGCCCTGCCATGCGAAAATGCTTTGAATCATCGAGTCTGTAGCCCCCATGGCTCTCATTACAGCCATGTTGTCCTGTTTCTCGACTTTAAGTATATATATAGCTGATATGATATTGAATGATGTTATTACCAGTATAAAGGCGAGCATTAAAAGAGTCACCCATTTCTCTACAGCTATCATTCTGAATGCCTGCTGCTGTTGCTGATAGCGGTCAAGGATACGATAATCCCGACCGAGAGTATCAGCTATCTGCCGGGCAATCTGTTTCCGGTCATACCCGGGTCTGGTGAAGATCTGTATACCGGTGGCCTGGCCATCGGTATACTCAAGCAACCGGCGTGCGGTCTCAAGCGGAACGATCACCATATCGGCGTCATATTCAGCCTGTTCAACGCGGTATACTCCTGCTACAACCAGTGTGTCACTGCGGAACGCAGTCATAGGGTTCGCTGTGTTGATACGGCCAAGACGTCTCGGCACATATATCCGCAAAGGTTCGTCACTGTCGCTTCTCAATCCGGTCTCGACCGCCACACCGACACTTATCACACATGCCGGAGAACCATATACCGGAAGCGCAGGCTCGTCGATATAGCCCACGACCGGCGCACCATCAAGCATTATCCCCTGCAACGATGTGGCTCTGACTGCCTCTACTGTCATCCCCTGCATTGTTACAGGCATCTGTCCGTCACGGATAACAGCCAGTGCCTGTTCCCGCAACACCGGAGCCGCAACCTTCACACCGTCTATTTCTGAAATGACGGCAGCCAAGGAGTCGGCACCATCCATAACTTTGCCTCTGTCGGGAGATACCAGCAGATCGGGATCCATCATAGAGAGTTTGCCTGATGCGAGATCGCTGAAACCGTTAAAGACCGATAGTACGATGACCATGGCCATCGTGGCGATAGCCACGCCGATGACCGAGACCAGTGAGAGTATGTTGACGGCGTTATGGGACTTCTTTGAAAGCAAGTATCTCAGCGCCACACGGAGGGCTAACACGATGGGAGAGGATATTTTAAATTTAGAATTTAGAATTGAAAATTCAGAATTAAAGATTGACTTTTACATTCGGAATTCTGCATTTTAAATTTAGAATTGAAAATTCAGAATTGAAGATTACGTCTTTTACATTCAGAATTTTGAATTTAGAATTATGAATTTATTTAAGCAGGTTGTCGATGTTCTCAATGTAGTCGAGCGAATCATCAAGGTAAAAACTCAGCTCCGGAGTCTTGCGCAACTGATATCTTACTATCTGTGCGAGCTCATAGCGTATTGTTCTGGCACTGCGGTTTACTTCATTTATTACTTCCTGTCCCTTGTCGCTGGGAAACACCGACAGGTATGCACGGGCGATGCTGAGGTCGGGCGAGACACGCACAGCGCTTACAGATACGATCACACCACGCAGTTTAGCAGTCTGTTTACGGAAAATCTCGCTGAGTTCCTTCTGGAGCAATCGGGCTATTTTGGCTTGTCTTGTTGATTCCATAATCCTTGATGTTTAGATTTGCTTTCTGTTTAATAACAAATTCACCCGGTAAAATGATTTTGGATAATTTTGTGAACAGGAGCACACAAAATTACCCAAAATATCGGAAATCACAAAATAAGCGATTAATGCCACCAGGACAACCGCATCAAATATTTTAAAGCGCAGATATGTGGACAATCCGGATTTGAGTTTAACCGCAAATTACGCGAATTACGGAAATTGGCCATTCGGTGGAGAAATTTTAAGCGCAGATTAATGCAGACGATCCGGATTTGAGTTTAACCGCAAATCCTTTCTTTACTTCACTCCGGAAGCGTTCTGAATAGAATATTGAGATGGAACGATGAACACGAATTACGCAAAAAGAATTAAAGCGCGTATTTATGTCAGGGAATAAAGACTGTTTATTTCACCCTGAATAACCTGCGTTCGACATCACGGCAGTTCGGCCCTATCATGATCTCGAATTCACCGGGCTCACATACGAAATCAAGATCAGCATCGTAGAACCGGAGCATATCCGTGGTTATCGCGAACTCCACTCGCCGACTTTCCTGTTTCTTAAGGAATATTCGTTCAAAGCCTTTCAGTTCCTGTACGGGCCGCACAATGCTTCCTGCGATATCTCCTATATATAGCTGAACAATTTCAGCTCCGTCATAATCACCTGTGTTGGTTATGGTTACCGAAGCTCTTATACATCCGTCCATGCCGATACTGTCGGCGCTCAGCTCCATAGGAGAATAGGTGAACGCTGTGTATGACAGACCGTATCCGAAAGGATACACCGGATCGTTGCTAACGTCAAGATAATTGCTACGGTATTTCTCAAACCATCGGGATGGATCCTGCGGACGACATGTATTCATATGATTGTAATAGAATGGCAGCTGTCCGACCCTCTGGGGGAATGACATTGTAAGTTTTCCGGAGGGGGCTACATCTCCGAAGAGCACATCGCATATCGCATCACCCCCCTCGCTACCCGGAAACCACACATTCATGATTGCCGGGATATGACTTTCCTCCCACGTCATGACAGTAGGCCGTCCTGAAAAATGCAGCAGCACCACCGGTTTGCCGGTGGCAAGCAACGCTTTCAGAAGATCACGCTGTGACTGAGGCATCTCCAGATCGGTGCGGCATGAGCTTTCACCGCTCATTTCCATCGCCTCGCCACATGTGGCTACGATCACATCGGCCCAGCCGGCTATGGCGATTGCCTCGGAGAGCAGTTCCCTGTCGTCCAGATGCTCCATCTCCTGCCGACCGCCGACATAGCAGTTCCAGTTGCGCACCCATGCTCTCTCCTCCATCTCCGGGTCATAGTCAAGATTGGCACCCCGGGCATAACGTACCTCTGCCTTATCACCGACAGCACGTTTCATAGCCTCGAATACGGTGCCGTACTTTTCATAACTGCGCACTCCGCTCCACATGCCGGTGATCTGTGTCCTGGCATTGCCGTGAGGCCCGATCAACGCGATTTTACCATGTTTTGCCAGCGGCAGCATATTCCCGTCATTTTTAAGAAGAACAAATGACTCTGTAGCCATGCGGCGTGCTTCGGCACGATGCTCAGGAGTATAGATCATCGTCGCGGCACGTTCCTCAGAGATATACTTATACGGATCTCGGAACAATCCAAGCCTGACCTTGGCCTCCAGAACCCGGCGGCACGCCCGGTCGATATCGTCTTCTGTGACAAGGCCGTCGGCAAGGGCCTTTTCCAGCTGGCCGGTAAAAGCCTGCGAATTCATGTCAAGGTCGGTTCCGGCCCGCAGAGCCCGGGCTGTCACCGTCTCTATATCCCCGATGCTATGCACCGGCAGTTCCATTATAGCGGTATTATCGGTCACAACAAAACCGCTGAAACCCCATTGGCCACGCAGAAGGTCGGTCAGCAGCCAGCGGTCGGCGGTAGCCGGGATTCCGTTGATATCATTGAACGAACTCATCACACTCGATGCTCCGGCCTCAACCGCCGCCTGATAAGGCAGAAAGTATTCATTGAACATACGGTTGCGGCTCATATCAACTCTGTTGTAATCCCTTCCGGCCTCGGCCGCACTGTATAGAGCGAAATGTTTGACACATGCCATTATCTCGTCGCTATTCAGCAAAGAATCACCCTGATAACCTCTCACCATGGCCCGGGCGATCTCGGCACCAAGGTACGGGTCTTCACCCGAGCCTTCAGCCACACGGCCCCATCGTGCATCCTTGCATATGTCAACCATCGGCGAGAAAGTCCAGCAAATGCCGTCGGCGCCTGCCTCTATGGCGGCTATTCTCGCCGAGCGTTCAATCATATCAAGATCCCATGAACAGGACATCGCCAGCGGAATCGGGAAAAGTGTCTCATACCCGTGAATCACATCTTTTCCGAAGAACATCGGGATACCAAGCCGTGTCTCATTCACGGCAAATTCCTGAAGCCGCCTTATCTTCCTGACACCTTGGAGATTGAGTACCGCGCCCACCTCTCCGCGCCGTATCTTCTCTGTGGCGTTGTCATCGTTCGGAGTGCTCGTGGTCACAATCTCGCCGGTACTCAGCAGGTTAAGCTGGCCTATCTTCTCCTTCAGTGTCATCCGTTCCATAAGGTCTGCGACAAAAATACTGTCTTCCGGCGACAACGGTTTACCGTATACTGTTGCTACAGAGAATAAACCGGCCAAGGCAAGCACAATACTGCAAAGTACAGATGACGGTGGGATGATGTGATTTATCATGAGGTTTATTGAATTTTCACTTTGATCTCACGGCATAGCACGGTCTTACGTTTAATGCCTGAGGAATCGGGGTAATAGAAATCGGTATAAAATATCAATGCCGTGGTATCGTCAACAGCAATAAGTTCGGGATTGTTGCATGATCCCACCCACTGGTGGAAAGTGGGATTCCCGCTGACAGTGACATTACCGAGTGACGAGCGGTCACCGGCAGTCATCACCTCCAATGGCTCACTCCATGAGGTTCCGCTGTCGTCAAGAGAGGCCTGGACGAATGTTCCGGGACGGGCGTAACACAGTAATGTCGTTCCACAGTTCAGCCGGCAGAGGCGCGGCAGTGTTCCAAGCCGTGAGAATCTCACCGGTCTGCTCCATGTGCCTCCCATATCTGTGGAGCGTGACATATACATCGGCGACCATTCCTCGCCCGTACTCGCAAACCAGTTGGAACGGAAAAACCACACCATTGATCCATCGGGCATCCATTCAAAGTCGCTGTCCGAGAAACCGCCGCTCAGGTAGGGATAATAATTCCCGTCAGCAGGATATTCCATGTGACCGCGTTGATGAAAAGTACGGCCCATGTCATCAGACCGGAACAGTTCGGCCGAATAATAGGGTGAATACCGGCCGTTTTCAGGATTGATATGTCCCTCACCAGAGAATGCGCTCACCCATATGGCTCCGTCCGGTCCTGTCTTCAGATTACCCCGGGGAAAAACACCTTTCATTATATGCTTTCCATCGTGTGAATGTACCACCCGTGTAAGTTTCGGCCAATCCACACTGACAGTATCAGCTACCGCTGTGCTTCCATCGGCAGGTGTACGCAGTGCGACCCATTCCCTGCGGCATAGCGGATCGGGCAGACGGTCGGCATCATAGGCCCGTATCTCGGTGTTCCACATCCAGTAGGTTATGCCGTCGGGAACAGGCAGTGTGCCCGGAGCCGAACGGGCAGAGAAATCATAATCGGGCGTATAGTATTCTATCGGTGTCATTTTATAACTGCTTACATCAATGCCCGACTGCGGAGGGAAATAAAGCCTCTCGCCGTTGGAAAGCAACAGACCGCACTCCGCCTCGACTATAGGCGGCACCTCCTTCCACGTACATCCTTTGTCGCGACTTTCAAACCACCTGTTCTCGGCTCCATACGATTCAATGTCGTCATTTTCAACATGTACGGCCACCAGCAGCCGGTCACCCAGATTATAGGGACGGGGAAACTGATATGGGCCCCACAGATGTTCCTCGGGCCTCATACCCTGAACTATCACACGTTCTTCACCAAGAGACATTACCACCTGTCTTTTATCCTCAGCAGGTATTGCTGTGGCAAACTCCAGCAGGAGATAGCCGCAACATGGAACATTCACACGGTTCATTCCCTCTGAAGGCAAAATCTCTGCCTCCCTGGCGTTGCCGAACGTATCGACCACGGTCGCCCTGACAGGTGTGCGCGAGAGTTCCAGCGGGATGCTTTCGGCACCGGTCACGTTAAGGATATATACCGGCTTGTCTATATCTTTCACAGTCACAATGTTGCCACCGCTGTATGTAGCAATGATCATTTCATCATCACTTTCGGCCTCAATCAGAGGATAGCCCTCCTGAGGATAGTATGGACGGAAGTCGGAGCGTAGCAGAGTATTGCGGTGTATACGGGAGAAGTCTATCCAATGCTTCATCATCCTTAGATGGTCAGGCGGGAGTTCTTTCAGCCGCATCGAATACTGCACGACACCGAACAGCGCCGACAATACATGTCTGGCGGCTTCCTCGGCCGTGTCGTCCACGTTCCATTCGAGCATGTCGGAGTGTACAGCTGTATTTCCCGAGGTCAGCCTCAGAGACGCTATGCGACGTCGGTTGCCGGGAGCGTCGCCCGGACAGTCATTAGCCCGGAGCATATTGCCGTACTGTCTTATGGCAGGCCCTATGTAGTTCTGGCGGAACTCGATCAGAATCTCCGGCCTGACAGCCTGCAGACGCCTGCGTATCTCTTTCATCAGAGTATCGACAGCCTCGGAAAGTGACTTTATGTCACGTCCGGCATAACAGTCGGCCGCAGCCGGATCATGATCGCCAAGTACAAACTGGTCGATGAAGTCAAGTTTGAAACCGTCAAGGTTCCACTTTTTCAATGCATTTTCATATGTAGAACACAGGAACTCACGCACTTCGGGAAAACGCGGATCAAGAACATTGCGGTCGTTTCTGTCGGTCAGGTACATGTGTCTGAATCTATCATGATTCTTACTTCCTGGCCCCACGAAAGGAACCGAATACCAGAGCATGTACTTCAGACCTTCGGCCTGTACTTTCGCTACATGTGCCGCCATATCGGGGAACTTGTCGGGAGAGACTTCCCAGTCGCCGCAATAATAGTAGCCGCCGTTGGTGTCAGACGTCTGCCATCCGTCATCAAGAATAAGGTTTTTCATACCTAATCCCGCGGCTATCCGGCTCTCGGCCCCGATATCTTCCGAGTTAATGCTCTGATGGAAGTTATACCAGCTTGAGTACAGCGGGTCAAAAGCCGCATCAGGCACCGGAGCCGGTTTTATCCCGCATCGGCCGACAATCCATTGCGTCGCATCGGCAATGGCCGCCGCATAGAATGTCCTGCGGTCATCAAACAGTATCTCTGTATGATAGTTCTCCATCGGTGCTTCGGGATGAGTAAAGAAGCTGAACTCAGCACCGACATACGCTCCCTTTTCCACAATACCGATATCTGCGACTACCCGACGGAACGGTTCGGCCACTGCCACGGTAAGGCAGTTGCCGTTATTGTCATTCAAAAGCGTGTATAGAGGTATTCCCGAGGCTATACTGCTCTCATACTGTCCGAGCCAGTCGGGCCTGAGCTGACAGCGTCCGTCATCCCTGGCATTCCACAGATAGTCAGCCTCACCCAGCGGAATTCTGAATCTGACTCTGAAAGCCGGCGGAGGCAACGGCCGGTCGGCAGTCATGTCGATTGAAACAACGGAGAGACCGTCGGCAGCCTGCTGTCCCAATTCAAACCGCCATCCCTCCGGATGATCACATGTAAGAGTCACATTGCCGACTGTGGCCGTCCCGATACTCTTCTGCATGGCGCTGCCTGTATGGACTACCATAACGTAAACTATCACGACCGACAGCATCTTCCGGATTAAGCCTGTATTCCCGGATATCCTGATTCTCATGACTTACTTATCTAAGCCTGCTTAAATGAGCTATTTCAATCCCATCGAGTTGATATAATGCGGCAGCTGGACACAGTTTCTGAACCTGCAGTTCTCGATGTAGTCGGCCATTGCCTTGCGGGCGACATCCTGACCTACTTTCTCGCGTGCTATCCTTATATCCTCGTAGTTCATACGCGGAGCTTTTTCAAATTCAATGATCTTGTCCCAGTTCTTCGGTTCAACCACCATCGTATAAGATGATTCCCACGGGCCAGTCATCTTATATGGCCATGAAGTGTAACCGATATTGTTGTCCTGCATCTTTTTTGCAAAGTCGCTCTGCCACTGGTCGGTTGTTCCATGCCCCCATTCGGTCATCACCATCGGGCGCCCGATCCTGTCACGCCACTGCACGAACGGATCTATCCAGTCTCCGTTATAACGATGGCAGGCGAACATCACATTGGGGTCATATTCATTGCTCCTGGGATTGAATATCCCGTCGTTCGGGTCAAATACTCCTTCGAAAATCTCATTGTAATTAGCTCCGCCCCACATTACGATATGATTGGGATCGACCTTGCGTATAGCCTGCGTGATTCTCTTCATCATGGGATGAAGTTCGGGATAAAGCTCACTATAGTGACCTGATATAGGCTCGTTGAGTAATTCGTAGCACAATACTATTGATTCGCCCTTGCAATGGTCGGCAATACCAGTCCAGATGTCACACACCAGTTTACGGTCGTGCTCATTGGTAAACAGCCAGGGATATCCGAAACTGTCGTCGATATTGTCGCCTGCATTTCCGCCGGGAGCACAATGCATGTCAATGATAAGATATATCCCGGTCTGTCTGCACCAGTCTATGACGCGGTCAAGAATTTCATAACCAAAATCCGGATCGTTGGATCCCATATAGCTTTCGGCAGTGAAAAGTTTGTAATGCAGTGGCAGGCGCACTGTATTAACTCCTGTCGACTTTATGAACTTCATATCCTCGATGGTAATGAAGTTATCTATGAAGTCCTGCCAGAACTTAGCCGTGTATTCGGGTCCTACGAGCTGACAGAACATCTCGTCGATCTGGTGGGCCGAACGCTTCTGGAAATTAAACATATAACCTTCGGCGTTAAGCCAGTGAGCGAGATTCACGCCCTTGACAAACAGATGTGATCCGTCCGGCTGGATAAGATCACCGCCGTTGACACGGACACACTTCACGTTGACCGGTGCCGGCTCGTCGCCACCTGATGTCCCGTCGCTTTTCGAACAGCTCCATAACAAAGGTAATACAGACAATGTCAATAACAGTGATAACAGATTTGATTTCTTCATGAAAATGTCGATTTATTTACTTAAACTAATTTAACCTTATTACAAAATGTGAAATCCGAAACTTAGAGTATTGTTGCTGAAAACCGCCGTCGGTCACCAGTTGTCGGTGCGGAACGGTGCCACCGGCAAGCCGTCCTTACCGAACAGACTGACAGCAGGATTGTCGGCCCATGCATATCTCACGGCTACAGGTACCTGAACCTCGGGAGCGCTTACGGCCAGACGGTCACCGGCCCAGCGGGCATCGGCCTTATAGAACCGTCCCTCGGTGCCCGCAATGATGAAGCCGTCGATTGTATCCACCGGCCGGAAAGCCGATGCGGTAGCATTGAATGTAAGATAGGCCGTATCCCCTTCTACGGTATAATCCACATACTCCGGAGCTTCGTATTCCACTTTACGGCCATAGTCGCGTGCGAGAGCAATGAGTGACAGCCGCCGGGCAACCTCCTGCTTATTAGCCGGGTGGATATTATCGGCCTCGCCGATATCAATGGCTACGGCCATGCCTGTATAGGGCAGATGGAGCGCCGACGCCTGAGTCTCACGCAGGTAACCCCAGTCGGAATGCGGCTGTACATCCTTGCGCTCGCGCCAGTTGGCGAGCTGTACAAAGTAGAAAGGCATATCCGGTTGCCTGAACAGTGTGCGCCAGTCGCTTATCATGCGCGGAAAAAGGCAGGCATACTGAGCCGCACGGTCACCGTTGTTCTCGCCCTGATACCATATCACTCCTTTTATTGTCATTGCAGTCAGAGGCATAAGCATGGCATTGTACAGTTCGGCCGGGTAGAACGTTTTCCCGCTGATACACCAGGGGAAACCTGTCTTGTGGCCGTATGTCGCCGAATCGGCCCCGGCTACAACCTTCCCGCCGTTTTTATCGCGTTCGAGAAGCGAAGCATAATGGGCGCGCATTGATTCATCGGTGATATTGTCTCCGGTGAACGAACCCACCACTTCCCTGAAACCCATTGCGTTGCCCAATGTCTCATAGCTGAGCCATGCCTCCACCGGCGAACCGCCCCAGGTACAGTCAATCACGCCCACGGGCACTCCGAGATTATTCCAAAGCTCGCGGGCATAAAAATAACCTATGGCTGAGAAGTCAGCCACCGATTCGGAAGAGCACACCATCCATCCGTCGCCTACGATCTCAGGCATCTCCTGCGGCACCATCGATGTATGACGCTTTACATGCAGAAGCCTTATCTGCGGATAACCGGCGGCGGCGATCTCCCGCTCATAGTTCAGAACCCTGGCGTCCTTCCATCCGGCGAGGGGCATCTCCATGTTTGACTGTCCGGAACAAAGCCACACTTCTCCTACCGCCACATTATTCAATGTCACGGTCATGCTGTCGGCACTGTCGGTGAAACGTATGTCATATACCCTGACTGACCCCTCAGGCGTCGCCATCTCTGCATTCCAGTGACCGTCGATACCGGCTTTTACAGACACCGGCTTCCTGCTCCAACCCGGGTGTATTGTTACGGTTGAACCCGGTGTGGATTCACCGTGGAACCGTACCGCCGACTTCTGCTGCACTACCATATTGTCAGTAAAAATGTGCGGCAGTACTACCTCGGCACGCGCACCGGACATGAACAATACTGAAACAAGAAACGTAAAAGCAGATATCTTCTTCATGGACTTACCGGAAAGTATCTGATTATTTCAGAACAATTTTACGGATCATGCCGGCGGCCCTGACCACATACATACCCTTGGCAAGACTTTCGATACCTATTACGGAACCTGCCGCAGCGGCCATCTTTCTGCCGGTAAGAGACCAGATCTCAATGCCCTCACCACCGACAACCGATATTGTCTTATCGGACACGACAATCTCACATGTACGGTCGGTCTGTATATTACCGACACCTGCATTTTCTGTGGGAGTATAGAAGTAGATGCCGTTAAGAGCGAAATGAGCACCGTTGACCTTCTGGTTGTTCTCGTCGATAGGGGTATTGAGCTGAACGACATGCCCCTTCCACTCACCGGTAAAACGGGCATAATCTATGGATGCAGTCCCGTCGGCTTCCTTAAGGATCTTCTCAAGATCGCCGATCGTTATGTCGATACCGGTCCACTCACCTTTTTTCAGACCGGCGATGACCGGATAAGAGGCCACATACCTGCCCTCGGGCTGAAAATCTTCAGATGCGAGCGAGAACCTTATGCATCCGGGATCGGAATCACCGTTCGGATTACAGAACATCTTCACATTCATAGGCTGCGGCAACACATCGGCAAGCGGCTTGACTGCGAAGTGAATGTGGGTATCCTCAGTGAAATGGGATATATCCACCGGTGTCTGCTGGTTAACAGCAATCCACCCCCATCCCTGCCACCAGGACTGGTATATGGAAAATAATGCCTGACCGTTATCACCGTCCTGACACAGGCCGCCATCAAGGCCGGGTGTGTTCAGTACAGTCTCATCACTGCCCCCCTGCCAATGATAACGTGAGAAATCACCATTGGCTTCGCTCCAGCTCTCAAGATTGTTGACAATGACATCCTTGTTTGCTGACAATGCTGTGCGTGCATCAGGACCGGCGATCGACAGATCGTAAATGGCGTTCCGGCCGGACCAGTTAGAGTAGGTCCTGTCTATTGTCGGATCTCCGCCTACCTGCTGTGCCGACGACAGCATAGGGAACATCATCAACGCTGTTATTGTAAAAGTAAAATTTTTCATATTCATAATAATTAATAAAAAAACAATCTGTTATCAATCAGCGTGACAACGGGAAGCCTACCATTATACCGCAGGCGTTCCCTTTTGCCATGCCAAACCCAAAAATCTTTTTCTGAAAGTATTACCTTTTATTTACCGTAGCAGTATATCTCGGCGAACGCTCCTACATCACCGCCTTTGAGTGATTCCACAACCTCGACCTTGAGGTAGCGTCCCTCTGTCGCCGGTATATCAAAAATATGTTCGCGCTGATCTGTATCCGGAGACATTGTGTAGATACCGTCTATAGGAGTCCATCCTGTTTTTTCAGAGGCATTAGCATTCCATACGGCATCATTGTCGCTGACCCAGAAACGGACAGATTTCAATATGTTCCATTCGCCTCCGGCTCGCTGTACAAGTCCTATCTGGGTGAACATACGCCTGCTCCGGGTGTCGATCATGATACAATGCTTGCCGGCATTATGTCCGGCACATGTACCTTCACCCTTGCTGCCATACTTGTAGTGCCATATTGTGGTTATGTCGCCGTCAAGCACATTCTGAGCCCGGCTGTCTGCTTCCGACCAGCCGTCGAACTGCTCGAAATGCTGTTCCGAGCACGCTCTGGCCTGCCACGACGAGCGGTCGAACTTCTTTCCGACAAGATGAAGAAGCGCCGCATACCGCGACTCGGCGGAAGATATGGAGAAGATCGATGTGCCGGTTATCCTGACCGGTATCATCATGTAGCCTGACGTACGGTGACCGAAATCCGGAATTGAGATATCGACCGATGTCTCCTGCCTGTCGCCCGGCAGGCTCACGCCGGTGCTGACATTATAGCTGACATCAGGTAAAGCATAGTCTGTGCCGTTAGCCGAATTATAGGCGGTGAGAAAGTCTGTGTCAATACCTATGTCAGCTGTTATATCCCATTGATTCTCAACCCCGCCTGTAAGGGATACAGGAACCTTAAGGGAGAACGGTGTGCTGATGTCGCATGTAAACTCTTCCACTCCTGTTTTCCGGAAACCTATCAGCGGCTCGCTGACTTCGTTTACGATCAGTACATAACGGTTGTTCTCTGCGTTGACCGAGTCGGTAGCGCTGACAAGTTCTATAGGCAACGTCCACAGAGATTCGTTATCAGAGGCAGTCAGATCCTTTATCCTGTCTACCTTAAGGGTTACATTTACAGTCTGAGCCTTGTCATCAGGACCAAAATCGATATCCTGTGTTCCTATAGAGTAGGCATCGGAGGTTAGAAGTCTGTATGGTTTGCCATACGGTATGCTGTATGCAGCATTAAGGTCCTCCTGTGACATGACCTGTACGCGTGCCTCCGCGCTCTGCCCCGGGTCACTGCCTCCCTTGCATACCCGGAACGAATATTCCATATCTTTACCGGTCACATACAGTGTCACGTTCTTGTCGCCGGCATCCTTGATATATAGGATCTTACTGTATTCAGACGGAAACAGTTCCTGTATATCGCTCTCGGCACATCCTGCCGACACCAGCAAAGCGGCTGTCGGTAACCACAGGTTTCTTATAATATGTCTTTTCATCTGTAGAAAAATTGTAGTTGGGTTAATGTTCAGGTATCAATATCCGGGAGCCTGGATCATCTGCGGGTTGGCATATACCTCTGCATCGGGAATAGGCTGGAGATACATACGGTTGTTCCACTTGAGGCTCTGATTGATCTGTGTCGGGGTATTGAACTCCTCGAACGAAGGATCCTTGACCATGGCGTTCAGTCCACGGTAGCAGTTGCCGCTCATCTGCTGCTGTCCCTGCACATTACGCCGTATATCCTCAAGGCGCATTCCCTCCATGTAAAGCTCGGCGAAACGCTCGTCAAGAACAGTCTTCACCATTTCATCGGCCGAGACTGATTCGATTTCGGGAATACCGGCACGCTCCCTCACACGGTTAAGATATTCCAGACCTTCGGCAATATAACTCCCGCCGAGATGCGCGCAACTCTCCGCCATCATGAGATACAGATCGGCCAGCCGAAAGATAGGATAGGGACGGTTCTCCATATTTCCCACGTTGCTGCTCATCCCCGGATTGCTGTAACGGATATTCGGATGAACCATTTTCTTATTCCAGAAACCGGTCTGGCTCTGGTTGTTCTGTCCAAACTTCTCGAGGTTGTAACCGCACTGGCTGGAGTCCCTGGCCCTCACTATCAGCGGACTGCCGGCGGCTATCACCGGAGAATACTCATCGCCGTCAAATGAAACCGAGGCATAGAAACGCGGTTCACGTCCGACACAAAGCTTAATGATGTCGGGATTATCCAGTCCGGCCGATGTGAACCATTCGTATTCGCGCGGGAACTCCATGTCGTCGATGGGCAGCTTTCCTTGCTTTGTCAAGAAATGCTCTACGGTGTATAGGGTTGGATTCATCATCCCCCATCCGCCCCCGGGCTGTCCTTTCTCGTCGTTCATTACATAGTGGGGTATTGAAGCCGGTGATGCGGCCCAATAGTTGTTAATGTCGAGCGAGGCCCATATATATTCGAGGTTGCCTTGGTCGGGACGTGCCGCACCGACATAACGCATCAGCATCACACGCTTGGCAAACTCCTCACCTTCGGGTGTGGAATTATCTATACCGGGAATCGCAGGCAACGGTATCTTGTCATTGGCGCGAAGAGCCTCGGATGTGGCCATGTCGAGCAGTCTGTGACCGGCGGCTTCGGCCTCCTGTATAGCGGCAAGACATGCATCATGGGCGAGTTTCCATTTTTCAGGATCATATGATGAGCTGAAAAGCGCGGTGCCGTAGCCGGGCGTTTCGTAATTTGTATTACGCCATGCCGGATACGGGAACTGGCCGTTCCATAGCGGAGAGGCTGCCAGTACCCGCACTTTGGCTTCGAGCATGCGGCATACAGACTTCGTGGCACGTCCGTAATAGCGCTGGTCATCGAAGTTGTCAGGCAGATTGGGACAGGCCTCCCCGCAGAGACGTACGACATATTCCACCACGGCATCGAAATGATTCCGACCGGGCAGATCTCCTTTCTTCATGTCCATCGGAAGCTGAGAATCCATGATCGGAACTGGTCCGCAATAGTTCAGCAGCTGGAAATGATAGTAAGCTTTCAGAAACTTGGCCTCAGCGATATACTGTGACTTGTCCTTCAGATTCAGATTGGGGATTTCAGCTTCCGAAATATCGGCCAGGAACTGGTTGCAATAACCGATGCCGTTGATGAAATCGTTCCATACGCCGTACTGGCCTGAATTAGCTCCGGTGATCTGGTCACCCTGAAAACGACGGAAGTCATCATATACACTGACACATTCCACCATCTCGTCACTGCCGAAGTGGGCATTGGAATAACGCAGTTTCTGTGTTTTCTCGTTCTGTATCGGGCCGTAGCATCCATACAGGTAACGGAGGGCGCTTGCCGGATCGGTCAGCATGTCGTCACGGTCCGGTGTCTCAACCGGAACCACGTCAAGATAACTGCATGCCGTCATGCCTGACAGCAACAGTGCCCCTGTACACGACGCCATTATGAAGTTTTTTAGATATCTGTTCATTGTTCTTATTATTCTATTGGTTTGCAATTCTTTAGAAATGACATTGTACGCCTATGTTGAAAGTGCGGTTGAGAGGGTACGTGTTGTAGTCAAGCTCCGGATCCCAATACTTGAATGGAGACCACACGGCGATATTGTCACCGCTGAAGTAGACTCGCATGAATTTCCAGGTATAGCCGATCTCCAGAGTCTTGAAGCGGATGAAATCGGCTTTCTTCATCCAGAAGGAACTCGGATTGAGGTTGTTCTCATATTCGGCCTGAAGCACACCCATACGTGGCCATGCCACATTAGAGTTATCACCTCCATCCTGCCAGTGACTGTCGGCAATCCACTGCATGAGGTTGCGGTCGGCGGTGTACATCTGGTTGAAAGGCTGCAACTGGGCCGGATCGAGCATTATCCTGCGCTTGGCCGATCCGTTGAAGAACACACTGAAGTCAAAACTGCGCCACTGTACGCTGGCACCGAATCCGTACTGGATGCGCGGTGCGCGTCCGTATGGTGACAGCATCACGCGGTCCATGTCGTTGATCTTGCCGTCTCCGTTGACATCGCGGTATTTTATATCACCGGGCTGTATCAGCTTAGATCCGAAATAAGACTGATCGGCATGGCTGTCGATGTCATTCTGATCGATGAACAATCCGTCGGCAATGAACCCGAAAGTGGCACCGAGAGGCTTTCCGGTCTCCACCTGCCATGTATAGGGATAATCGGGTTCATCCTTGTAGATCACCTTGTTCTCGGTGTAAGTGAAGTTTCCACGCAGATCGACCGACAGATCTTTGTTAATACGCTTTATCCAGTTGACACTCAGCTCGAAGCCATGGTTGTCAACCTTGCCCATGTTGCTCCAGGGTTTTACACCCTGATAACCCATGACCGAAGGGAAGGAGGCTCTCTGAAGCAGTATGCGGTCACGCTTATAATTGAAATAATCGAACGTGACAGACAGTGAATTGAAAAGTCTCAGGTCGACACCGGCATCAAACTGTCTGGAACGCTCCCAGGAGCCGTTGACAACGGGATAGGATGTTATTTCAGGACCCGACCCCTCGAAAGCGTTGGACGGTGTCATACCGGTTTTGAAGAATGTCCTGCCGTAGGCGTTCTGCCCGTATAGCGCCACTCCGTAACGGTACATGTAATAAGGCGCTCCCGCATTGATGCCTGTCTCGTCTGATCCCACCAGACCGTATGACGCACGCAGTTTCATGTGTGAGACTACCTGATTAAGAGGCTTCCAGAACTTTTCATTGCTGATGACCCAGCCTACTGATGCCGCAGGGAAGAACTCGTAACGGTCATTCTTTGCCAGACGCTCCGTACCGTTATATCCGAAGTTGAACTCAAACAGATAGCGATGATCGAAGTCGTATGTCACACGGCCTGAGAATCCCTGATTACGGCTCGGCAAAATATTGTTACGACTCTCACGCATCATGTACATGAGCATACCCGTGACAGAGTGCTGTCCGAAACTACGGCTGTAATTCATGCGGGCATCAAAGTAGAAGAGATTGTTGCCGGTCTTGTATATGCTTGACTCGCTGATGAAATCCTCTCCTTTCTGCAATTGCTCGAGCATATATGTATCGGATGCCGGGTTATAGCTGCCGGGCTGTACACGATAGTAGTAGGGCTTAAGTCCGCGCGTATAGGATGAATAATACCAGCTGTTGAAATTGACAAGTGCTGTAAAAGACAGTCCCTTAGTGATGAAATCCAGTTTCTGATCAAGATTGATCGACACATTCAGTTTGTTTTCGTTAGACTCCTTGAATGAGTTCAGCATATTGGCATACGGATTGGTGAAATAGCTGCCCGAGGCTATGACATCCGAGCCGAATTTTATATGTCCGCTGCCATCATCGGGATAAACCGCAGGATAATCCACAGGGTTGTTGTACTGCACCTGCTGGAATATTTCCTTAGAAGATGTATCGGGAGACTTCTGATGAGATATCTGCGCATTGATACGCATGCCGAGTCTGGTCGCAGACGTCACCTTATATTCGATATTGTTCTGAAATATGTACCGATACAGATTGTGATTGTTGTTGAGCGAATAATTTTTGGGAACATCGAGCGCTCCGCTGTCATGGTTCATCTGCAGCGACATGTAGTATGTGACACGCGATCCGCCGCCGGTAATGTTGATATTGGCCCGCTGGCTCTGGGTCAGTTTCTTCATCATAAGACCGCGCCAGTCCACGTCAGGATAAAGATACGGACTGAGCCCTTCGCGGGTGGCCTGGATGCGTTCTGCCGAATATTTGGGTGTGATCCCCGGATTACGTAACTGCCGGGCATAGTTATATGTATCCATATATGTGGGACCGTCGGCATATTCGACCATATTGACAGGCTTGAGGACTGAGTGCTCGTATGTTACCGAGATACGTGCCTTGGTGTTCTCCTCACCGTTCTTTGTAGTCACGAGCATCACACCGTTGGCACCGCGGGCTCCATAAATAGCGGTTGCGGACGCATCCTTAAGGATTGAGAAACTTTCAATATTCTCAGGAGGAATATTATTAAGATCGGACGACGATATTTCCACTCCGTCGAGAAGTATAAGCGGAGCGGTTCGTCCGCCGAATGTATTGATTCCACGGATATAGAAACTTGAGGAGCTTCCGGGCTCACCGCTGTTGGTCACAGCTATCACACCGGCAAGTTTGCCGGCAAGATTGTTGGTGAGGTTGGATGACGGTGCACGAAATTCGGTACCCTTGACGGTAGCGATGGCACCTGTCACCGAAATCTTTTTCTGTGTACCCGCACCGACTACGACCACTTCGCTGAGCATCTCATTTGCCGGCAACATTGTGACCGTGATATTTCCCTGATCGGTTATATATACCGACTGCCTGGAATACCCCATATATGAAATCTCGAGTGTACATTTTTTACCTGAAAACGTTATATCGAAGTGACCGTCTATATCAGTGGCTGCCGTCGTATTGGTCCCTTTTACTCTGATTATGGCTCCTATGAGAGGTTCTTCATTGGTACCGTCTATCACCGTGCCTGATACCATGCGCCTGCGCCCGGATGCGGCGTCAGCTTTCTGAGCCTTTGCAGCGCGCTTGAGGCTGATTTCATTGCCTCTGATCTGCCATTCGATGTCGGTACCGCTGAAAACGCATGACAGAACTTTGTCGATGTCTCCGTCACAATCAAATGTCAGAGGCTGCATTCCCATAAAATCATCGGCATTGAAAGAGAATGTGTAACCGCTCCCCTTCTCTATCTGTCTGATAGCCTCGGGAATACTCATTTTTTCTCCTTTGACCGCTATCTGGCCGGTACCCTGTATAACACCGACAACCGATAACAGCATGGCTGCGACAAACCGCCTCAGCGTTGTCAACCGCATGTTTGGAATTGGATTCATTGTTGAATAATTGGTTTATTATAGAATTAATTGATTTATCAACAAACCTACCTGACGCGTTTTATCGTCGATCTTATTCATTCATATTATGATTATGCTATCGTTTGACAGCAATGGCGGTATTATTCAGGGCAGGTTTACATGGTATTATTCGGCACATTCAGACAGGACATAATTCCTGCCGTCTCTCACACAGTCAAGTCTGAACACATAGCAGATACGGCCGAGAATCGAATCGACCGGTTCATCGTAACGCACACCTCCGGTCATACGGAGGTTCCCGTCACATAAATTGCCGGAAAGAGAGATCTTTACATCGTAACGTGATTCTATAAATTCGGCCAGTTCGGTAAGCTCGATCTGCGACAGTTTATATGAACCGTTCTCCCACTGCAGATGTGACGAAATATTCCGGACAGTTATATCGCCGCTTTCCTGATGATATGTAAGCCTCTGTGAGGGCTTCAATTCTATAGGTACGTCACTGTCCGAGGGTATGAACTCGACGGCTCCGCGATATAGAGTAAGGTTAATGTCCGCGCCGTCATGCACCGAGAAACAGGTCCCCCTGACAAGTATCTCGGAATCATCCACAACAACTGTGAAATTGCTTCCACTGACTTTAGCGACATCAAAGGTTGCGTTGCCGGTAAGATTAACGCGGCGCCTGGTCCGGAAATCCTCCGGCAGAGTGAGTGTACTTCCGTCCTCAAGCCATACCTGAGTACCGTCAGGCAACACGTATTCAAGAGGACCAGCCGATGTCTGTCCTTCATTTGCGGCAAAATAACCGGAGCTGGAATTATCGTCTATGGCGGGAATCAGAAACCAGGCCGAAACAGTAAAACACAGCACTACACATGCCGCTGCGGCAATACGTTTTAACAACAGTACTTTTCTGTAGTCACGGTGCCTGATACCGGCCACAATGCCGTCCCAGATACGTTCCTTTATCTCGGCTTCGTTATCAATTGAGTCAGAATCACCGGGAGTATCCCACATGCGTCGCAACAGGTTGAGAAACGGTTCCCATGAAGATATCAGTTTAAGGTTATTGTGCATAATGTAATCAAGCGCCGCTATTGTGACGTTTACATAATTAATACGCCACCCGGAACCCGACTACTACATTGTTTTTTATTTTTGCTGATTCTTTTTAAGTAAAATCCTGTAATTATATCATCACCGGATATTCATGATATCCCTCTGGACTGGCGGCAGGCGCATTCCATGAAAACAATAAACATCGGAAGATGCTTACGCAGGAATTTAAGCGCCAGATATATATTTCTCTCCACTCCTCTCTCCGAAATATTCATTTTTCCGGCAATTTCCCTGATACTCATATAATGATAACGGCTCAGTACAAAAGCCTGGCGCTGACGTTCGGGCAACAAAGCGATAAGCTTATCAATGTATTCTCTGAGATCCACGGCATCTATCTGCCCTTCAATATCATATTCCTCCTCAACAACCGATGCAAGATCCTGTTTCAGCGCAATCTCATTCAGCGACCTCCGATGACGGTCAAAAATAAGGTTGCGTGTAATTATAAAAAGCAGCCCGTCTATATTGCTCACATCGTCTATTCTGGAACGCATCTCCCATAATCTTATGAATGCCTCCTGTACCACCTCCTCCTGTTCATATGCATCAGTAAGGTACAGACGCGTGAAATGAAGCACTTTTTTCCAGTATGCGTCATACAGACTGGAAAAGATGTGATGTGCTTCATCAAACTTCATATTTCCGAGCTTATCATACATATTTATTATACCATGGTATTACAACATTGGGGACAACGACAAAGTTAATCAAATCAAAATTATTCTGCAAGTACATCATACGGTATATAAAAAGAAAGTCCGGGACTCTCTTCAAACAGGGAGTACCGGGACTAAAGCCAAAAGGCATGATTTGTGATTTAAAAAGATTTAGTTGTTAATACAACTTCAAGTGTAGAGATTATATCATACTTACATTATGACAACGGCACCTAAGTTGGAGACGACATCACGTCGGCCCGCCTAAGCGTACATACACTCCAAGTAAAATGAAAAACCGGAGTGCAGTTCCGTTATCGCTTACCAACGGCAAAGTTACTTCATGCGGCAGAAACACACAATATTTTTTTACACTTTTTTGATATATCTACAGTTAAATTTAGTTAAACACAGGTTGCGTATCCAACCACACAGAGGTGTATTTTGTCTTCCATAATGAAGGGTTACTCAGGTTACCCTGCAAAGGATATGTCTGGTTACAGAGCATGTCGGAACTCAGAACACAAGCCCAGACACACTCTTATAGCTTGTTTCATAACAAACACTTAATCATTCGGACTATGAACACAGCATTCATCACGATTTCCGCCCTGTCAGAGGCATCCCGGCATCCTGCCGACACAATAACACAATTCATAGGAGAACGCGACGGTCTGTCACGTGACATATCGGAGTTCACTATGGGGATAGTAAACTGGATACTCGGAGTTTTCGGACTGAACCACGACCCGAATCTCGTCACCTTCATCTATGCCGCGGTAGTACTCGGCATCGCTATCGTCGCAGGTATAGCCTGCCAGTGGGTTATACTGAAAATTGCCGAAACAATAGCTCAGAAATGGAGTGCCGTCACCTACCAGGCACTCACACGCCAGCATTTCTTCCATAAGATATGCCGGCTGGTTCCGCCACTGATATTCCTGATACTCATCGAATTCACACTGTCGAATCACAATAGTCTCGCAGGGATACTCACAAAAATAACCATATGCTATATCGTCTTTGTCGTATGTCACGCCATAAATGCTGTCATAATGGCCATATGGCAGAGTGTCGATGCCCGTGCAAACAAGCGCAAACTGCCGCTCGGCGGCATAGCCCAGCTTGCCAAAGGAATAATCTGGATCATCGGGACAATCATCATAATCGCAATCCTGGCAGACAGATCGCCGGCAAAACTGCTCACCGGGCTCGGTGCGTTCTCTGCTGTCCTGATGCTGATATTCAAGAATGACATTCTGTCGCTCGTGGCCGGGATACAGCTGTCGGAGAACGACAGTCTGCATTTAGGCGACTGGATCGAGGTTCCAGGAACAAAAGCCAACGGAACAGTGCAGGACGTATCGCTCGTGGCGGTAAAGGTACTTAACTGGGACAAGACTACCACCACCCTGCCTCCATACAGCCTGATAAGCGCCGGTTTCACCAACTACAGCACCATGCAGCAGAGCAACACCAGACGTATATGCCGCAGCTACATGATCGATGCAGACAGCATATTGCCTTCTACCCCGGACATGCTCGACAGAATACGACGTGTGCCCATGATGGACGAATACATCACCCGTAAACTACAGCAGAAAGCGGCCGGCCGCGTGGCCGATGTCGACAATCCGGACGGACTTGCCGACGGCAGTCTCGATACCAATCTGGGTCTGTTCCGTGCGTATCTTAAGATGTGGCTCGACGCCAATCCGAATATTTCCCATAACAATGACTGTTTCATATCGACTCTCGCACAGACCTCGTCCGGCATACCGCTGCAGGTCTATTGTTTCACTGCGACATCCCGCTGGTTTCCTTATGAAGGTATACAGAGCCTCGTCTTCGAACACATAGCGGCAATGCTGCCCCGGTTCGAACTGTACACCTTTGAGAATCCATCGGGACGCGACACTGTGGTAGACGGTTATCTGAGCCCCGGGAGAGACATAGACCGCGTATTCGGTATACCACGTCCTTTCTTCCAGTCGCCGGATGCTCCAGGTCCGCAGACAGACACTCAACCGGATCCGGACAAAGCCACATCACAGAATCAATAATAATTCAGGCCCGTGACAACAGTCTGCGTCACGGGCCTGAATTGTATCTGTCCCATCATATCTACAGACGGCGTTTTTTCTTGCGGTCGTTATGTATCTTTATAAATACAATTATGATACTGGCGACTGTCGTTATAGTGTTTGTCACTACAAGCGGCCAGTTGGCCGTCATCGCCCCCTGTACAACGAAGAAAACACTGCCGAGACCGAGCATGATGAATGTCGGCATAGCTATTGCATCGGTCTCGCGGGTACGTATGGTATGAAATGCCTGTGGTACGTATCCGCATATCATGCATATGGCGGCTGCCGTACCGATTATATTAATCCATAAGTCCATAATCAAATCCATTAGTTATCTTATCTGTTAACGTAAAAACACACATTCTGTTTTATAACAATTGTTAAAAAGACACTTAATCAAAGTGCACCCCCGGAGTGTTCGATATGCTACAAATTTGCATGCAATTGTATGTTCTGTATGATATCGAACACATTTTGTACTCTCAGACACGCGTGTTTTTCAGAGACATAGTATTTTTGACCGTGTTAACAACCGGACACGACCGGGCCAATTCATCAACAGCAATGCAGGACAACACAATTTTTCACATTTTAATAATACTTAAATCAATCAACCATGAGAAAGGAATGTAGAATAACCTTAGCAGCAACCGCTGCCCTTTCTCTGCTTTACGTCACCGACGTAAAGGCAGATCGCTATCCCGGGATGGATAATGCAGAAGCTGCGGCTACTGCCATCTCCCCTTCCAGCCCTCAACCGCAAGGCGGAAAAGAGGCGAAACAGATTGAGGGAGTCATCGTCGACAAGACTACCGGCGAACCTCTTATCGGAGCTACCATATTGCTGAAAGGCCAGTCGGGAGTAGGCACCCGTACAGACTTCGACGGCAAATTCTCCTTATCTTATACTCCCAAGGACGACGAATCGTTTCTGGTGGTGTCCTATGTGGGATATCAGCCCAAAGAAGTACCCATAAGCGGAATCTCGGATGTCAAGGTAGAACTTGATCCCGCCACACAGTCACTGAACGAGGTTGTCGTTACGGGCTCGGGCATACAGAAGAAGGTGTCGGTGACCGGCGCCATATCGACCGTATCGGGACTGGAGCTGAAATCGTCGACCTCGGCACTGACCCTGAATCTCGCCGGTAAGTTTGCCGGTGTATATGCCAACAACAGCAGCGGCGAGCCGGGCAGCGGAGCCGATTTCTATATACGCGGAATCTCCAACTTCGCCGGCAAGAGCGCCACTCCGCTCATTCTCCTTGACGACGTGGAGATAAGCGCCAGCGACCTCAACAATATCCCGGCCGAAAACATCCAGAGTTTCTCGGTGCTCAAAGATGCGTCGGCCACTGCCATATACGGAGCCCGCGGTGCCAACGGTGTGATGATCATCACCACCAAAACCGGAGACTACAACACCAAGACAAAGATCAACGTGAACGTCGAAAACTCGTTCAACTTCATGGGCAAGCTTCCGGACTTTGTCGACGGTCCCACCTACATGGAGATGTACAACCTGGCCGAATGGTCACGTAACACCCAGATAACGCCACGTTACACGGAGGAAGACATAGAGCGTACCCGTTCGGGCATCAATCCCTACCTGTACCCGAATGTCAACTGGCAGGACGTGCTGTTCAAGAAGATGGCGATGCGTCAGCGTGTCAATGTGAACGTATCGGGCGGCGGCAGCAAGGTGAAATATTACATGGCTTTCGATTTCAAGCACGAGGACGGCCACTACAACACTGAAAAACGTTACTCCTGGAACAACCAGAAACAGAATTACAACTACTCGTTCCAGAACAACATCTCTTACAAGCTGACAAAGAGCACAACGGTGTCGATGAACCTGAACGCACAGATACAGCAGACCACCGAACCGAATGTCGACTCGTACAATTTCTTCTATAACGCCATGAACATCAACCCGGTGATCATGTCTCCCGAGCTTCCGGCACGTGACGGTTACAACCACGTTCTGTACGGCACCTACGAGAACTCCAACAACCAGTTCATGACCAACCCGTGGGCCGACATGATGACCTCATTCCGTCAGTTCAACGGCAACACCGTCAATGCGGTGGTGAAGATCGACCAGGATCTGGCAATGATCACCAAGGGACTGAAATTCAATGCATGGGTAAACTTCAAGAACTACTCGGCATCGAGCTACTCCCGCAGCATCACTCCCTACCGCTATGTACCCCTTACCAGAAATGTCGAAGACTGGCAGAACCCCATTTTCGATCTTAAGAAAGCTACTCCCGAAGGCTCAAACTACATCAACCAGTCGGGTATATCGCGTGCGTCAAACAGCACTTTCGAGCTGCAGGCCAACATCAACTGGGACCGCCGTTTCGGCGAACACGAGATAAACGCCGTAGCACTGTACCGCATGCGTGAGTACCGCAATGACGTACTGCCCAACCGTAACCAGGGTTTCTCGGGACGTGTCACCTACGACTACGGTCACCGTTATCTTCTCGAGTTCAACTTCGGCTACAACGGCACGGAGCGTCTTGCCAAGGGGCACCGCTACGGCTTCTTCCCAGCCGGCTCAATAGGATGGGTAGTATCGGGAGAAAAATTCTGGGAGCCTATCAAACCCATCGTTTCGTTCTTCAAGATACGCGGATCATACGGTCTCGTAGGCAGTGACAATCTCACACCTCCCGGAACCAGCCTCTACTTCTTCTACTATGACCAGATATCGGACAACGATCTGAACAAACTTCCGTGGCGTCCCGGTGCCGGCGGCTCGCTGGGCAAAGGCACGAAACTCGGAGGTCCCGAACTGAGCTATATAGGTCTTCCCGATCTCGGCTGGGAGAAAGTCAAGAAACTTGACATCGGTGTTGACCTGCGCCTGTTCAACGACCTGAATATCACCCTTGACTATTTCTATGACCGCCGTTATGACATCCTCATGCGCCGCCAGTCATGGCCCAACTCCCTGGGTTACGGAGCGGCTGTACCTTACGGACCTGTGGGTCGTGTGGATAACCGCGGTATCGAAGGCAGCATCACCTACACAAAGGCACTGACACAGGATCTGTCGATATCGTTCAACGGAAACTTCACCTACAACAGGAACAAACTTGTCGACGGTGACGAACTGCAGTACAAGTATCCGTGGCTCTTCTCCACCGGTCTGCCTATGAATTATCTGCGCGGCTACATCGCCGAGGGACTTTTCCAGAGCGAGGATGAGATAAAGAACAGTCCGGTACAGAGCCTTGGTTCACAGGTGATGGTGGGTGATATCAAGTACCGCGACCTCAACGGAGACGGCCAGATCACGCCCGACGACCAGACGATGATCTCTGAATACGGCTGGACACCACGTCTGCAATACGGTTTCGGCGCTACCGTCAACTGGAAGCAGTGGGACTTCGGTTTCTTCTTCACCGGTTCGGCCAAGCGTAAGATATGTGTCAACGGCATCGATCCGTTCAACAAACAGGTGTCGTCAGAGGCCAACAACATGTTCCAGTGGATCTACGATAGCCACTTCGATCCACGCAATCCTGATTTCAATGTCGAGTATCCGCGTATGGGCCTCAACTACGGAGAGATCGTTAACAACACAGTGGCATCAACCCACTGGGTACGCGACGCCTCGTTCCTGCGCCTGCGCAATCTCGAACTCGGATACAGCTTCAAGTACGGACGCGTATATGTACAGGGCAACAACCTGCTGCTGTTCACCCCATTCAAATACTGGGATCCCGAGATGTCATCATGGACTACCTATCCTACCCAGAAGCAAGTGACAGTCGGAGTACAGTTCAAACTTTAAAATGATTACAGTTATGAAACTAAAGAATATTTTTACCGGAACGATGATATCGCTGCTTACAGCATCGGCTGTAGGAGTGTCATCGTGCAACTATCTTGATATCGTACCGCCGGAGCAGGTGGGAGTCAACGACGGTATGGAGAATCATACCAACGCACTCGGTTTTCTGTACTCCTGCTACAATCCCATGACCAATGTAGCCTCATCGGAACTTCCTTACTATTTCTACCTGAGTGATCTGGTGTTTGCCAACGACGATATCCTGAACCCTCACACATGGGCTACCGATGGCGGCTCGAACGGCTATGCGGGTCTTATACTGCTCAACACACTGAGCGCGTCGAAGAACAATCCCGTGTGGACACACTATTACAAGGGGATAGGCCAGTGCCTGCTGTTCCTCGACAAGATGGATGAGTGCAATGTCGTAGGCCGCGGAATTGTCGATGCCGGCGAGGCCGCCGAATGGCGTGCCGAGGCAAAAGCGCTGATCGCCTACTACCACTTCCTGCTGTTGCGCCGCTATGGTCCGATCGTGATATGCGACTCACGCGTAAGCATGGGCACCCCGACCTCAGGATATAAGGGCCGTTACCACTTCGATTACTGTGTCGACTGGATCGCCGACCAGCTCGACGAGGCAGAGAAGGATCTTCCCGACTACCGTATCGAAGCAGAGACCGGCCGCATGACCAAAGCCATATGTAAGGCAATCAAGGCCCAGATGTATCTCATCGCCGCATCGCCGCTGTGGAACGGACAGTTCCCGTATACCGACTTCAGGAACACCAACTTCGAGACACCCGGATACGGCACCGAACTCGTAAGCCGCACATTTGACAAGGCCAAATGGCAGCGCGCCTATGATGCCGCCGACGAAGCCATCAGATTTGCCGAGTCAAAAGGTAACAATGAGATCTACAAAGGAGACTATCTGGAGAAGAACACCGATCTGGATCATTACTGGATTCCCGGAAATGTTGATGATGACTTCAAACGCTCGGTGCTTCGCATGAAATCTCTGTTCTGCACAGGCAAAGGCGAGGGTAACAACGAGTCGATATGGGAAATGATTGTCGACAATAATTACTATGCCGGCACGATGTGGCTGCACAACCCCGCCATGCCGCCTAACATGATGAAGGCCGGAGCCGAGATCCAGTCAGGCAACGGCGCACTCAATCCCACACTCAATGCAGTGACCCACTTCCTTACCAAAGACGGTTATCTCCCTGAGAATGACCCGAACTTCACCCCCGAGTCCCGCTGGTATGAAAGTGCGGGCCTGCCGTCGGAAGGACTGCGTCGCGACAAGGTCATCAACCTCAACGTCAACCGTGAGCCACGTTTCTATGCCTGGATAGGTTTCGACGGCGGAGACTTCATGCTGAAACTTATTGACGGCAAACCCGTTCGCCTCAACCTCATGCAGAACCACAACCCGAATGACGCCAAGGACATAATCGGCTACCACGGCTACCAGCCCAAGCAGCGCGACAACGGATGTACCGGCTATATGTACCAGAAACATCAGCCAGCCACTATGCAGATCAACGCGGCCAGCGGCGGTTACATGGGCTTCACAGAGCAGGCCATCAAGGTGATACGTCTGGCCGAGATCTACCTGATACGCGCCGAAGCCGCCGCACAGCTTGACAAGACCCAACAGGCTATAGATGACGTCAATGTGATACGCGAACGTGCCGGAGCTGAACCACTCAGAGAGAATATGATAGGCGTGGGCGGCATGTCGCTCCTTGACTGGGTGCTCAACGAGCGCCGCATCGAGTTCTTCGCCGAGTCGCACCGCTACTTCGACATACGCCGCTACCTCAAGGGCGAACAGTGCATAGGCTACGGCAAGCGCATGGGTCTGAACATTCTGGAGAAGGAGAACCCGACATTCGAGGAATTCAACAAGCCGGTAGTCCTTCCCTATCCCTACACCTGGGGCAACAAACTCTATCTGTATCCTATTCCGCAGGATGAGGTTTATGCTAACCCGCAGTGTGTACAGAATCCCGGATACTGATAACGGGCGTCAAAGATTGTGTAACCATTAACTGAAGAAGCATAATATGAAAAAAATATATTTAGCCTCAGCGGCGGCCGTCATGTTACTGTCAGCCGTATCATGCTCCGAGACCTACGATATCCTCCCCGAGGACTATGCCAAGGTCGTGCGAATCAAAGACGGAGGTGTCCAGAATATGGCTGTATACTCGGTTCAGGATGAGGCAACCTATCCTATAACCATAATGAAAGGTGGCAACGCGCCCGAGATGTCATGCAACGCTACGCTACGCATTATGACAGAGGATGAGTTCAAAGACTACCTGAGTGAGAGCGGAGCCGGATATTCATATCTGCCGTCCAACTGTTACTCGTTTGGCTCAAGCGGAGCGACGAAGACCATATCCTTTGAACCTAAACAGGGATACCAGGTAACCGATATCATACTTTATCCTAAGGAGATAGGCAAATTCTACGAGACCTACACAGATGAGACACGCGACCCGGTCATACCTGTAGTACTGGAGAGTGATGACAGCGGCATAGATCCAAACAGCTGCCAGCTGTTCGTAAAGACCTCATACAGCATACCCACCATAGGTTTCAGCACCGGCGGTATCATACAGATGCCGGCAACCTCAGATGTGATAAGCACGCGCGTGGCTATGCCTATGATATCTCAATGGGACATAAACTGTACGATCGAAGTTGACCCGACACTGCTGGATGAATACAATAACACTAACGGCACATCGCTTACGATGATGCCCGCAGCAGCTTACCGATTCCCCGGCACAGTCGAAATCAAAATCGGAGAGGATTCAGCTCCATTCAATATCGAACTCAATCCCGATGAGGCCGGCAAGGACACAGCGCTGCCTATACGCATCACCCGAAACAATGCTCCAGGACTGGAATTCAAGGATGAGACCATAATAATCGTAAACGAGGAAAAATTCGATTATACAAAGTATCCGCTCGTCATTGATCCTGAGGACGCATTCTGTCCCGACGACGCCAATGGCTGCCATACAAACATGTACGGTCAGCCCGGAACAGACGGTTATCATATGGAAGGTCTCTTCGATCCTAACGCAGACAGATTCTTCCACTCCTGCTACTTTGAAGGTCACCACTACGACGAGACATACAACTCGTATGTAGAGATAAATCTGAAAAAGAAAATGCGTAACATCGCCTTTGAACTATGTCCGCGTTACAAAGCAATGGGCTGGGCCGGAGGTTTCCCGAAATGGGCCAAGGTCTATGCCTATAATGAAAGCACCGGCAAGTGGGAGCAGATCGGTGAGAAGACCGATGTCAAGGACGCTATAGACCCTGAGACGATGTATTCTCTGGTAGGACCTTACAATGCATCATTCCCGTTCTCGAAAGTACGTTTCAGTGCCGTACAGGGATACGGAAAAGTCATGGCCGGAACAATGCCTGTCAACGGAGGCTACTGGTGTGTGGGTCACATGGCCGTATATGGAAAGTAATTGATTAATCAAAACAAGTCTTCCGGATTCCTTTTTTGGGTTGGGGTCCGGAAGGCTTTCTTATCAATCCAATCACAAAAACCTTATATTTTATGCCTAAATTTCTCAAATTTCTGTTTATATCTTCCCTATTTTTAGGTGGATGCTCAGACACAGACGAGCCTGTAGCCCCTCCGGCCAAGGAAGAGCTCAAGGTGGAGGCCAACTACCGCTCAATAGAGATTGACCGCTCGGCATCGACTCTTACGATACCTCTGGTAACAAATCTCAAAGCTGCCGATCTGAGGATCGAACAGAGCGGCACATGGTTTGTGGCCCAGCTCAAGGATGCCGAGGCCGGCACCGTTGTCGAGGCCAAAATACGCGAGAACAACACGGGAGGCAATCGCGAAGGAAGTATCACCGTCAAGACAGCCTCAAAACTCAATTCGGTCACAATCAGCCTGAAACAGCTTGACGGAGGTCTGGCCCTGGAAGGGGATCTCAAAGTCAAGGTAATAGACGCCAAGGCATCATCGGCCCAGCCAGGCATGGGAATCGAACACACCTACGACGGCAATATGGAGACCGGATACCATTCTCCATGGAGCGGCACACGTTTCCCGGTGGTTCTGGAATACATGTTCACCGGCCAGGATGTGATCAACTATCTCATCTACCGCAGTGGAAACGGTAACGGAAACTTCGGCAAGTTCGCGCTCTATGTCGCCACAGACGCCGCCCGTACATACGAGAAAGTCGGAGATTACGACTTCTATGAGAAAGGTGGTTCGACAGTGCTCAACATCAGCGGCAATCTCAAGCCAACGGCAATAAAATTCGAAATCACGAGCGGACTTAACGGATTCGCAAGCTGCAAGGAAATGGAATTCTATGGTTTCGGAGCCAACGCCTCACTCAACGATCAGTTGCTGAACGTATTCACCGACCTGTCGTGTTCGGAACTGCGCAAGGATGTCACAGACGCCAAGATCGACGGACTGAACGATTACTTCCGTCTGGTAGCCCGCCAGCTGCGCGACGGGACCTACAACGAATATGAGAAGGATTTCCGTATACGCGAGTACCGACCCTACTCCATCAATGTGGAGTGGGCAGACAGACTTATGACCAATATCTACAGCGATCTTGACAACCCGACCGGAATGTATGTCGAGAACGGTGACGAAGTAGTAGTGTGCGTAGGTCCGACCGAAGGCAACTCAATAAGCCTGCAGGTCATAGGTGACGATCTTATAAAGGATGACCGGGGCGACTACCTGCAGACAGCAATCTCCGGCCCCACCTATCTGATGAAAGAGGGTGTGAACAAGTTCACGATGACCCAGGAGGGACAGCTGTTCATCATGTACAACATGCAGGATATCACAGCATCCAACGCCAAACCTGTCAGGATACACTTTCCGCCCGGTTCCAAAGCCAGAGTAAGCGGCTACTTCGATCTGGAGACACATAAGACCGATGCGAAATTCGCCGAGATCATGAGTAAGGCGAGCCACAAGAAGATCGCCATCAAGGGAGAAAATGTGATACTGTACTTCAACCGTTCAAAGATCTACGCCGACAAGATAGTAGGCCGCATACAGATGTGGGACCAGATAGCGGCATGGGAACAGGAGTTTGCCGGCATAGACCGTTACCGCGGCAAGGGGAAACAGTTCAACAACCACATAATGTGCATATCTCCCGAGGCTAACAACGGACAGCTGTTCCTGTGGTCGAGCGACTACCGCACGGCCTACATATGGACAGCACTGAAAGATGTGAATCTGGATATGGAGGAGTCACTGAGCAAACCCGGCAAGACCTGGGGTGTGTCACACGAATTCGGCCATTTCCATCAGGACGCACTCAACTGGGAGCCCTCGACCGAGACCAATGCCAATATCTTCGCCCACTATGTGTGTGAGCGCATGGGCAAATACACCTCTCACGGCTACGGACTACACAATCTCGCCAATCTGCGTGCCGAGACAACGGGCGACTGGACCTACATAGCCCGCTGTGACCAGAAGTACAAGGAGATCAACAACCGCATGTGGTGGCAGCTCTATATCTACTACTGCAAGGTGCTCGACAACAAAGACTTCTATGTCAAGGTACATGACTACATGCGCGAGAAACATCTCGACTCCCGCCGGGACAACAGCCAGAAACAGCTTGAGTTCGCCAAGGCATGCTCGTTTGCAGCCCAGGAGGATCTGACCGACTTCTTCTCGCTGTGGGGTTTCTTCATTCCCGTAGACCGGGAGATCGATACCGGCCGCTACACCAGGATCACACAGAAAATGATCGATGAGGCGCTGGAATACATGCACCAGTTCCCCAAACCCAAACATGCCTTCGAGTATATCGAGGACCGTCTGGCCGTGGGAGGTCTCGACGGAGACTTCAAGCGCGAGGACATAGGCGATCTGGGATACTACGAGAACTACAGACAGAACAAGCAGGTATCGGGCAACATCAGGGCGACAGTATCGGGCCGCAGAGTCACCGTGACCAATGCCGACGGTGCGGTATGCATCGAGATACGCAAAGGTAACGAAAACGGCGAGCTCGTATACTTCAACAACTACCTGACGTTCGATATCCCGACAGCAGTAAGCACCTTAGGGTGCAAGATCTATGCCGTGCAGGCCGACAAGAAGCGGATACACCTGGCAGACATCTGAATGAGAGTTTCATACAGCATTATGGTGCAGTCCATAATGCTGTATGATTAAGAAACCGAGACCTATTTTATTTTCACTTGCAGTGCAAGTCAAGATTTTCCCGCATGATAAAAAAATCAACTACCATACTTGTCTCGGCCGGTCTTGCCGTAATCGCGGCAACAGCCACGACACCGGTCTATCTCGACGACAGCAAACCGTTAGAGGAAAGGATCGAGGACGCTCTTTCACGCATGACGCTGAATGAAAAGATAAAGTTCATCCACGCCCAGTCCAAATTCAGCTCACCGGGTGTACCGCGCCTCGGAATTCCCGAACTATGGTGTACCGACGGTCCTTTCGGCATACGCCCCGAAGTACTATGGGACCACTGGGATCAGGCCGCATGGACCAACGACTCATGCACTGCATTCCCGTCACTCACAGCATTAGCGGCCACATGGAACACGGACATGGCACAGCTGTATGGCAAAAGCATCGGAGAGGAAGCCCGTTTCCGTAACAAGAGTGTACTCCTCGGCCCCGGAATCAACATATACCGCTCACCGCTTAACGGCCGTAATTTCGAATACCTCGGCGAGGATCCGTACCTGACCTCCCGCATGACAGTACCTTACGTGAAAGGGGTACAGAGCAACGGAGTAGCTGTATGTGTCAAGCACTTCGCCTTGAACAACAATGAAATAAACCGTCACCGGTCCAATCCCATTGTAGATGACCGCACACTCTACGAGATATATCTGCCCGGCTTCAAGGCCGCGGCCACAGAAGGAGAGGCATGGAGTTTCATGGGCGGATACAATCTTTTCAAAGGTGTGCATGTGTGTTACAATCCGTATCTCAACAACGAGGTGCTCAAGGGTGAATGGAACTGGGACGGTGCTGTCATATCGGACTGGGGAGCTGTCCACGAGACATCCACAGCCGTGAGCGGCGGTCTTGACATGGAGTTCGGCACCTGGACCAACGGCCTTACACAGGGTCGTCTCAACGCTTATGACGACTACTTCTTCGGCAAGAAGTACCAGCAGGGTATCGAAGACGGCACGTACTCGATGGCAGATCTTGACGACAAGGTGCGCCGTGTGTTACGGCTCACGTTCCGCACGGTGATGGACCGCAACAGACCTTTCGGCTCGATACGGTCCGATGAACACAAGTCCGCATGCCGGCAGATAGGTGAGGAAGGAGTCGTACTGCTCAAGAACGACACCGGGCTGCTGCCGCTCGACCTCGGGAAAATCAGAAAAATTGCTGTCATAGGCGAAAACGCCATCAAGATGATGATCGTGGGCGGAGGCTCGTCCTCACTCAAAGCCAATTACGAGATAACACCGCTTGAAGGTCTGCGCAACCGCATCGAAGACGAGGCCGAGATCGTATATGCCCGCGGATACGTCGGAGATACCAACGGAGAGTACAACGGAGTGAACACCAATCAGGATCTGACCGACCCACGCAGCCGCGAGGAACTGCTCGAAGAGGCTGTCAGGGTGGCCGGGGAAGCCGATGTGGTACTATACTTCGGAGGTCTCAACAAGAGCAATTTCCAGGACAACGAGAATACCGACCGCACAGAGTTCGGCCTACCCTACAGGCAGGACGAGCTGATAGAAGCACTCGCAGCCGCCAATCCGAATATCGCAGTCATCAACATCAGCGGCACCGGCGTGGCCATGCCATGGGCAGACAAGGTGCCGACCATAATCCAGGCATGGTATCTCGGCAACGAGACAGGCAATACCCTTGCCGGAATACTTACCGGCGATGTGAATCCGAGCGGAAAACTTCCTTACACTTACTACGCATCACTCGACCAGTGCGGGGCCCACAGAATGGGCTGGTATCCACGCTATCCCGATCTTGAACAATATAAAGGCAAGATCATGGATATACCCTACAACGAGGGAATATACGTCGGCTACCGCTTCATCGACAGGAAAGGCCTGAAACCCAATTTCCCCTTCGGGCATGGTCTGAGCTACACGAAGTTCAAATATGGCAAGCCCGTTATCGACAGGAAATCGGGGACTGCCGATGACACGTTCACCATCACCGTTCCGGTCACCAATGTCGGAGACCGAAAAGGCAAAGAGACCGTACAGCTCTATATCAGCGACACAGAGTCAAGTGTAGACCGTCCGCTGAAGGAACTGAAAGGATTCAGCAAAGTAGAACTCGCTCCCGGCGAGACAAAAAAGGTGTCGATAACCATAGGCCGCGACGCACTGAGCTACTTCGATGCCGACAGACATCAGTGGGTGTGCGAGCCGGGTGAGTTCGAGGCACTTGTCGGAGCATCGTCGGCCGATATAAGAGGTAAAGTAAAATTCAAAATAAAGAAATAACAACCATGGGATTAGACCGCAGACAATTTCTGAAGGCAGCCGGCATGGCCGGACTGTTCACCATCATTCCCCGCCGTGTACTGGGTGGCGGGAAATATATCGCTCCGAGCGACCAGCTGACGAAAGGTATCATCGGCGTAGGCGGCATGGGACGCAACCAGCTCCACTTCTGCAGTAACGAAATGTATCGCCTCACAGCCATATGTGACGTAGATTCGCAACACCTGCAGCGCGGTCTTGAGCAGGCCAGGAGCAAACTTAACGAGACCCCCAGGACGTACAGCGATTTCAGGGATCTGATACATGACCCTAACGTCGACATAGTGCACATAGTCACCCCACCCCACTGGCACGGAATCATGGCCTGCGAGGCCGCCGATGCCGGCAAGGACATATGGTGTGAGAAACCTATGACCCGCACTATAGGCGAGGGTAAGCGCGTGCAGGAGGCCATCAGGCGCAACAACCGTATCTTCAGGCTTCACACATGGTTCCGCTTCGAGGACAATTTCTATGGTCTCGGCACCACAGTCGAGCCATTGAAGAAACTTATAGACAGCGGCCTGCTGGGATGGCCACTGAAAGTCACCATCTCGGGCGCAACAGGCTTCGCCTGGAAGTTCTTCTGGACAGGCCGCGAGAATCTTGTTCCCGAGACAGTACCGGCACACCTTGACTATGACGCATGGCTCGGCCCGGCTCCCTACAAACCCTATAACAGCCACCGCACCCACCAGACCTTCCGCGGATACTGGGACTATGACGGCGGAGGCCTGGGCGACATGGGACAGCACTATATCGATCCTGTGCAGTATATGCTCGGCAAGGACGACACGTTCCCGGTAAAGGTAGAGGTCGACGCGCCTCAGCAGCACAGCGACGCGATAGGCATATGGCGCAAAATAGTATACACGTATGCCGACGGCTGCCAGATAGTGCTCGAGGGCGAAGGCTACGAGAGCACCGGCAAGGTGCCCTACATAGAGGGACCCGACGGCAAGGTCTACAAGGGATTCGAGGTAGAACTTGACGGCAAACCCTGTCCGGACATCATGGCAAGAATAGGGGAAATGCCCGACCCGAAACCACAGAACAAGGATTTCCTGAAGTGTGTCAGGACACGCGAGAAATTTGCCCTGAACGAGCTTAACGGTCACCACAGCTGTACGCTGGTGAACATGGCCGTGTGTGCGCTGAGACTGAATCGCACTCTGGAGTTCGATACCGAGACAGAGACATTCATCAACGACCCGGCCGCCAACCTGCTCATAGACCAACCCATGAGAGGAAGCTGGAAAATATAATAATGTCCTAAAACTGACAGAACCGAAAAATAAACTGATCGATATGAAGAAAATATTACTGATACTTGCCGCTGTCATTATGCTGCCCTGGCTCGCCGGGGCGCAGGACGGCCGCAACCGTCTCGTCACCACAGTGATAGCCGATGCCATGGCCCAGCTGCCGGCACAGGACCGGAGTATCTACAACACTATGATGACCGATCTGGCCTCAACCGGCGCCGAAGGCGTCGAGAAGATGGCCGCGATGCTTGTACCTGCCGCCAAGGGGCAGAACAACATCGTGGAGTATGCCCTGAACGGGCTTGCCTCCTACGTGACCGTACCCGGCCGCGAGATGATGGCCCGTAATATGAGCGACGGTCTGGAAAAGGCTATCGTGAAGTGTAATGACATTCCCAATAAGTGCTTTCTGATCTCACTGCTCGGGACATGCGGAAGCGATGACAACATCCCGTTCCTCGAGACACTCGTCAGCAATAAGAATACCAGAGATATAGCCCTTAATACCATCACACGCATGCCGGGCGCCAGAAACGCTATCATACGTCAGATCAACGCGAGCAGTGAGCCCGACGCCGTTCTGGCACGTCTGGCCGGCGTTACAGGTGCCGCCGAGGTCGAGGACAAGATTATCGAATGGGCAGATATGGTTCCCGCAGGATCAAAACGCGACTACTATATTACGCTGAGCCGCATAGGCGGCGAGAAGTCTCTCAAGGTGCTTGAAAAAGCAGTCAAGGCCGTCAATTATGCCAAAAACAGCGATGACGCCGTGAGTGCCTACAGCATCTTACTCAACGAGGGAGCAGACAAGGGATTCGACGCACAGCTGCTCAGATCGGCCAAAGCTACCCTCAGGAGCAAAGCCCCTGTGCACACACGCGGTGCGGCTCTGGCTGCGGTATCTGATATAGAGAGGAAAAAAGCACTCCCGGAGCTTGTCAAAGCCATAAAGGGAAACGACCGCCAGTACCGGATGAATGCACTGCGTCTGAGCGAGCCATGGGCCGACACCGAGGTCTATGAAGCCGTGAACAAGGCTGCCTCGAAGAACAAGAACGCCGAGGCTCTCGTGGATGTCATCAACTGGTACGGTGCCACCGGAAATAAGTCACAGACGGACTTCGTCGCAGGTGCCATAACCAGCAGTAATCCCGATGTGGCCGCCTCAGCTATAAAAGCTGCTTCGATGATAGGCGGAGAGAAATCACTCAATGCTCTCAGTGCCGCTCTCTACGGAACCTGCAGCGACAAGGCCGCCGAAGCTCTGCTCTACTTCAGCGGCGATATCACCGACTGTGTGAACTCGGCTCTCGTAAGCCAGAATTCCAAGGCTATGGCACTGGGACTCGATCTCGCCGACAAACGTCATGTCAAGGCTTCGATGCCAGCTGTTGTCAGGATCATCAACGACGGTAACGCTGACCTTAAACCCGCCGCCTACAAGGCTCTGGCCAACGTGGCCACTGCCGAAGATCTCGAGACACTCATGAATCTGGGTGCCAAGGCTCAGGGCCAGGACCGCGCAGCCGTTTCGCACGCCATCAAGGCCGTCCTCACCCCCTTGGCTCAGGACGAACAGTATGCCGCACTCAAACCCTACCTGAACAACGCCACTAACATGCCCCTGCTGTACCAGGCCCTCGCCCAGTGTGGCAGCAAGGATGCCGTGAATACCATCCGCGATGCCTACAACAAGGGTGACAGGGAAGCTTTCAACGCCCTCATCACTGTCAACGGCAACGACATGATACCGGTGCTTTACGAGATAGCTGCCACAGACAGACAGGCATCGGTGCAGGCACTCAGACGCTACGCCCAACTTGTCCGCCGCTCAGGCTACAGCGGCTCACAGCAGTTCAACCTCTACACCAAGGGGCTTGAGGCCACCGGCGACGCCGGCGTACAGAACATGATGATCTCAGGAATGGGCGAAACCCGCGTCTTTCCCGCTCTCGCCGTGGCCATGGAATATATCAGAAAACCTGAGACAGCAGCCACATCTGCCGCCGCCATACGTAACATAGCCTCGAAAAACAATTTCACCGGTGCCGACGTAGTCGATGCCCTCGAAGCCGCCAAAGCCTATTACAAGGCCGAGGGAAGCGCCGACTCGGGATATGCCGTCGACGACATCAACGGCATGATCGCCAGAATGTCTATTGACCCGACATTCAGACTCTCTCCCGAAGAAGAGGCCGAAGGATTCGAAATACTGTTTGACGGAACGACTCTCAACCGCTGGAAAGGCAACAAGACCAACTATATACCTGTTGACGGAGCCATATATGTCACAGCCCAGTATGGCGGTCACGGCAACGGCAACCTGTACAGCGACAAGGAGTACAGCGACTTCATCTACCGCTTCGAGTTCTGCTTTGACTCACCGGGAGTGAACAACGGCATAGGAATACGTACGAGTGAGGATGTGGACGCCGCCTACTATGGCATGGAGATCCAGGTGCTGGAGCATGATGCACCGATCTACGCCGATCTGCGTCCATATCAGGTGCACGGTTCAGTCTACGGCATCATTCCGGCAAAACGTATCAAATCGCCCAAGCCGGGAGTATGGAATACTGAAGAAATCCGCGCTGTGGGTGACCACATCACTGTCACAGTGAACGGAGAGGTCATTCTGGACGGCAACATCCGCAAGGCCTGCAAGGGACATAATGTCGATCCCGACGGCACAAGGACCAACCCCTATACTGTTGATCACCTCAACCATCCCGGTCTGTTCAACAAGAAAGGTCTTATAAGCTTCTGCGGTCATGGTCCGGGGGTACGATTCCGCAACATACGCATAAAAGACCTGAGCAAGTAAATATAACCACCCATCTGATAAAGGCGCAGATTACGCAGATTAATATTTAAGAAAGCAGAATCCGCGAAATCTGCGCCTTATCATTTATCCCTACATCATAAAACCATGTTTTTCAAACTATCTGTATGATATCGAACCGTTTTTGTACTAACCGGTACTACTGCAGGGAACAAAACAGGTATTTTTGTGTACCGTAAACGGAAAAACAGTATTCTGACATCATCACATATCCAAAATACCATGAAATATCCTATCTCCATAACAGCAGTGTCCATTGCTTCTGTGCTGACCCTACAGGCCCGCAACATCTCAAAATTTTCAGAATTCGAAGACAGGTTCAATGACCGGACCACATATGAAAACAACTGGTCAAAGCTGTCGGACGAGGCACCCGGAACAGTCGAATACCTGACCGACGGAACCGGTAACGGTTTTATCCGTATCACCAGCGATACACGCACAGCCCAGGGCGTAAAACATACACTTACCGGACTGTCGCCCGAGACACTCTACCGTATATCGGCACGCGTAAAGACCGATTCTGTGGCCGAGGGACGCGGAGCCGTACTCTATCTCAATCCGCAGGGAGGGATGGAACAGGCATGGAACGCATCCAGATTCATATATGGCACCAACGACTGGCAGACAGTGTACATGGACTTCGTGAGCGACCGTGAGGGAAACGCCGAAATAGTACTGGCACTGGGATTCCCATGGGGCACCTACAACGGCGGCAAAGCCAAGGGCACCGCCTGCTGGGACGATGTCAGAGTCACCCCTACCCCCGAGGGCGCTATGAAAACATTCAGCGGCAAACACCTGCGCGTATTCTTCGACAGCGAGAAAGTCGATGTTGACGAAAAAGAGATGGGTCCGTGGGTGAAACAGCTTGACAAAGTATACGAGAGTTACAGTAAGCTTGTCGGAGACAAACCCTATGGAGGACGCCGCATAAACATTCTCGCCACTCCCGGTATAGAACCCGGATACTGGGCTCTCGCCGGCAACCCCATACTCATAAACAGCCAGTCCAAAATAGGATCGATCCCTGTAAGTTTCAACGAAAAGGACGACTGGAGTTTCGGAGTGACCCACGAGATAGGACATGTATTCAACGCCGGCAGCATGAACAAGTCGGTCCAGTGGAACTGGAACGACGAGCTGTTTGCCAATTTCAGAATGTCTTATGCCCTGGAAAAACTTAACGGCACAGTATTTCAGGACAAAGCCTACAAAGGGTACGACATAATCAACTACTACAAGAAAGCCTATGACCGGACAATAGGTGCCGGCGAACCGTCGTCGGAAGGCGATGCTCTCCACTACACCCTCCTGCGTATCAAGGACAAGTATGGCTGGAAGGTATTCGAAAAGGCATTCAGAAAACTCTACTCGCTCGGCGATAAAGATATCGACTGGCGTGCACCGGGATATGACAAGTTCCTGTTTTTCCTGAGACACGTATCGGATGCGGCCGGCGAGGATGTCACAAAGACAACATATACCGTGCAGGAACTCGATCTGATCAGAGAAGGTTTCGAAAAGAAATGATTTTTTCAAGCCTGCAAGGCAATATACAACGAGCCAATTAGGTTTTATTTATAAGGTCATCCCTCCGGAAAAGTCCGGATACTGATCCGTACTCTCCGGAGGGATATTTTCAGAGTCTCCCGTTTTATGAAATCAAAAATACTTACATTTTCAACTTTCATCGTCGCCACCATGGCCATGATATCAACCGCAGGCCACATGTCGGCCAGGCAGTACTGGAATCTCGATCCGGACGGGGGTATAATATGGAATGTGTCAGAAGGGGACAATCACAGTGACCACATCGAGATGTCCGGCAAACGTATATCCACCGTATTACGCTATGGAGTGGAACAGGACGGATCATTCCGTATGGAGAAAAGTATAATCTGGCCAATGCTCCGCACGATACCTAACAACACCCATGCCAGCCTTATGCGCCGTCTGGCGTGGAATCCGCTTGACGCCGTGACCGTCAACGGCCGCGCCGTCAGAAACGAGAAAGTCCGGAAAATCATGATCAGGAGCGCGCTCGAAGTAGAGAGCGAATTCAACAACGGCAGATATGGCAAGGGGCTGTTGAAACGCATATATCACCCGTCGACAGAACTGCCCGCGCTCATAGAAAAATATCTCATAACAAACACTGATTCGAAGCCCATGACGGTCGAGATTCCAGGGGGAGGCTTCATCTCAGCCACCGACCCTGCCAAGGGGGTTACCGGATCATATACAATACAGGGCACGGTCACCGGATCAGGTGCCTATGAACTCCGTCCCGGCGACACTCTCGCTTTCTCTGCCCAGATCACAGCCACAGCTCCAGACGAGACAGCCGTGACAGCCGACGCCGACATCGAATACGACAAAAGAGCCAGACTCGTCGACAGCCTCATGGGGAACCTCGTGCTCGAGACACCGGATCCTGTGATAAACAAAATGATGGACTTTGCCAAAGTGCGCGCCTGTGAAAGTATTTTCGCGACCAAAAGCGGCCCGATGCACGGTCCCGGCGGCGAATCATACTACGCCGCCATCTGGGCCAACGACCAGGCCGAATACATAAATCCGTTTTTCCCTTTTACAGGATATGAATACGGCAACGAATCGGCATTGAACTCATTCCGCCATTTCGCCAGATTCATGAACGACGAATACAAAACCATACCAAGTTCGATCATTGCCGAAGGTGATGACATATGGGACGGAGCAGGTGACCGCGGAGACTGCGCCATGATAGCGCACGGAGCTACAAGATATGCCCTTGCAAAGGGTGACCGCAATGAAGCTGAGGAACTGTGGCCCCTCATCTCGTGGTGTCTGGAATACTGTAAACGGAAACTGAACAGCGACGGAGTCGTGACATCGGACAGCGACGAGCTGGAGGGACGTTTCCCGGCCGGTGACGCCAATCTGTGCACATCATCGCTATACTATGACGCTCTGGTATCGGCCTCATACCTTGCCAAAGAGATAGGGCAGCCCGGAGCCGCACGCTACCGCAGGGAGGCACAGGAACTGCGCCGCAATGTTAACCGGTACTTCGCCAGTGAGGTCGAGGGATTCGACACCTATGCCTATTACAAAGGAAACGACGTACTCAGATCATGGATATGCATTCCCCTGACAATGGGTATCGACGAACGTGCACAGGGGACCATCGACGCCCTCTTCTCGCCACGTCTGTGGACCGATAACGGACTGCTCACAGAAGCCGGAGACAAGACTTTCTGGGACCGTTCCACTCTCTACGCCCTGCGTGGCGTATATGCTGTAGGAGCAACAGAGAAAGCGACAGCATATCTCAGAAGCTACTCTGCGACCCGCCTGCTTGGCGAACACGTCCCCTATGCCATCGAAGCGTGGCCCGAAGGCGAGCAGAGACACCTCTCGGCAGAGAGCGGTCTTTACGGCCGTATAATCACCGAGGGCCTGTTCGGGATACGCCCTACCGGCCTGAGGAGTTTCACCCTGTGTCCGCGTCTGCCTGCCGGCTGGGATCATATGAATCTCAGGCATATGAAAGCGTTCGGCACCGAAATAGATATCACCGTTGAACGAATTTCGCCCGGGAAACTGAAAGTATCAGTATCGGGCAACGGAAAACTTTCGGCTTACACGGTTAAGGACGGCAAGCCTATCGCAATAAAAATATAGCACACATGTATCATGAAGCCACACCTGTTGATATTATTGGCCGGAACGCTACTGGCCGGAGGCTGCACGAATGATTCCAGAGTCGTGACAGCCAGACATGTTCCTCCCGACGAGATAGCGGTGTTCAGCTCTACCGACAAAAAACTCGAGAAAGCCTATGAGTGGGCACGCAAAACCGCTCTGTCATATTCCTATACCGATATAGATCCGGTGGGATGCTGGTATATGGCCAGCATGCCTATCAGGGAAGCATTCTGCATGCGGGATGTCTCACACCAGGCGACAGGCGCACAGATTCTGGGACTCACCAGACACAACAAGAACATGCTGTCACATATCACAGGTAATATCTCCGACTCGCGTGACTGGTGCAGCTACTGGGAGATAAACCGGTATGGGAAACCGGTCCCGGCCGACTACTTCAACGACCGGGAGTTCTGGTATAACCTCACCTCCAACCCCGACGTGATGCAGACCTGTCTGAAGATGTACGAATGGACGGGAGACAAAGACTATATCCGGGACAACACGTTCACCGGGTTCTATGACCACACAGTCAGCGACTATGTGGAACGCTGGGACCTCACTCCCGACCGTATAATGAAACGATCACCCTACATGAATTCGCCCGTGAACTTTGATCCGGACAACAAATTCCACATATGCCGCGGGATACCATCCTACAACGAAAACCTTACAGGACTTTCTCTGGGAGTAGATCTTGTGGCCGCCCTCTACAGCGGATATGACGCATATTCCAGAATCTCGCTTTTGCAAGGTAAGAACAACCTGTACGACAAAGCCCGAACCACAGCTGTAAGATACCGCGAACTACTTGAATCACAGTGGTGGAACGCCGCCGAATCACGTTATCACTCCGGCCTGATGCAAGACGGAAAGTTCGTCAACAGTGAAGGTTCACTATACATACTGTGGTTCGGCGCATCTGATAATGCCGAAAGGATCCGCCTTACCATCAAAGACATTTCCTCAAACGAATGGGACATTCAGTATTCGACCTATTTCCCCGAGATATTCTACAACTACGGATATTGTGACGAAGGCTATGATTACCTTACGAACCTTCCGGCCATGTCAAAATCTGAATATCCCGAGGTTGCTTTCAGTCTCATCTCTGCCTGCGTCTGCGGTGCAATGGGCTTCGAGCCCTCTTTCTCAGACAAAAGTATCGGAACGCTGTGCCGCATAAAGAATCCCGATGAAGAGTCAGGCATACGCAACATCGCCATATTTGACGGATATATGAGTGTGAGCCATACCGGGAATTCATCGACAGGGATCTCTAACGACACATCGTTCGACCTGACATGGAAAGCCTCGTTTCTGGGCGACTATTCATGGATTGACGTCGGTACAGATCATTACCCGACGGTAAAAAGTCTGGATATCAACGGCAATACCGTATCGTCGGCCGAGATAAGACTTTCGGCGAACACATCACTGAAGGCCTGTGCACGAATATAAGAGAATCGGCTTCACCACCGCGAACCATGCTCCGCATGACTTTCGTTATTCTTTTCATCGAATATTTTCCGTATATTTGCATAAACTAAAAGCTGTAAGGTTCATTACCCCGTCATGAAACGCGTCTTAGTGTTGTATCTACATATTTTTTATTGTATCCTGACAGGGATTGCCGCGACATACCCTCTGGAAGGACATCTGGTACGCCATTATACGGTATCGGACGGTCTTGCTTCCAATGCGGTATATTCAATCCATCAGGATAAGAAAGGTATAATGTGGTTCGGTACCATTGACGGGCTGCATAGTTTTGACGGATATGTCATAAGAGAATGGCGTGACGAAAACGTCAGGACTCTCGGAGCCGTTATACATTGTATCACCGAAGATGAACAACAGCGGCTGTGGATAGGCAGTAACCGCGGACTGTCATTGTTTGATCTGCCCCGGGAACAGTTTATAGAACTTCCTGTCGACCCCTCGTCGGGCATAAGCATCAAATCTCCTGTAGTCGAGATGTCGCACGGTGCCGACGGCCGGGTATGGCTGGCAACCGGCGGCGAGGGGATATTCTGTTATGACAAAGCCACACGCAGACTTACACAATATCCTGCTCCGACAAAGATTCCCGATGATATCACAAGCGACGTGCTTGTGGACTCATCAGGTGAGATATGGGCGGCGACACGTACCGGAATCTGCCGTTACAATCCCGAACAGGACCGGTTCATATCCGTCTCTACTGATGACGGACATACCATTACCGGTACCGCGTTATTCGAAGACCGTGGCCACAACATCTGGGCCGGGACCAAAAGCGACGGATTATATATGTACGACGAGAAATCGGACCGTATGGTTCCAAGACTCGAGACAGCATCAGGCATCAAACTGTTCCTGATACGCCAGATTGCAGAATGGAATCCGGGACAACTTATGTTTGTCTCCGATCAGGGCATAACGAGCTATGATATCGGATCTGAAGAAGCAGTACTGTTTCAGGCAAGAAATTACACATCCCCGTTCAAACCGCTTGACTCAGGCACTCTGTCAAACGACTATCTTTATTCCATATTCATTGACCATGAGGGAGCACTATGGATCGGCTCGTACTTCGGAGGAGTAAGTTATGTGGCACCACGAAAATTCGATTTCAGACATTACAGTGATGCCAATACCGGTCTCACGGCCAAGGTAATAAGCGTTTTTGCAGAGGGAACGGACGGCAATCTCTGGATAGGCAGTGACGATAACGGTGTCTATAAATGGAACAGACACACCAACGAGTTCACTCATGTCAACCGGAACCCTCTTATGAAGAGTGCCACACATAAAAATATCCATGCACTGCTCGAAGACGGAAACCGGCTGATGATAGGCATGTACAACGGAGGACTTAATATTCTTGATCTGAAGACCGGCGATGTTAAGAATCACATGCAGGGCGATTCTCCCGAATCGCTCTATTCGTCAAGCATATACTCACTGTATAAGGATATCTGCGGCGTGATATGGGTAGGAACAACCGAGGGCCTGAATATCTACAGACCGGAAACCGATGACTTTGAACGCATCTTTGAGGTACATCCCGCCGATGCCTGCCATATCACCGACGACCACAGGGGCTATCTGTGGGTATGCTCATCCGATGCCGGCATCTACCGTATGGACCGCCGCGACGGCAAATGGGAGCGTTTCAGCGAGAATGCCACCGGATTCGGAACCCGAGGAGCCTTACCTACCAATGCAATTGTGACAGCCGAATGTGATTCGGCCGGGAACATATGGTTCGGCACAGACGGATTCGGACTGCTTCGGTTCGACTATGATACCGGGACTTTCATACGGGAGAAACTTCCCAAAGAAATAAGAGTCATCAATAAAATAATATCGGACGGTGACGATCTGTGGATCTCATCTTCGAGGGGATTATACTGCTATAATCCCCTCAGAAAAGAAATGCGCAGCTTCGACAAGGAATCGGGGCTGCAATCGAACGTATTCCTTCCCAACTCAGGACTGAAGCGTGCCGACGGATCAATCCTTCTCGGAAGTATTGACGGTATCAGCGAATTTTATCCAGGACAGATAATCCACTATCACCACAACCCGGAAGTGATACTCACAGACTTCCAGGTTTTTAACAAACCGGTCGGAATAGGGTCGGACGGACTGCAGCTCAAAGAGTCGATAACCTATGCCGATGAACTTGTTCTGGCCTATGACCAGAACATGATCAGCTTCAGGGTATCGCCACTGAGTTTTATCAATACGACCCAGAATGACTATCTGTATCGGCTCGATGGCCTTGATAAGGACTGGTATGAGGCAAGCCCGGAATATACCCACAGCTACGCCAACATTCCGCCGGGTAAATATACTTTCAGGGTACGTACATCCGACGGCAACGGCGGCTGGAACGAAGAATCACTAAGTTTCCCTATCAGAGTCAGACAACCATGGTGGCAGTCACCATTCATGATAATACTCTATATTATCGCCATCGGAACTGCCCTCCAGATCATATACAGAAGATTCATAAACAGACAGAAAGAGAAGATCAGGAAACTGGCCGATGAAAAAGACAGGGATCTGTACCGCAGCAGGATCGAGATGTTCACACACATTGTCCACGAGATCCGCACACCCCTGACCCTCATACTCTCACCGCTGGAGAATATCATGCACTCACAGATGTCGATGTCCGAGTGCCGCAGACACCTGGCAATCATGGAACGCAACGGTCAGAGACTGCTCAACATGGTGAACCACCTTATGGATTTCAGAAAACTGGAGTCCGGAGGAATGAAACTGGAGCCACAGCCTGTAGACCTGCGTGTCCCCTTACAGCGTATGTGTGACGATATAATGCTCTCGGCCTCGATGAAACATATCGAAGTCGTCGTACGGATGCCCGACAGTCCGTGCGTGTCGCTGATCGACCACAAAGCGTTTCGTCATGTAGTGTACAACCTGCTTTCAAACGCTCTCAAATTCACACGGTCAGAAATTAGAGTGACCCTGACACAGGATTCCGACGGACGTTTCCGCATCTCCGTCAAAGATAACGGTAACGGTATTCCGCCCGAGGAAAACGAGAAGATCTTCATGCCATTCTATCAGATTGCCGAGAACCGCCAGACGGATAATATAGGAACCGGACTGGGGCTGTTGCTTGTAAAGAGTTTCTCAGCACTGATGGATGCCGAAGTCAGACTGAACAGCGTAGTGGGAGAGGGAGCCGAATTTATTGTCCTCTTCAAGCCGACCGATGCCAGTCCTGTTGAGACAGAAGAGAGGATCGACGCCCCGGCCTTCGAGCAAAAGGATGGCCCGGACTATTCCGACACCGGAACAGAACCGCAATATACCGCAGATACCGAACCGGAAAAAAACAGAAAGCAAGTGGTAATTGTCGATGATAACGACGACATGCTTAACTTTCTTAACGCCTTGCTGTCCGATACTTATGATGTAAGGTCATTCTCGCGTGCCAGAGAGGCGCTGGAGTCCGTCTATGACCGTATTCCCGATCTGGTGATCAGCGATGTCATGATGCCCGAGATGGATGGAATGGAATTCTGCAGAATATTGAAAACAGACATACGCACGAGCCATATCCCCGTACTGCTGCTCACAGCCAGAGTGGAGAACACCGATGTGATCGACGGTTTTGATAACGGCGCAGACATGTATATCATCAAACCGTTTTCGCCTCAGGTTATAGAGGCACGAATACGGTCGGTACTGTTAAACAGAGCCATTCTGAGAGACAGGTTCCGCGAGACACCGTCGGTCATCGAAACCATGATGCCGGAACAAAGTCCCGACAAACGGTTCTTTACACGTATAAAGACCATCGTGGAGGAACGTATCGCCGATCCGGAATTCACTGTCGATGTACTGGCACGTGAGGTAGGAATCTCACGCACGGGACTGTTTACAAAACTCAGGTCGGTAGCCAGTATCACGCCCAACGAGTACATACGCAAGATACGTCTTGAACGGGCGGCCCAGATGCTTAAAGCCGACGATGTACGGGTAGGCGAAGTGTGCTGGAACGTAGGTTTCCAGTCACGTTCTCACTTCACCAAATGTTTTCAGGCCCAGTATGGAGTCTCACCAAGCGAATACCATTCACAATGGGCCGGTCCGGAGGCTACATCCGGTTCCTGAAATAATATTCGAGGACATCGCGTGCGGCAATGAAAGAACTCTGGCGGTTATCAAGTACGGCCGCTTCCCGGTCGGTGAGCATTGATGCTATCTCCGGGTCGTTGTAAAAACGTGAGCGCAACTTCTCGTCAATAGTCTCATACATCCAGTATCTGGCCTGTTCACGCCGGCGACGTTCGAAATATCCGTTCCCGATGACAAAATCAAAATAGCGGTCGATCATATCCCAGACCTCCGGTATACCGAGTTCGAAGTAACCCGAATAAGTAAGTACCTCCGGACTCCATCCCGATGCCGTAGGCGGAAACAGTCTCAGTGCGCTTCTGAACTGGGCCTGGGCCAGTCGCGCACGGTCAACATTGTCTCCGTCGGCCTTGTTGATAACGATACCGTCAGCCATCTCCATGATACCACGCTTTATTCCCTGAAGCTCGTCACCTGTCCCGGCAAGCTGGATCAGCAGAAAGAAGTCGACCATAGAGTGGACCGCCGTCTCGCTTTGTCCCACACCGACAGTCTCTACAAAGATATTATTATATCCTGCAGCCTCACACAGCACTATAGTCTCGCGAGTCTTGCGTGCCACACCACCGAGCGAACCAGCCGACGGAGAAGGACGTATGAACGCACCGGGATGTGTCGACAGCTTCTCCATGCGTGTCTTGTCACCAAGTATACTTCCACGCGTCCGCTCGCTCGAAGGGTCGATGGCAAGAACGGCAAGCCTGCCGCCGTCACGCAGGACATGAAGTCCGAAAACATCGATCGACGTACTCTTTCCGGCACCCGGCACGCCTGTGATTCCGATGCGGCGTGAGTTACCCGAATAGGGAAGACATTTCTCGATAACCTCCTGAGCGAGCTGCTGATGATCAGGAGCAAGACTCTCGACCAGCGTCACAGCACGACTGAGCATGGTAACATCACCCCTGAGTATTCCCTCTACCATCTCACCGACCGTCGGTAGCGGCTTGCGCCTGCGCCTGACGAGATATGGATTGGTAATCGGAGGCTGTGCAACCCCCTCGTTGACGGTAAGTCCGATATATTGCGAGTCATTCTCAGGATGTTCCATAAAATTTAATATTAAGTGATTAATTATCAGATACGGACAGACATTTTCCTCCGAACGGCGGCAGAAAACTCCGGTACACATACAAAGCAAAGATACGGATAAGTCGAATACAAAACAAAACTTGTCTGAGTTTTATTGAGCACGAGTATCTTGGGCGAAGCCAAAGATACAAACATCTTTTCTTATAACAACCGACAGACCTAAAAATACCCGGGCTGACCCGAGATTATATCCATGCCGCACGCAGTATCATGATTTACTTTGATATCTCATATTTTTGTCATAACTTTGCGGCGCCTTATTGTGGCTCCGTTTAAAACTAATAACATCCATTATTGTGATGAAAAATACTATTTTAACATTTTGCGCGGTTATCGCTCTCGTTATGACCGGTTGCCGTACTCCACGTGACATCACCTACATGCAGGGATGGCAGGATGGTGAGACACATGCATTGATCAATCTGAACAGCATCAAGGCCCGCCCCGATGACAAACTGTCGATTACAGTCAATACAGACAATCCCGTACTCAGCGAATCCCTGAATCTCCCGACCTATTCACACCGCATCGGCCAGGCGGGAACCACCGGCATGTCAAACACTCAGGCACAGAATGTATCGCTATACACCATAGATCCGATGGGCGACATATCGTTCCCTCTGATGGGAAAACTTCACATCAGCGGAATGACACGTTCGGAAATCTCAGAATACATCACCGAGGAACTTGAACGACGCAATATCGCCAAAGATCCGGTTGTAATAGTAGAGTGGGCCAATGTAGGTATAACAATAGCCGGAGAAGTGATGACTCCGGGCCGATACGCATTGTCACGCGACATCACAACGTTGCCCGAAGCCTTGGCCATGGCCGGTGATCTGACAATACAGGGTCAGAGAAAAAACATTCTGGTCGTACGCACAGAGGACGGACACACAGTAAGCCATCGTATCGACATGACCGACGGTGATGCCCTCCAGAAGTCGCCTGTATACTATGTGCGGCAGAATGATTATATATATGTCGAGCCCAACAATATGAAGAAACGTTCGGCTACGGTAAACGGAAACAATGTGCTGCAGGCCTCATTCTGGGTCTCCATCGCATCGCTGGTGACATCGGTCGCAGTGCTCGTGTTCAAATAACCGGCTGACACACATCCAATACAACCCACATAGCTGACCGTATAAGAAAACACAAATATGAAAGAGATCAATGACACGACCGACAGTGTGACTGTTGCCAGCGAAGAATCGGCCAATTCGGTCAACCTGACCGAATTCTTCAAGCAATGCCTTGACAAGTGGTATCTGTTTGTAATCTCGGTTGCAGTATGCCTCGGTATCGGAGCATACCACGTGATGCGCACGGCTCCGGTATACCAGCGTGCGGCACTGATACAGATTCGTGATGACAAGCATGGCGCACCATTGAATAATGATTTTGCCAACACATTTGCCGACTTCGGCATGTTCTCGTCGTCGGCCGACATCTTCAATGAACTCGTGGCTATCAAGTCGCCGAGGTTACTGTCAAAGGTTGTCGAGAATCTTGATCTTAACGTCTCATATACTACCAAATCAGGACTGAAGACCATACCTGTATATGGTAAGGCTTTGCCGTTCGTCGCTGAATTCATCGATGGGGATACGGCTCCTTTAGCTATGACCATAAACATCGCCGACAACGATACAATCGCCACACTCACCGACTTCGTAGCCGGAGGTACGGAACTTGAGGGTACGGCACAGTTCCATACTGTGGCGATAGACACAGTCGACACCCCTGTGGGACGTGTAGTAATGAAGCCCAATGCCAGGTTTCTGGGGCAAATAAGCAATTCAAGCATCCGAGCCTCTTACCGGACTGTACGGACGGCTACCGACATTCTGGCCGCATCGCTGACCTCAGGACTGGCCGACGACCATGCCACAGTTATCAAACTGACATATACCGATCTGTCGCCCGAACGTGCCGAAGACATACTCAACAACCTCATTGAAGTCTATAACCAGAGCTGGGTCGACGACCGCAACCAGATGGCACGAGCCACAAGCCGCTTCATCAACCAGCGTCTTGTCAGCCTCGAGAGCGAACTGAGCGATGTGGATTCCGACATCTCGTCATTCAAATCAGAGAATCTGCTGCCCAATGTCGACGAGGCATCATCTCTGTATCTCCAGCAGGCTACCAAAGCCAGCAATGAGCTGATGGAGCTGAACAACAAGCTGTCGATGGCCAAATATATACATGACTATCTGGACAATCCCTCGCACTCAACATCGCTCATGCCTGCCAATTCGGGCACAGGAGCAGCAGCAATCGACGAGCAGATAAACGAATATAACCGACTGATGATAGAGCGTAACAATCTGGCCTCAAGCTCGAGCGAGAACCACCCCCGTGTACGTCAGTACGATGTATCCCTCGAAGAGATGCGAAGCGCTGTACTGAGGGCCATTGACAATCAGATCGTAGCGCTAAACACCTCGATAAGCGGCCTGCAGCGCAGCCAGGCAAGCGCGACAGCACGCATAGCCGCCAATCCCACACAGGCTAAATACCTGATGTCAATAGGACGACAGCAGAAAGTCAAGGAGTCATTGTATCTCTACCTGCTTCAGAAACGAGAGGAAAACGAACTCGGGCAGACATTCGCACCCTACAACACCCGTCTGCTGCAGGAAGCCCAGGGTTCATATGCACCTATAGCCCCCCGCAAAGCCATGATAATGTTCATGGCTTTGATAATCGGCCTGATAATTCCTATGGCACTCCTATATCTACGCGAGATGCTTAACACCAAGGTAAGATCACGTCGTGATATAGAATCGCTGCCGATACCGTTCCTGGGCGAGATACCACATGACGGCAAGAACAGCCGGTTCAGGAAAAACAAGGATGTGGTCAAAGGCATACTTGTAGCACACGGCAAGAGCGACTCCATCAACGAAGCTTTCCGCATGCTGCGGTCCAACCTGGAGTTCATGAACAGAGACGGAGAGAGCGGATCGCGCGTAATCATGGTAACTTCAGCAATACCCGGCTCCGGCAAAACTTTCGTATCAATGAACCTTGCAGCTACGCTGGCACTCAAGGACAAGCGCGTGCTTCTCATAGACCTTGACATGCGCCGGCATGCAATGTCAAACCAACTTGCCGAGTCGGCACGGCAGGGAGTATCCTCATTCCTTGCCGGCAACAGCACAGACCCGTCAGTGCTGATATCGCATGACATCGACGGCTACACCAATCTCGACTTCATGGCAGCCGGAGCTGTCCCCCCGAATCCCGCAGAACTTGTAGGCAGCAGCCGTATGACCGATCTTATAGACTACGCCCGCTCACACTATGACGTGGTGATAATCGATTGCCCGCCCACAGAAGCAGTCGAAGATGCCCGTGCTGTCACAGGTCTCACCGACATGACGCTGTATATAGTGAGAGTCGGACGACTCGACCGCTCGTTCCTGCCTGAGATAGAGAAGATGTACCGGGAGAAACGCTACTCACGCATGGGTATGATACTCAACGGCACACCGACATCCGGAGCTTTCGCATATCATTACGGTTACAACTACAGCTACAGCAGCAGACGATAACCGGCAGACAGCAGAAATATATACCGGCGGCTTCACCCGTACAAAAAACAGGTGAAACTGTCGGTATATCATATTAAAATAAGCATGAAAATAAAAATAATATAAAAAACAGTGCCACTTTGCGTTTTTATTAAAAAATGTATTATCTTTGCACATAATCAGACAATGTACCTTAAAATCATCAGTAAGGCGTTACTAATCAACTATTCATCACTATAAATTTTTCAGATCAACATGACTTGCAAATCGCTATTTGCAGCCGTTGCCGTTTCAGCTTTAATGCTCACCGGCTGCAACAAGAAGATGAGCCCCTTTACGGCCGACAACTTCACAGTCAATCCCAACCCGCTCGAGGTTGTAGGCGAAAAGGTACCCGCTACCGTTACCGCACGCGTTCCCGCAAAGTTCTTCAAGAAGAACGCAACTGTTACCGTAACCCCTTATCTGGTATATGCCGGCGGCGAAGCTGCCTCTCAGGCTTACACATTCCAGGGTGAGAAAGTCCGCGGCAACGCACCCGTCATCAACTACGAGAACGGAGGCACTGCAACGATACCCGTATCGTTCAATTACATCCCCGAGATGCTCAAGAGCGAACTTTATCTGGCATTTAACGTGACACAGGGTTCAAAGCAGTATGTACTTCCACGCCTGAAAGTCGCTGACGGCGTTCTTGCCACTGCCGCACTGGCATCGGCCGAGGGTGTCACCCCCGCACTTGGCGCTGACGCTTTCCAGCGTATCATCAACGAGAAATATGCCGCTGACATTCTCTTCCTTATCAACCAGGCCAACATACGTCCCGGCCAGCTGACCAGCCAGCAGATGGACGAACTGAACAAAGAGCTCGCCGAAGCACACGCCGACTCACGCCGTGAGATCGAGGAGATCAACATCGAGTCATATGCCTCGCCCGACGGCACACTGGAGTTCAACACCAAGCTGGCCCAGAACCGTGAGAACAACACCAGGACCTACATGGACAAAAAACTGAAGAAGGACAAAATCACCGACTTCGGTAAGCTCACCGCCAACTTCACCGCTGAAGACTGGGAAGGCTTCAAGAAACTTGTTTCGGCAAGCAACATCCAGGACAAAGACCTCATCCTGAGCGTACTGTCTATGTACAAAGATCCGGAGCAGCGCGAACGCGAGATCCGCAATCTTACCTCAATCTTCGACCAGCTCGCCGAGACCATCCTTCCCCAGTTGCGTTACTCACGTATCACAGCCTCGATAAATGTTATCGGCAAGAGCGACAAGGAGATACAGCAGGCATTTGCCAAAGATCCCTCAACTCTGAGTGTCGAGGAGATACTGTACTGCGCTACCCTCACCGACGACAACAGCCAGAAGATGAAGATCTACAATTCGGCCGCCTCACATTATCCCAACGACTATCGCACATTCAACGACCTCGGTCTCACACAGTACAAGGCCGGAGATATCAAAGCCGCCAAGAAGAGCTTCGAACAGGCCGCACGCCTCAACCCCAAGGCTCCAGAACCACAGATGAACCTCGGACTCATCTCTATGGTCAACAAGGATTACCGCGCAGCCAATCAGAAACTTGGTGCAGCCGCCGGTGTGGATGAACTCGGAGATGCCCTCGGAACCTACTACCTGCTTACAGGTGATAACGCCGCCGCTGTCAAGGCTTTCGGCAACACCAAGAGCAACAATGCAGCTGTGGCCCAGATCCTCACCAAGGATTACAACCGCGCCAAGTCGACACTCGGTGCCATCGCCGCTCCGGATGCCACCACATACTACCTGATGGCTGTTCTCGGCGCACGCACCAACAATGACAACATGGTCAACACCAATCTCCGTCAGGCTGCACGTCTTGACAAATCGGTCGCACAGCGTGCCGCCAACGATCTGGAGTTTGCCAACTTCAATGTCGCTTCAATCCTGAAATAATCTCTGAAGAAATTCAGTAAGACACGAAAATATCCAAAGTTAAAAAGAGACTGTGCCAGGCACAGTCTCTTTTTATTTTCCCGCTCCGACTGTTCCGTTAACCATTTTTACTATTACATATAGTGCAAAATGAGCGACTTATTCATATCTTTGTAAATTAGTAGACACATCTGCCCCCGAAACAGGGCACAGATATCGTTTACACACTGAATATTAACCCGTTACTGCACTCATATCATTATGATCACACAGGAACAGCTAAAAGAGACTTTTGAACGCAAGCTGGCGTTGAGGAGGTATCTTTGACATCGATAGCAAGAAAATCGAAGTAGAAGAAGAGGAATTGCGCACACACGTACCGGATTTCTGGGAGCATCCGGCCGAGGCACAGGCGCAGATGAAAAAAATCAAAGACCTCAAGGCATGGATCGAAGGCTACGGAGAGGTCGAGACACTTGTTGACGAGCTACAGCTCAGCTTTGACTTCTATAAAGAGGAGCTGGTCAGCGAAGACGAAGTCGAAGACCTGTACAGACGTACGATAGAACGCATCGAGGCCCTGGAACTTCGCAATATGTTACGCCGGGAGGAAGACAAACTCGGGGTCGTACTGAAGATAAACTCCGGCGCCGGAGGCACTGAGAGCCAGGACTGGGCATCGATGCTGATGCGTATGTACCTGCGATACTGCGAAAAGCATGGATACAGGACAAAAATCGCCAACCTTCTGGAAGGAGATGAAGCCGGTATCAAGTCATGCACAATTGAGGTAGAGGGAGACATGGCCTACGGATATCTCAAGAGCGAGAACGGCGTCCACCGTCTCGTACGGGTATCGCCTTACAATGCACAGGGCAAGCGCATGACCTCATTTGCCTCAGTGTTTGTCACTCCGCTTGTAGATGATACCATAGAGGTGAAAGTCGAGACTGCACTGATGTCATGGGATACATTCCGCTCAGGCGGCGCAGGAGGTCAGAACGTGAACAAGGTAGAATCCGGTGTACGACTTCGTTACCAGTACACTGACCCCTATACAGGCGAGAAGGAAGAAATACTCATCGAAAACACCGAGACCCGCGACCAGCCCAAGAACAAAGAAAATGCATTGCGCCACCTGCGTTCCATACTATACGAGAAAGAGATGCAGCATCGTCTTGAGGAACAGGCCAAGATAGAAGCCGGCAAAATGAAAATAGAATGGGGATCGCAGATACGCAGCTACGTCTTCGACGACCGTCGCGTGAAAGATCACCGCACCAATTTCCAGACAAGCGATGTCGGAGGAGTGATGGACGGCGACATCGACGGCTTCATCAAAGCCTATCTCATGGAGTTTGCCGGCGAAGAGAAAAACGCCTGATACCCACAGCAATATGACTTACTTCTGAGAGCCTCGCGGACACATCGGTCCCAATGACGGACATAATCTCTATCGGTATTTGAAATACACTATTATATAGCACTATAATTCAGATGAAAAGGTATAATATCATCAATAATTCGCTGGGGTGGCTATGCTTCTTAATAGCGGCTGTCACATATCTGATGACGGTAGAGCCTACAGCGAGTTTCTGGGACTGTCCGGAATTCATATCTCAGGGAGCCAAACTCGAGGTGGGACACCCGCCGGGCAACCCCGTATTCATGCTTGCAGCCAGGTTCTGCGTCAACTTTGTCGGAGGCGACCAGTCACAGGTAGCTCTGGCGGTCAACTGCATGTCGGCATTGCTCAGCGCGGCGACTATCCTGTTACTGTTCTGGACAATCACACATCTCGTGCGACGGTTGCTCGTCAGGAACACCGAAGATGAGATCTCCCTTCCAAAGATGATCGCCATCATGGGATCCGGACTGTGCGGCGCACTATGTTACACCTGGAGCGACACTTTCTGGTTCTCGGCAGTCGAAGGTGAGGTATATGCTTTCTCTTCATTCTGTACAGCACTGGTATTCTGGCTCATCCTCAAGTGGGAAAACCGCGCCGACGAAGCTCACAGCGACCGTTACCTCATACTTATAGCCTACGTAATAGGAATATCGATAGCCGTACATCTGCTCAACCTCCTTTGTATTCCGGCCATAGTACTGGTGATATACTACCGGAAGTTTGCCAGACCGACAGCCGCCGGATCTCTTCTGGCCCTCGGAATATCGGCTGTAATAGTGGCCCTGATACTCTATGGACTGGTGCCGGGCTTTATCGAGATCGCAGGATATTTCGAACTGTTCTGTGTCAACATTCTCGGTATGAGCTTCAACATGGGTGTGCTTATCTACTTTGTACTTTTCATCTCGGTCATGATATGGTGTCTGATGAGCATCTACGGCAACCGGACGACAGCCACACGCCTGTCGTTCGCTCTGACAGTGCTGCTGTCAGGAATCCTTTTCATCGGAAATTCACTGTGGATCCCGGCAATTCTTATGACTGCCGTCATAATATATCTGTCCGCATCCAAAGTTCTGCCGATGCGTATACTGGCGATCTCTGCTCTGAGCATACTTGTAATTTTCATAGGATACTCAAGCTATGCGCTTCTACTCATAAGAGCAGAGGCAAATCCTCCCATGAACCAGAATGCGCCCGACAACGTCTTCGCACTCGCATCTTACCTCAACCGTGAACAGTATGGAGACCGGCCGCTGTTCACCGGACAGTCGTTCGGCTCGCAACGCATCGTCAAGGTGGCTTCGGACGGAAGTGCCTCCTACCTCATCGACGAAGGTCCAAAGACATATATCAAGGCACTGAAAGAAAACCCCGGTGATCCCGACCGTTACATATCAAAGCCAGGCACACCGACCCTACACTATACTCCCACGATGCTCTTTCCACGCATGTACAGCACGTCAGACCGGCATCCACAGCAGTATATGGACTGGGCCGGCATCACACAGCGTGATCTCGAGACCCGCAAGGCGGCTGTCTATGTCGACGCCAGCGGCAAGCCGTACAACGGTTATGAGATGGATGTAAAGGTGCCCACGATGGCCCAGAATCTGCGTTTCTTTGTCAACTACCAGTTCAACCATATGTACTGGCGATACTTCATGTGGAATTTCGCAGGAAGACAGAATGACCTCCAGGGCAACGGCGAACTCAACCGGGGCAACTGGATATCGGGCATTCCGTTCATAGACAATGCCCGCCTCGGCGACCAGTCGCTGCTACCGCCCGATCAGGGAACCGACAATCCGGGACATAACGTCTTCTACATGCTCCCGCTGTTACTGGGCGTGATAGGCCTCGTATGGCAGTCGATGTGTGACAAACGCGGTATCGAACAGTTCTGGGTGATATTCTTCCTCTTCTTCATGACCGGCATAGCCATCGTACTTTACCTTAACCAGACACCCCTGCAGCCGCGCGAACGCGACTATGCTTTCGCAGGCTCGTTCTATGCCTTTGCAATATGGGTAGGTATGGGTGTCGCCGCACTGTGGCGCATCGGCCTCAGAATTATCGGGACCAGGGATGAAAATCAGATAAACCATGGGAAACCGTCGATCATCATAGCCTCAGCTGCCACTGTCATAGGTATAGCAGTCCCGCTGCAGATGGTATCCCAGACATGGGACGACCACGACCGATCGGGCCGGTACACCACACGTGACTACGGTCGCAACTACCTGTCAAGTCTCGACGAGAACGCCATAATATTCACCAACGGCGACAATGACACTTTCCCTCTGTGGTACAACCAGGAGGTAGAAGGTTACCGCACCGATGTACGGGTTGTCAATCTTTCGTATCTCACCACCGACTGGTATGCCAACCAGATGCGGCTCCCTGCCTACAACGCCGCCGGCATAGCCATGCAGGCCGAGCCGAAGGATTACTATAACGACCGTATACAGGCAAGCTCGTTCGGCAAAGATTCCGAGAATGGAAAGTATGTGGATGTATTCGCATCGCTCGACGATCTATACAAAAACACACCCGACGACGGCTACAGTGTGATGAACTACCCGCGGGTTATGATCCCGTCAAACATCAATGGAGCAGTCAGAGCCGGAGTCATCACCGAACTTGAGGCTCAGAATGCCGACACAGTTATCCTGGCCGACCTTACAGCCAGGAATCCTTACGCCACTCTCAGCAATGTGCTGTCACTTGACATGATCGCTACCAGCGCGTCAAACGACTGGAACCGTCCGGTCTATTTCGCAGTAACCGTCCCTGACGATTACTATCTCGGACTCGACGACAATCTGCGCAATACAGGTCTGGCCTATCAGGTAACCCCGGTGCACAACAACATCGAGGGATACGGATGGGGAGTGGACACCGACAGAATGTACCGTAATGTAACCGAACGCTTCAGGTGGGGCGGCCTCGACAGCATACCCGAAGGAAAGACCGTATACCTTGACGAAACCATACGCCGCATGGTAAGTACTCACCGCGGGGCACTCTATGATCTGGCCGAGGCTCTTTACAACGAAGGGACCGATGCTCTGGCTCTTGCTACCGCGACCGACTCGATATACGCCCGGGACCGTTTTGACAAGGCCGTGGAAATCATGGAGATCATGGACAGCAAGCTTCCCGTACGGCTTGCACCATACTCCGTACAGGACAGCGAGCGCATAGGTTCCATGTATGTAGACCTGGGCCGTATCACCGGCCGATCCGACCTGGAAGATAAGGGACGCGAAAAACTACGTGGCGAAATACTGAGATACGGTCTGTATATTCCATACTTCCGAAGCCTCGTAGAACGCGAGGGCGGTCTTATCGTAGGATCACAGTCAAGCCTCAATGTACATCATCTCAATATAAGCGACATGGACCGGTATGTCCCCATTCTGCTGACCAATCTCCTGCAGAGCTACATGTCGGCCGGAGGTGATGTGGATGAAATCGATGCCACTCTCACTGATATGGGCGTGAATATCGACGACATCATACCACTGTCAGGCGCATACAAATAGACACTGCTCCCAATGTTTATCGAACGTCCTCCTTCGCTTTACCGACTGCTGTTTCCCGAAGCCATGTGGAGACTTAAGCGACGGGGACGCAAAGTCGTTTACCTGACGTTTGATGACGGTCCCGTACCGGAGGTCACGCCATGGGTACTCGACACTCTCGACAATCATGATGTGAAAGCGACATTCTTTCTTGTCGGTGACAATGTGCGCCGTCATCCCGAACTGCTTGACGAAATACGTCGCCGCGGACATAGCTACGGCAATCACACCATGCACCATGTTCAGGGCATAAAATCGTCACGCCGCGCCTATCTGCGCGATATCACCGAAGCCGACGAACTGATTGACTCACCCCTGTTCCGGCCGCCCCACGGACTTCTGTGGGGCGGCCAGGCCAGGGCAATAAAACATAAATACAATCTCGTGATGTATGACCTCATAACACGTGATTACAACAGAGGTCTTACACCCGAACGTGTGCTTGACAACGTCAGACGGTACGCCCGTAACGGTTCGATCATAGTATTTCATGATTCTCTGAAGGCTCAGCACAACATGCAATGGGCCATGCCACGCGCCATAGAATGGCTTAAAAGACAAGGATATGAGTTTGACGTCCTACCGATGTGACAGCTCATGGCTCTCTGACCAGGCAAACGATATCGGCATCGACCGTATCGGTGTAGCCGAAGCAATTCCCGTACCGGAACATGAGACCGACAGATACGAACACTGGCTGTCGTCAGGCGGTAACGCTGCGATGGAGTATCTGGAACGCTATCCGGACATCAGACAGGATCCGCGCAGACTGCTGGACGGGGCACGATCGGTCATATCATGTGCCGTCTCATATTATCACACCGAAAGACAGCCCGACGGTATACCCGTCATCGCATCCTACGCCCACGGGGATGATTACCACGAGGTCGTCAGAGAACTGCTTGAAACACTCGCCTCACGCATCAGACTCACATACGGAGGAGAGACACGCGTGTGTGTCGATACGGCTCCGATCCGTGAGCGTTACTGGGCTGTAGCGTCGGGCGTAGGATTCAGAGGTCGGAGCGGACTTGTCATTGTTCCGGGACTGGGCACCTACTGTTTCCTCGCCGAGATTATCACCACCGTACCATTCAGACCGACAGGAATGCTTTCCGTCAGCGAATGCGACAGATGCGGCATGTGTGTCAGTAAATGCCCGGGGCATGCCATAAATCCGGACGGGACAATCAACGCGTCACGCTGTCTCAGTTATCTCACCATCGAACATCGCGGAGACATGCCCGAAGGGTTTTCAACCGGCGGACGTCTCTATGGTTGCGACACCTGTCAGGCCGTCTGTCCGCATAACCGGGATATAGCCCTCAGCCGCCATAAACGGTTTTCTTTACGCCCGGCCTACAACAGTCTTACACCGGAACGCATCGAATCGCTTACCCCTGAAGAATATGCCTCCATCTTCAGACATTCCGCCATCAGGCGGGCCAGACTTTCAGGGCTCAGGCGCAATCTCAGACACCTATAGCATTGTCAGCTCAATACTGAAAGAATGTGCAGAAAGAAAGTAAGGGTGAGGCTCCGAAAGCGAACCTCACCCTTATCTTATCCTGTTATAAGTCGAATCTATCAGTCGCGGAAGAAACTCTGGATCTTGTTGTCAACATCAGCTTTGGCACGCAGAATCTGAGAGAAATTGCGAAGGAGCACCTGAGCACCCATAGTCTGCTGGAAATAAGTGGCATCGTTGACCTCATCAAACTCACGGCCGGGTTTGTTCTTGCTGATGACCTCAAGAACGACTACCGAGTAATCGGTGGCCTCGGGACCTACAGTCCTGCCGGCCTCAGCCTCGGAAGCGATCGCAATAAGCTTGCCGTCATTAGGCATGAAACCACGGGCGTAGTTCTGACCGAAACTTACGGTAGTGGTATCAACCTTGGCATTCATAGCCTGAGCATAACTGTCGACATTATTACCCTTGCCGTTATACTGGTCCATCAGCTTCTCGAGTTTCCTGGCACGGACAACCTTGGCGCGTGTCTGCGCAGATACCTGAGAGTCGGACAGTGGTGTGAAACCCTTGTCATACTTGTTTGTGAGCGCACCCGCTATGAATATGGTCTTGTCGTCATCGCTGTATACGTCAGATACCTGGCCTTTTCTGGCATCAACGGCCCACTTGGCCAGAGAACGGGTGTCCGGTACACCGGCTACCGACATGGAGCTTTTTGTAACCGAGGCCGGAAGTGCAGTGTAGCCGGCGCTCACCGCATTATCGACAAACGACTTGGCATCATTGTTATTGGTTACATACGCACGGAGTTTGGATTGTATATCGTTGATGGTAGTGGTCGAGGGATCCAGCTGATAGGTAATCTCAGCAATACTGTATGCAGTCTCGGGAGCATCCTTACCGGCAAGGCGGAAGATGACGCTGTTTGTCCCGGTGAGATCGGCTGCATTGAAATATTTGCCCACCTCGGCCTGACCGAACACCATAGCTATCTGTGCATTGCCGTTGAGGAGCGAAGCGCGCTGACCGAGCTGAGACTGGAGTACAGTACCCTCTGCAAGAGCATCGATGGCAGTACCGCCGTTGAGCAGGCCCATGATCGAATCGGCATCGGCAGTCTCGGCGAGAGCTATCATATCGAATGTGATGGAGTCGCTCATCCGATCGGTGCCGAGGAACTTGGCCAGAGTATACTTGTTGTCATAGAAACTGATCTGCTGTACGCTGTCCTGAGCCAGAGACTCGAGCTTGTCCCTCAGATTGGCAGGAAGATACTTAGCGACGGTGTTATAGCGGTTGATCACAAACTTGTTGTTGGTCGACACAGCGTCGGTGCCGGGTGTCGAGCGGAGCTCCATCAGAGCGTTTTCAACAGCCTGGGTGGCCTCGAGACGGTCCTCGTCGCTTGGTGTGACCTCTGCGACAATATAGCTGAGAACATAGGTGTCATCGTCGAGGGTATAGAGAGCCTTGTCCTGATCATACTGCTTTTTGAGGTCAGCCTCGCTCACCTCGATATCGCTGTCAGAGATGCCTGAAGCGTCAACTTTCGTATAACGCACCTCGGTCGAATTGTTGTTGTCCTCATACTGGGCCATGGCATCAAGTTCGTTGACCGGCAATGTACCGAGCACAAGGGTCTGGAACTTCTGCTGTTTCAGCATCTCGCTGACGCTCTTCTCCATATCCATCCACTCCTGTTTGAGCTGCTGTGCGGTCTCGGCATCGAGCTGATACTGAGCGGGATTGGTGATCATATCGTGAAGCTGACGACCTACAGGCATGCCGGCCTGCTGGCGTTGCCAGTAGAGCTGCTGGACAGCCATCGGTATGTTCTCTCCGAGCATTGCCTTGCCAAGTTCTTCACCGGTAACGGTTATGCCGAGTTCCTCAAGCTCGGAGTTCATGAGGCTCTCCTCTATGAGTGACTGCATCGCCTGCTCCTGAAGCATGGCGTTATCGATATTTTTCAGTCCGCGACTCTCGTATTGGCGACGAATCTCCTCTTGTCGTCTCTGGAAATCGCTGTGGTCTATCTTCTGACCGTTTACCTTAGCGATAGTCGAAGGGTCGCTGAAGAGTTTCTCGGGATTACTGATCGCAGTGAAAATGAACAGTACGAGAGCAAGACCTAAGATTGAAATAATAAGTCCGGGTCTTTTGCGGATTTGTTCTAATGCTGACATTTAGATAGTTATTGTTTTGATTGATTTATTTTTACGTACACAACATTTCATCGCTCACGCCTGGGCGCGGGCAACAATCGCACAAAGATAGACAATTAAATTGTAATTACCAATAACAGGCCGGTTAAGCGATTGTAATTTTTTGGGCCCGGCATCAGTCCGGCACAAGGGCATTTCCGCTCATGGCCGTACAGTACTGCTGTATGAATGCTTTGAGATCACGTTCCATGTCTCCGACACGAGTCCGGTCTATGCTGTCGACAAGATTATTACGGAGCATACGGTCTGTCGTGATATCATAGACGGCCCTCACCTGTTTACCGTCAAACTGCATGAAAATACCGTCACGGGTATACTGGTACATACCGTTATTGTAACTGAACGCCCATGTATCCCTGGCAGGAGTATTCAGCAGGTCTATACCGAAAGCCGCATACGGCCGGTCATAGTTGAGATATCCGAGCACCGTAGGCATAATGTCGGTCTGCTGTGCCACGCGATCATAGTCAATACCGCGCAGCGTACTGTCACATGGCGCGTAAAATATTATCGGCGAAGCGTATATCTCGAGATCTGTCGCAAGCTCAGGAGCCGGAGGATACATGGAATGATCGCTTGTAAGCACAAACAGGGTGTTATCGAACCAGGGCTGACGGGAAGCGGTGTCAAAAAATTTGCCCAAAGCCATGTCGGTATACCGTATGCACTTGAACAGCGGATGGACAGGATCCTCGGGAAACGAGTCCACATATTCTTTCGGCAACCTGAAAGGATGGTGGGAACTGGCCGTAAATACTCCGGCTACGAACGGCTGTGACATCTTGCCAAGTTCCTCGACATAAAATTGCAGGAAAGGCTCATCCCATATGGCCCACGACCCGTCAAAATCGTCCTTACCATTGTGTAGCGGAGACTTACAGTACTCATCCATACCGACATAACGACGGAACCCGACGTGTCGGGCAAACGCCTCAAAACCCATACTGCCGTTTGGCGCACCATGGAAGAATGCCGAGTCATACCCTTTTTCTCCAAGATATGATGCAAGTGATCCGACATCATTCAGAGCGGCAGGTGTAAGAAAGAACGGTTCCTGCATCATCGGAATCGACGACAGTACCGAAGGCATGCCGTCAATACTCTTCATTCCGTTAGCATAGGAATACCGGTATGTGAGCGAACGTTCTATAAGACTGTCGACATGTGGCGTATAACCGAGATAGGTGCTGTCTGCTATCTCGCGGTTGAGCGATCCGATATATCCTCTGGAAAAACTCTCCACTATAAGCACCACCACATTCATAGGTCTGAAATCGCCTATGCTGTCGGACGGATGATGTATTACAGGGAACAGACGTGCCGCCTCCTCGGCCGGCATATAATCGGGCGGAGTAAATACCGGTTTACCGATGGACCGTATTATCGAGAACGGAGTGTTGAGTACGGCCGCCGCCTCAATGGGACGGTTGACATACTCGTTGGCATTGCTCAGAGTGATAGGACGCGTGGTGCGGTCAATACCTCCGCGTATAGAACCTATGGCACATAACACCAGAAGAACAAGCGTGACCAGACCGACCATCCACCTGCGCCATCCGCCTGCCTCAGCCGACGGACGCACATACAGCCTCCACATCACCCATACCATCACAGCAAAAAGTATCACTAACAGCCAGCTGCGAAGCAGCTCATTGCCTATGACCGTACCGATATTATCCTCGTGGGAGAACTCGTCAAGCAACGTCGCAGTCGTCCTGCGTCCCGTAAATGACACATAAACCGTGTCACACATGTTGGCAAGGAGTGCCACACCGTTGGACAGGACGTACAGAATCTGCAGTATCCGGTTATAAACCTTAACTTTATAACATATCGGTATAATAAAAACAACAGCCCACAGAGCGTTGACATAGAACAGCGTGGCGAGATCAAACCGTAACCCGCCTCTGAATATCGACACCAGCAGGTCAATGTCGACGTATCCGTCGTACCGGTTCCAGTTCCACACAAGAAAGACGACACGCGACAGCGTGAGAATAAGCAAAGCGAGAAACATGTTCCACACCAGCGCACCGGTACGGGTATGTATCACAGAGTTGAGTGTTGTCAGTATTTTTCTTATCATGGCTGTACAGGATGAGATATTCCGCATTATCATAAAAAATATGGATAACCTGTGCAAAGTTATATATTTTTGCACTATCTTTGACTCTCACTTATCAATATAAACCGACAATGAGCAATATTCAGAAAACCATGCGCGACATCCTCGCCGCCGAAAGTCGCGCAATACTTAATATACCGGTGAGCGACGCCTATGACCGTGCCGTTGAAATCATTGTGGAACACGTACACCGCCGCGGCGGCAAACTCGTGACATCGGGCATGGGCAAGGCCGGCCAGATAGCGATGAACATAGCCACCACATTCTGTTCCACCGGCACGCCGGCCGTAAACCTGCATCCCAGCGAGTCACAGCATGGAGATCTGGGCGTCCTGCAGCCCGACGATGTCATGCTTCTTATCTCCAACTCGGGCAAGACCCGTGAGATAATGGAACTGATAACCCTTGCCCACAATCTCTATCCCGGGATACCGATCATCGGCATCACAGGCAACGCCACGAGTCCGCTGGCCGAGCAGGCCGACGTGTTACTGTACACAGGAGGCGCTCCCGAGGTATGTCCTCTGGGTCTCACCCCCACAACATCTACAACGATGATGACCGTCATAGGCGACGTGCTCGTGGTCAATGTAACCAAGGCCACAGGCTTCACACGGGCCGACTATGCCAAACGCCACCATGGCGGCTATCTGGGCCATGTGTCCCAGACAGCCGACAAGACAGCCACCGACTGAATCATCGCCTGTATCCTATCTGCGGCATATCACAGAACCGTTGGCCTGATGTGTCGCGAGCACAAGCACCTCGGCTATCTGGACATGGGCAGGTGCCTGCACCGCGTACAGCACGGTATCCGCGATATCAGCTCCTGTCAGAGGCTCGATTCCGCTGTAGACCCTGGCGGCACGGTCATTGTCACCATGAAACCGCACCCGGCTGAAATTGGTCTCCACAAGCCCCGGCTTTATCAGCGTGACACGTATCGGAGTGTGGGCAAGATCTATACGCAGTCCGTCGGTCAATGCTTTCACCGCCGACTTCGTGGCACAATACACATTCCCACCGGCATAGGCCGCATCTCCGGCCACACTGCCCATGTTGATAACATGACCACAGTTGCGTTCCACCATCCCGGGAACTATGATACGCGTCATATTGAGCAGACCCTTTATATTGGTATCGATCATGGTTGACCAGTCGGCGGGATCTCCCTCATATTCCGGTTCGAGGCCCAGCGCCAGACCGGCATTGTTGACCAGGACATCAATATCCTTCCACCCGGCAGGGAGAGACTCCACAGCACGCGTGCAGGCATCGAGATCACAGACATCATAGCAGAGCGGCATCACACAGTCAGGACCATAGGCCTTCATGAACCCGTCACACAGCTCATCAAGACGTGTGCGGTTACGTCCGGTAAGTATGACATGATATCCTGCCGACGTAAAAACCCGGGCACAGGCTTCGCCGATACCCGACGTCGCCCCGGTAATCATTACAATCTTCTTCATAACAGTATTATTTTATCACCACAAATATACTAAGAATATTCGATGAAACATAATAGCGATCGTC
>CAJUBL010000001.1 GCA_910584665.1 uncultured Muribaculaceae bacterium | reverse complement strand
GATGACGGAGTTATGGGGTTCCATAATGACAGAGTCGGAGATCGGAACAGTCTCGGACATGCCTCTGAATCTGAAGTTTTGTCAAGTTCAAACATACTCGAAATCAGTTCAATAATACGACAGCAGACCGAATAAAACAGAAGCGGGCAACCCCTGACAGAGTCACCCGCTTATAATAACAGTCAGTTTATCAATCAATCGTCATTGCGACGCTCACGGCGCTCTCCACGATCACCTTCACGACGGGGACGGCGGTCTCCGTCACGACGTTCGCGACGATCTCCTCCCTCGCGACGGGGACGCTCGCCACGTTCACGGCGCTGAGGCTCTACGTATCCTTCCGGCTTGGGCTGGAGGGCACGCATCGACAGACGGTACTTACCTGTCTTCTTGTCGATCTCAATGAGTTTCACCTCTACAGTATCACCCTCTTTCAGACCGCTGGCCTCCATATTTTCGATACGCTCCCATGAGATCTCGCTGATGTGCAGCAGACCATCGCGGTTAGGCATAAATTCCACAAATGCACCGAAGTCAAGTATCGAGCGGACCTTACCGGTGTATACCTTGCCCTCCTCGGGAAGCTGTACTATGGCATTGATCATCTCGAGAGCCTTATCAATAGATGCCTTGTTGGACGCGGCGACCTCGATATAACCGCCATCCTCGATCTCGTCGATCGACACTGTAGCACCGCTGGCCTCCTGAATACCCTGAATGACCTTTCCGCCCGGGCCTATGACAGCACCGATAAGTTCCTTTGGTATGAGCATGGTTACAATGCGTGGTACATGAGGTTTATAATCCTCGCGTGGAGCGGGAATTGTCTGTTCAATGATGTCAAGAATGTGAAGACGTCCGTCACGGGCCTGATTGAGAGCACGCTCAAGTATCTCGTAAGAAAGACCGTCACACTTGATATCCATCTGGGTGGCAGTGATACCGTCACGGGTACCGGTTACCTTAAAGTCCATGTCGCCGAGGTGGTCCTCGTCACCGAGAATATCAGACAGGATAGCATATTTGTCACTGGCAGTATCGGTGATAAGACCCATGGCGATACCGCTGACAGGACGTTTCATTCTGACACCGGCATCAAGGAGAGCAAGAGTACCTGCACACACGGTAGCCATCGACGACGAACCGTTACTCTCGAGGATATCGCTCACTACGCGGCAAACGTAGGGGAAATCATCAGGGAACATGCGCTTGAGAGCACGATGGGCAAGATTGCCGTGACCTATCTCACGACGGCCTACACCACGCTGCGCCTTGGCCTCACCGGTCGAGAAAGGCGGGAAGTTGTAATGAAGCAGGAAGCGCTCCTTACCCTGATTGAGCACGTCATCGAGAATTTTCTCGTCAAGCTTGGTACCCAAGGTAACGGTAGACAGCGACTGAGTCTCGCCACGGGTGAACACAGCCGATCCGTGAGGTCCCGGCAGATAGTCGACCTCACACCAGATGGGACGGATCTCAGTAGTCTTGCGGCCGTCAAGACGTATACCCTCGTCAAGTATGCAGCGACGCACAGCTTCCTTCTCCACATCGTGATAGTAACGTTTTACCAACGGCGCCTTCTCGTCACGCTCCTCCTCCGGAAGTGAGTCTATGTACTCCTGACAGATGGCGTCGAAAGAATTCTGACGCCAGTGCTTATCGGCCGATCCGGCCTTGGCTATAGCATAAGCCTTATCATAACACTTGTCATGGACATCCTGACGGAGAGCCTCGTCATTGACCTCATGACAATACTCGCGCTTAACAGTAGAACCGACAGCCTCGGCAAGTTCCATCTGTACCTTGCACTGCTCCCTTATGGCTGCATGTGCAGCCTTGAGAGCATTGAGAAGATCGGCCTCCGACACCTCATTCATCTCACCCTCTACCATCATGATGTTGTCGTAGGTGGCACCTACCATCAGTTCCATATCGGCATTTTCAAGCTGATCGAATGTAGGATTGATTACAAACTCGCCGTTGATACGGGCTACACGCACCTCAGAGATAGGACCGTTGAACGGTATATCACTGACAGCGAGGGCTGCCGACGCCGCCAGTCCGGCAAGAGCATCAGGCATGTCCTGTCCGTCTGACGAGAACATGATGATATTGACAAATGTGTCGGCATGATAGTTATCGGGGAACAACGGACGCAACACGCGGTCAACAAGACGGGCGGTAAGGACCTCATAGTCGCTCGCGCGACCCTCCCGTTTGAGGAAACCGCCGGGAAAACGTCCGGCTGAAGAGAATTTCTCCTTGTACTCTACCTGCAGAGGCATGAAATCTACCCCTTCACCGGCTTCCTTGGCCGATACTACGGTAGCGAGCAGCATGGTACCTCCCATGCGCAGTTCGACAGCTCCATCAGCTTGCTTTGCCAGCTTGCCCGTCTCGAGTGTGATTACACGTCCGTCGGGCAGTGTGATGGCTTTCTTGATTGGGTTCATAAAATATATTTTGTTTTAATCGTCGTAAATCGCACAAAATTACTAAAATCTTTTCATATATACAAACATAGATCAGGATTAACCGTATTCCAGATCAAGACAAAAAAGACGGGCAACCCGACCTATGCCGGTTGCCCGCCTTAATCCGTGTATATATGGAATCGGGATTACTTCTTTGAGAGCTGCTCCTTAAGGGCCGCGAGAGCCTCTATATCACCAAGAGTTGTCTTCTCGACGGGAGTCGAGATCATAGCAGCCTCCTCAGCACGCTTGCCCGGACGCTTAGCCTTCTTGGCCTCAGCCTTCTCAGCTTTTGCTTCGTCCTCAAAGATACGGCTATGACTCAGTATGATACGCTTGCTGTCCTTATTGAACTCGATAACCTTGAACTCAAGTTTCTCGTCAATCTTAGCCTGCGAGCCATCCTCCTTGACAAGATGCTTGGGTGTAGCGAAACCTTCAACACCATAGGGAAGAGCTACAACAGCACCCTTGTCGAGCATCTCGATAATGGTACCCTCATGAACACTGCCAACTGTGAATATGGTCTCGAATACCTCCCAGGGATTCTCCTCGAGCTGCTTGTGACCGAGAGAAAGACGACGGTTATTCTTGTCAATTTCAAGAACCTGAACGTCAATGTCAGCGCCGATCTGAGTAAACTCGCTGGGATGCTTGATCTTCTTGGTCCATGAAAGGTCGCTGATATGGATCAGTCCGTCAACACCTTCCTCAAGCTCGACAAAGACACCGAAGTTGGTGAAATTGCGCACCTTGGCGGTATGCTTGCTGGCGATCGGATATTTCTCCTCGATATTCTCCCATGGATCGGGCTTAAGCTGCTTGATGCCGAGACTCATCTTGCGGTCCTCACGGTCAAGAGTGAGAACGACAGCTTCGATCTCGTCACCGACTTTCATGAAGTCCTGAGCCGAACGCAGGTGCTGGCTCCATGACATCTCGCTGACGTGGATAAGACCCTCGACGCCGGGAGCGATCTCTACGAACGCACCATAGTCGGCCATGACAACAACCTTGCCGCTGACCTTGTCACCCACCTTGAGGTCGGCACTGAGAGCATCCCACGGATGGGGCTGGAGCTGCTTGAGGCCCAGAGCGATACGCTTCTTCTCGTCATCAAAGTCGAGAATAACGACATTGAGCTTCTGGTCGAGCTGCACTACCTCCTCGGGATGGCTTACACGGCCCCATGAAAGGTCTGTGATGTGGATAAGACCGTCAACACCGCCCAGATCGATGAATACGCCATAGGTGGTAATGTTCTTGACGGTACCCTCGAGCACCTGACCCTTCTCGAGCTTAGCGATGATCTCGCGTTTCTGCTGCTCGAGCTCGGCCTCGATGAGTGCCTTGTGGGATACAACCACATTCTTGAACTCCTCGTTGATCTTTACAACCTTGAACTCCATGGTCTTGCCCACGAAGATATCATAGTCGCGGATGGGCTTGACATCAATCTGCGAGCCGGGAAGGAAAGCCTCGATGCCGAACACGTCGACAATCATGCCACCCTTGGTACGGCACTTGATGTAACCCTTGATAATCTCGTCATTGCTGAGGGCTTCGTTGACGCGCTCCCACGAACGGGATGCACGGGCCTTGCGGTGAGAGAGGATGAGCTGGCCTTTCTTGTCCTCCTGGTTCTCAATGAACACTTCCACAACGTCACCGATCTTAATATCGGGATTGTAACGGAACTCGTTCATCGGGATGATACCGTCGCTCTTGTATCCGATGTTAACCACAGCCTCACGCTTGTTGAGCGCAATAATGGTACCTTCGATTACATCTTTGTCCTTGACGGTGTTGAGTGACTCATCATAAGTCTTGGTGAGCTCCTCACGTGATTTCTCGCCCTGGGTTTCGCCATTCTCATAGGCATCCCAGTCAAAATCGGCGAGCGGGGAAGTTTTTACTTCTTCAGTCATTTTAAAAAAGGGTTAATAAATTAAGTTAATTATAATCTCGTGCCACCATGCGGCGATAAGCCGCACGACAGCGGTGCAAAGATAGTAAAAGTCTGACAAATACCAAAATAATTTTTGTTATCCGTACCCACATCCAAGACAACCGCATCAGAAACTTTTAAGCGCAGATTAGTGTTGGCCATCCGGAGTAGAGGATGGCCAATTTGCGAAATTCGCGTAATTTGCGGTTGATTTCTTACCTGAGATCCAACAGCAGAGAATGTCACATGATTGAATCCGACCTGCACTGTCACTCGGCGGGGAGTGTGAAACGGAAATCACGCAACAGTATTTTATCGGCCTCGGCAATAGCTGTGTGCTCGCAGCCGTCAACAGTCTCGACTACAGAACTGAAGCGGTTGTCAAAATCAGGGATAAAATCATGCGTTCCCGTGCGGCGCATACGCCTCAGTACGAGTCCGAGTGTAATACGGTCGGTGTCAAGCGCAGGAGTCACCCCGCTGACAGGACGCCCGTTACCCTCATTTATAACGACACGGTTGAGCAGGTTCATCTCCACAAGATCGTTGACCGCCTTCGTTACAAGCGAGATAGGCAGACCGTAGCGCACGGCGATAAGTCTCTCATCGATAGGACGGCGTCCTTCCTCACGCCGCTTGATCGTAACGAGCATAACACCCACGAGAATCTTGGTACGGTAGTCGGGCGAGATCTTCGCTATCTCGTTGCTGAAACTGAATTCGAAGATGCTTTGGGATGCATAGCACAGGACTCCGCCGGCCAGAGTGATGAGCCATACAAGCTGCAGCCACAGCAACAGAAGAGGTAAAAACGCAAAACTTCCATAAATCGCATTGTAACGGGTGACATAGATCTGGCCCGATACAAAAAGCCACTGCAATACGACATAGGCCGTACCGGCGAGCATGCCGGCTATGAATGCGTTTCTGAATTTCACATGGGTATTAGGCACCAGCATATAAGCTCCGGCAAAGAACAGCCATCCGAGCACAACCCCTACAAAATCAACGGCATACTTTATAACAGGCGTCATTATCTTATAAGGCAGAGCGCTCTGCAGCATTGACGACATGAAAACAGTAATGCCGCTTGAACATATAAGCAGAACCGGCAATATAAGCAGGATAGCCGTATAGTCGGTAATCTTACGGCCTATAGTACGTCCCTGCTTGATTCCCCATATCAGATTGAACGAATCCTCAACCGATCCAAGCAGCGATATCAGCGTATACAGCAGGAAAACGATGCCTATGCCGACAAACATACCCTCATTGGATGATGCTATATAGCTGTCGACAAATGTAAAGGCTTTATCAAGTGCCTGAGTCTGAGCCGGAAAATAACTATACAGCTGAGACTGGATACCGGTCTGCATCCCGAATCCCTTTCCTATCGCAAACATCAGGGCCAGAGCCGGCACAATAGCCAGTATAGTCTTGAATGTCAGGGCGGCAGCCTGTGACTGCATGTCACGGTCAAGAAAAGAACGCACCGACAGATTGACGGTCTTTATGACGTTGATGCGCCATGACCGGCGTGTGTCACTCCACACCCCTTCCGAGCAGTAGGCCCACTGGCGCTTTATCCATCCCGTCAGGCGAGATATCAGTCCTGATTTTGTCGATACATCATTCATGTAATTATAACAATTAAAATCATTTTTGGGTCGACGGCGGATACGCTATCCGCGAATGATACATCGTGCGCAGACGGGCCATGAAGGCCTCCTTGGCCTGCTGGATATCACGGAACGAAAGAGGACTTTCACGATGCAGCCCGTCATTGACCTGACTGTCGATGATACGGTTGACAAGCTCGGAGATAGCCTCAGGGGAATGGTCGGTCATTGACCGGGACGCAGCCTCGACCGAGTCGGCCATCATCAGAAGCGATGCCTCACGTGACTGCGGATCGGGACCGGGATATGTAAACAACGACTCGTCAATAACCTCGTCGGGATGCTGTTGCTGATATTTGGAGTAGAAATACTTGGCTTTACCACAGCCATGATGCTGAGCGATGAGATCACGGAGCACACGTGGAAGTTTCTCCCTGTCCGCCATCCGCAGACCGTCAGAGACATGGTTGTGCAACACACGGGCACTCTGCTCGGGACTGAGCGCATCGTGAGGATTGACACCATACTGGTTCTCGGTGAAGAATGCCGGATTATTGATTTTACCTATATCATGGTATAGTGCACCCGCCCTCACAAGCAACACATTAGCGCCTATACGCGCGGCAGCTGTAGCTGCGAGGTTACTCACTGCCATTGAGTGCTGGAACGTACCGGGACACTGCTCTGACAGCTGTTTGAGCAACGGAGTGTTGATATCGGTAAGCTCCACGAGTGTCACCGAAGAGATCAGGCCGAAGACCTTCTCGAAAATAAAAATCAGAATGTATGCGAACGTGATAAGAACCATGTTGATGGCAAAATAGCCGACCACACGCCACGAGAAAGTATTGATAGCCGCCGTAGCCATCAGCTCGATAGCCAGATATGAGAGCACATATGTACCGAAGACAATGATTGCGGTCCTCAACAGCTGGGAGCGTCTCGACAGCTCCCGCATCGAGAAAATAGTTGCTATTCCCACCGTGGTCTCGATAAAGAAGAACTCCAGCGAGTAGGTGGTGAAACAGGCACATACCAGCACTTCAAGCAGGTACAGGAACAGCGCCGTGTGGGAATCGAAAAACACCACTATCAGAATGGCGATCATTGCAAACGGGACCAGAAACACGCCCATGACAGTAGCGCCTGAGGCCACGACTGCCAGCACATAAAAACCAAGGAACAATATCACGAGTGCCGTAAGGGACCGTATATTATCGAAGATATCACGGCGGTAAAGATACAGATAGAGGTAGACGAGCGTCATTATGATGACTCCCATCAGTACCTGGCCCAGTAACGTGTAGAGTCGCTGGCCCGATGTGAGACTGTAGCGGTCGGCGGCCATAGTCTCATATGTGGAAAGTATCATATCGAGCTGAGGAGTGACGATATCACCTCGGTCAATGATGCGCTCGCCCTGCTGTATCACCGAGATAGCAGCCGTGACTGGCTGAACACGTTCATTATACAGACGCCCGTTCTCGACTGTATCAAGACTGAGATTGGGCAACAGCAGTCGCGACAGCTGCATCTCCTGAAGTGCATGACGGCTCGAAGGATCACGCACCACGCTGTCGATCCAGGCATAGGCCTGACGCTGAGACCTCACGCGTGAAGCATCGCGTATGGTGACCAGCCGGTCATTTATCACAGCCATGCGACGCGTCTCTCTGAGCCGCCCGGCATTGTCCGTATCGGCAACACCATGGGCATAGAGGGTATCGATATCGGCCTGAAGGCGCACCCGCTGCTGGAACGAAAGAGAGCGACATCCTCTGACACGCGCCAGAATAGTATCGCGCGGAGCCATATTTATCTTATATACCGGGTCGAATGTCTCGTTGATCGAATCGATAAGCTCACGTGTACTTACCGAATCACGGTAAACCGGAATATCAAACGGAGCGGTAAGCAGCGGATGTATCCAGGGGCGTCCGGTCTGATAGGAATACTGGACCCGGTCGGTGCGTGGCAGGAAATAGACCACCACAGCAACGACTGCCACAAAAAGCAACGCGCGGTTCAGGTTGAACCGGGTAAGGAACCTGTGTATCATATCCGTGCGGCTTTGGTTACTCCGTCGACATGTTTTATCTTGGCACACAAGTCATTGACCACACCCGAATCCTCGACAAGCACCGAGAGATCGGCATGGAACACCTCGTTACGGGCCTCGATATTGAGACGGCGTATGTCAATATTGAGATGACTGGAGATAAGCTGTGTGAGTTCCTGCAGGATACCGAAGCGGTCGATACCCTCTATATGCACACGGGCAAGGAACTTTCCCTCCACCCTGGCCCACTCGGTCGAGACGATGCGGGGACCGTAACTGGCTTTCATTGCCAGCGCCCTGGGGCAGTCAAGAGCATGTATAGTGACATCATTATTGTCGTCGACGAACCCTATGACCTGATCTCCGGGTATAGGACAGCAACAGCCTGAGAACTTGAAATTGGCACCCTTGTCGTCATACCTCAATATATAGGTCCGCTTCATATTGACAGGCTCACGGGACGGAGCCGCATCCCCGGAAGCAGACGGCACCGGAACAGACTTTGTCACACCCGGGATACGGAAAATCTTTGAGAACAGGCTTCGTTCACGGTTCTCGCCCTGTCGTCGGAGACTCTTGACCACATTGTCGGTAAGCACTACATCTCCGTTTCCAAGCATGTAATAGAGCTCGTCCCGGTTAGCGGCCCGGTATATACCCATAGCCTTTGTTATCACATCATTGGAATCGGATATTCCATGCTGGGCGAGAAACTCCTCAAACAAAAGTCTGCCCTTGCTGATGGCAGGCTGCTGCTCGCGACGCAGAGCCTGGCGCAGAGCAGTCTTACCCTTGGCCGTGGCAAGGAAGTTCATCCACTCGGGCTTAGGGGTCTGCGACTGGGACGTAAGCACCTCCACCTGGTCACCGCTCCTGAGACGCTGACTCAGAGGCACCAGCTTGTGGTTGACCTTTCCCGCTATACAATGGCAGCCTATCTGACTGTGAAGACTGAAAGCGACGTCGAGTACCGAGGCATCCTTAGGAAGGGTGATAAGCTCCCCTTTGGGAGTGAAAACCACTATCTCTCTTGAGAACAGATTGAGTTTCAGCGTATCAAGGAAATCGATGGCATTGGGCTCGGGATTGTCCAGAATATCCTTGATGGTATGCAGCCACGCGTTGAGTTCCGACTCCTCGTCACTGTCTCCGATCTTATACTTCCAGTGGGCGGCAAAGCCTTTCTCGGCAATCTCGTCCATACGCCGGGAGCGTATCTGGACTTCGATCCAGTTGCCGTCAGGTCCCATGACAGTGAGATGGAGAGCCTGATAGCCGTTGGCCTTGGGATTACTTATCCAGTCACGGGTGCGGTCAGGATGCAGACGGTACAGATCTGTGATGGCCGAGTAGATCTCCCAGCATATGGACTTCTCGCGTGACGGGTCGTCACACTCGAAGATGATACGCATTGCATAGAGGTCATAAACCTCTTCAAACGGGACATGTTTGGTCTCCATCTTGTTCCATATCGAGTAAACCGACTTGATACGGGCCTTAGCCTCAAACCTGAGCCCCATATCATTCAGACGACGGGTTATAGGGGCTGAGAAATCATTATATACACTCGACCGTCTGGACTCGGACTCTGCAATCTGCCGCGTGATGCGCGCATAGGCATCCGGATGCTCGTACTTGAAACTGAGGTCCTCAAGCTCGGTCTTAATGGCGAAAAGGCCAAGTCTATGAGCCAGCGGGGCATATATATAGAGAGTCTCGCCGGCTATCTTGTACTGTTTGTTCGGAGCCATTGAGCCGAGTGTGCGCATATTGTGCAGCCGGTCGGCCATTTTGATCAGCACCACACGTATGTCCTCGCTCATGGTCAGCAGCAGCTTGCGGAAATTTTCGGCCTGTATAGACGCTTTGTCACCGAATATTCCGCCCGAAATCTTGGTAAGACCCGCTACAAGCTGAGCTATCTTTGCCCCGAAATGCTGCTCGATATCCTCGACTGTGTAATCGGTATCCTCGACAACGTCATGCAACAGCGCGGCACATATGGAAGTGGAACCGAGCCCGATCTCCTGACTTGCTATCCTGGCAACTGCTATGGGATGGAGTATATATGGCTCACCCGAGCGACGGCGTATGCCGCTATGTGCGTCTTTGGCAAACTTATAGGCACGCTTTATGATCTCGACCTTCTTACGGTGGTTGCTGGCGAGGTATCCGTCAAGAACCTCCTGAAAAGCGGCATCGATCATACGGTCTTCCTCGGGTGTGGTAAAACTGCTGCTCATAATCAATAAAATTGTGAAATGCAAAGATACGGATAAGTCGAACACAAAACCAAACTTGTTTGAGTTTTGTTGAGCGTGAGTATCTTGGGCGAAGCCAAAGATACGCATATGTCGGGATAAAAAGGCAAATGTATTTGTCTTTTTCCGAGCGTGAGTATCTTCGACCGGGTCAAAGATAGCAATTAGACCTGAAAACCTAACGTATGGCCATGTTAATTTTGAGACAGATAGTCAGCGGCCCGATTTTTTTTCACTATATTTGCAACCTGAAACAGCTACTCCCGATGAAAATACCGACCGTCATACTGCTCCTGTCCGCACTCACGCTGGCCCCCGTCTCCGAGGCCCAGCGCCATTGGGAGGAAATGGAAAGCGAGCTCGTTGTCACCGATCATAGTGACAACACCGACATACTCGACATCTCGGTCAAGGACGGCTACGTATACATAACCACTTCCAAGCCTGTGACAGTCAAAATTTTTTCAATCTTAGGCCAGCTCATATCACAGAAGAAACTGCAGCCCGGCACCACCCGTACCCACATCACAGCCCGCGGGATATACATACTGAAAGCCGGCTCCATCACACGACGTATAACGATCTGATACACCTTCCCCCACCCATGCCGGGAGGATAATGTCATACATAACAGAAGCGCGGATCACACACATAGACAACTGTGTATAATCCGCGCATATTGCGTTATATATGTATGTCTGACCGTATCCTATTATTCCAGATCGACAGGCACCGCTACGATACGCAGGTTATTACCGCGTATGAAGTCGATTATATTCTGCCTTACAGGACTGTCGTCAATGTCTGCCTCAATACGCTGCAACGCATTAAACACCGACGTTCCGCACTGATACACATGACGGTAGGCTTTGGCGACATCATCGATATGCTCGTCACTGAAACCATGTTTTCTCATCACATGGGCATTGATACCGAAGTAGGTGGCCGGATTATGTGCTATTATGACATAGGGAGGAACATTACCGCTGATGCGGCATCCACCTTTGACAAGCACCCAGTCCCCGATCTTCGAACCCTCGTGGACCACACTGTTGGATGACAGTATCGAACACGCGCCGACCTCGATGTTTCCGGCCATAGTCACCCCGTTGCCTATAACACTCTTGCCCTGCAGGTGGCAGTCGTGGCCTATATGGGCGGTAGCCATAATGAATGTGCCGTCACCTATCCTGGTACCTTCGGGATTGGCAAAACCTCGGTTGATGATAACATTCTCACGTATCACACAGTCGTCCCCGACAACACAGTAGCTGTCCTGGCCCTTCCAACGGAAATCCTGAGGGTCGGCACCGACAATCGCACCATTATATATAATAGTACGCGCGCCTACGCGTGTACCGCGCATGACGCTGGCATAAGGCATTATGACCGCACCTTCACCTATCTCAGTGTCGGAATCGATGAATGCAAACGGGTGGATCGTGACATTACTGCCTATACGGGCAGTAGAGTCAACATGGGCTGATGAACTAATCATATACAATCAGGTGTTAGGAATTTAAAATTACGCACAGTCACCCTTATCGCCCGCCGCCGAGCGACTGATACAGGTTGATTACCGCCTGGGCACGGGCCAGATCACACGACAGCTGTGACATCTGAGCCTGCAGAAGGCCCGACTGAGCTGTCAATACTTCGAGGTATGTGGCACCGGCCGTCTTGAACAGTTCGCCCGTATAGTCGGTGGCTTTGATAAGATCGTCCACCTGCACGGCAAGATGTGCCGACTTCTCACTGGCATTCTTATAGACAGTAAGAGCATTGCTCACCTCGGCCGACGCAGACAGAAGTGTGTTCTCGAATGTATTCATCGCCTGCTTCTGCTGGGCTTTGGTTGCCTTAAGCCTGGCAATATTCTGGCCACGCATGAAGATGGGAGCTGTAAGCGAGCCCGCGAGCGAAGCGATCCAGTCTCCGGGGTTCTTGATATAGCTGCCAAACTGGTTGGTAAAACCATAGTTGGCGGTAATCGTCAGACCCGGATAGAACGCCGCACGGGCCGAATTTGTGTTATAGTAGGCCACAGCCACCGCGAGTTCGGCAGCCTGGATATCGGGACGTGCCGCCAGCTGACTCATGGGCACACCGGCCTCGAACTCTCCCGGAAGATCAAGTGGAATGGGATTGACAACCCATGTCTGGGGCTTTGTCCGCAGCAATACCGACATCGTGTTGTGGGCGTGATGAAGTGACGCCTCCAGATCCGTAATCGATGCCAGGACACTGCGATAGTTGGCATCGGCCTGCATCACCGCAGCCTCATTGGTGCGGCCGGCCTCCTTATACTCGCGCATAACCTCGACATTGCGCTTCCATAGTTCGGCTGTAGCACGGTTGAGATCAAGCTGAGCCTGAAGAGTGGCTATGGAATAGTAGCAGTTGGCCACACCGCCTATTATCTGGGAGCGTACCGCCTGCTCGTAGGCCTTGGCCTGGGCATGCCCGGCCTCAGCGCCACGCTTGCTGTTCAGTATCTTGCCGAAAATATCGACTTCCCACGAAGCGCTCAGTGGAATTGTGTAGTTCCAGTTAGTGAGTTTGCCGTTGGCTACTGACGAGGCACCACCATTGGGTGCAAGCACAAGCGAAGGCAGGTAGGCAAGTCTGGCACCCTGCATATTGGCATGGGCGATCTCTACATTGAGGCGGGCATTGTCAAGGTCCACATTGACCTCAAGAGCACGGTTTATAAGATCGGCAAGCATCGGGTCGGTGAAAACCTGCTGCCAGGGAAGGTTTCCAAGATTGTCACTGTCGAGCTGAGCCTGTTTGGCCTCGACATACTCGGCCTGCAGCTCATCGTCGGCAGGCATATGGAATTTCTTATAGATATGGCACCCCGAGAGTGTCGGCACCATAAGAGCCGACACCATCAGGCGCGTAATTACTGACTGTTTCATTGTCAAAAGGTTAGATAGGTTAGTCTTTTGAGTACTGCTCGATCTCGCTGCTGATACCCGAGTTGTCGGTATCCTTGAACTTAAGCGGCGAGAACTTCTCCTGAATTATCTGGAAAGTCACGAAAAGGGCCGGTACGAGGAATATCTGGAATATCATACCTATCAGCATACCTCCGATCGAACCGGTTCCCAGCGCCTTGTTACCGTTGGCACCGACACCGTGTGAGAACATCAGAGGCAACAGACCGATAATCAGAGCCAGAGAAGTCATGAGAATAGGACGCAGACGGGCAGCGGCACCGGCTATGGCGGCATTAAGAATAGACATACCCGTACGGCGGCGCTCCAGAGCAAACTCAACGATAAGAATGGCATTCTTAGCCAACAGTCCGATAAGCATGATCAGTGCGATCTGCAGATAGATACTGTTGGAGATACCGAAGATATCGGCGAAGATAAACGTACCCATCAGACCGAAAGGTATTGAGAACAATACCGCAAAAGGCAGTATATAGCTCTCGTACTGGGCCGACAGCAACAGATAGACAAACAGCAGACAGAGTCCGAAGATGATTGCTGTCTGGTTGCCCGACTGTCCGGCCTCCTCTCGGGTCATACCGGCATAGTCATAGCCGTAGCCCTGAGGCAGTGTCTGTGAGGCCACTCTTGCCACCGCCTCCAGAGCCTGACCAGAGGAGTAACCTGGAGCAGGAGTACCGGTAACTGAAATGGACTGATACATATTGAAACGGTTCAGAAGGTCGGGACCGTAGATCTTGGTGAGTGTCACGAAATTTTCCAGCGAAGCCATCTCCTGGCCATTGCGTATCTTGATCGACGACAGTGTCTCGGGCGACACGCGGGCATCGGGCGAAGCCTGCATCATAACTCGGTAAATCTTACCGAAACGGTTGAAGTTTGACACATACATACCGCCATAATAACCCTGCAGCGTAGTAAGTATTGTAGAAGGACTTATACCGGCCTGTTTACACTTGGCGGCATCGATATCGATCAGATACTGGGGGAATGTCGGGTTAAAGGTTGAATAAGCTACCTGAATCTCAGGCTGCTGGTTGAGCTGTCCGAGGAAACCCTGCACGATACCGAAGAATTTGTTGATGTCACCGCCGGTACGGTCAAGCATCTTGAGCTCGAAGCCGTTGGTTACCGAGTAACCGGTGATCATAGGCGGAGCGAAAGCCACGACACGTCCGTCCTTGATACCTGCGGCAATACCATAGATACGTTTCACAATGGCTTCGGAGCTCATCGATGGGTCCTGACGATTGTCCCAGTGGTCAAGTTTAACCATGAAAGTACCGTAAGTAGCACCCTCACCCGCGATAAACGAGTAACCGAGAATCTTCTGGCAATACTTGACTCCCGGTATAGCCTTGATCTGGGCCGCAACATTATTACATACGGCATCAGTGCGCTCCTGAGATGTTCCCGGAGGCATATCGACCATTGCGAACAGGAAGCCTGTATCCTCATTGGGCACAAGGGTCGAAGGAGTACGTTTCATCAGAAAAACAAGCACAAGTACAGATATGATCACAAGAGCAAAAGTCGAGATCTTATGTCTGGCGAAGAATGTGGTAAACTTCCTGTAACCGGCTATCGACCCGTCAAACACCTTGTTGAATGACTTCTGGAAACGCTTGCCGAAAATACCGATAATGGCGACAATGGCAACAATCCAGGCCAGAATGCTGAGGCCTACGTTATCGAAGCTGAACCAGCCCAATATCATAAATACAATAGTGGCGACAAGGAACAGCATGGTTATGAACGGATGCATCGAGAACTTGCTCCTGGCCACCTCGCCGGCAGCCTTATAAGCGGTCCCCATACACTCCCTGAGCGAGGCGTCGCTGTTATGAGGCTTCAGGAACACGGCACAGAGGGCGGGCGACAGCGTCAGGGCGTTAAGAGCCGAGATACCGATCGCAATGGCCATCGTAAGACCGAACTGCTGATAGAACACACCGCTTGTACCCGACATAAACGACACCGGGATGAACACAAGCATCATGACCAGCGTGATCGAGATAATGGCGCCGCCTATCTCGTTCATGGCGTCAATCGAAGCCTTGCGCGCACTCTTGTAACCCACATCGAGTTTGGCATGGACCGCCTCGACCACCACAATGGCGTCATCGACCACAATGGCGATGGCCAGCACGAGAGCCGACAGGGTGATAAGGTTAAGTGAGAAACCGATAAGACTCATACCGAAGAACGTACCGATCAGGGCCACAGGAATCGCAATGGCGGGTATAATGGTCGAACGGAAGTCCTGCAGGAACACATATGTCACAAGGAACACAAGTATGAATGCCTCGATAAGAGTCTGTATAACGTGATGTATCGACGCATACAGGAACTCATTGTTATCCATCAGTACGGCAAACTCCAGTCCTTCCGGCAGCTCGAGTGCCAGCTTGTCGATTGTAGCCTTACAGTCATTGATGATCTGTGTGGCATTTGTTCCGGCTGTCTGGAACACCATACATGTCGAGGATGGCATTCCGTTAAGATCGTTGGCAAATCCATAGGTAAGCTTGCCAAGTTCGACATCTGCGACATCCTTGAGATACAGAACCGATCCGTCGCTGTTGGCACGCACTACGATATTCTCAAATTCCTCGGGCGTAACAAGACGGCCACGGTAACGCATGGTATACTGGAATGTCTGGTCTCCCTGTTCGCCGAAAGCTCCGGGAGCGGCCTCGACATTCTGTTCGGCAAGAGTGGCGGCTATATCGGTCGGCATAAGGCCATACTGAGCCATAACATCAGGCTTAAGCCATATACGCATCGAATAGTCGGCTCCGAACGACATCACATCACCCACACCGCTGACACGCTGCAGCAACGGAATGACGTTGATCTTCATATAGTTGTCAATAAACAGTCCGTCATATGACGAATCCGGACTGTAGAGAGAGAAGCCCACAAGCATGGAGGTCTGACGTTTCTGGGTCAGCACACCCACCTGATTGACTTCCGAAGGAAGCAGATTAGCCGCTTTGGCAACACGGTTCTGGACATCCACGGCAGCCATGTCCGGGTCAAAACCCTGCTTGAAATATACTGATATACGGGCCGATCCGGTATTGGTAGCGGTCGACTCCATGTAGGTCATACCCTCGGCACCGTTGATCGACTCTTCGAGGGGAGCGATAACCGAGTTCAGAACGGCCTGGGCATTGGCTCCGCTATAGGTCGTCGACACCGAGATCGTAGGTGGTGCGATGTCGGGGAACTGTGTAATAGGCAGCGAGGCAAGGCCGATCAGACCGAGAAGCACGATGAATATCGATATTACGGTCGATAGCACCGGGCGATTTATAAACGTATCTAATTTCATTTATTTCAGATCTTGTAGAGTGATACATGATGATTAGTCGGAGCTCAACATTACAGCACACATAAGGCTGAGGCATGGAGCCCCGGGGAGCGCCTTGGATTTACTGAGCCGGCTGCTGTGCCACAGCAGGGTCTGCAGGCTGGATGGTCATCCCCTCGCGCAAGGTACTGCCCACACCCTCGACAGCGATACGCTGTCCCGGTGTAAGACCCGAGGTGACGACAAAGTTCTTGCCGTCATTCTGAGGAGCTACAGTAATGGGAGTAGAAACGGTCTTGTTGCTGTCATTGACCACATACACAAACTTGCGGTCCTGTATCTCAAACGTAGCCTTCTGCGGTATGATGAGAACGCTCTCCTGCACCGTAGGTATCAGGATCTGACCCGTAGATCCGCTGCGAAGCATGCCGTTGGGATTACTGAACAGAGCTCGCACCGTAGCGGTACCGGTGGTATTATCGATGACACCTGATACGGTTGCAACCTTTCCCTTGAGCGGATAGATCGAGCCGTCGGCCAGACGCAGAGTCACCTCCGGCATCTCCCTGATACGGTCTGACAGCGAAACCTCGCCGCCATCTGTAAGAGAAAGAATATCCTTTTCATTAAGTGCGAAATATGCATATACGTCATTATTATCACTTACCGTTGTCAGGGGCTGGACCATCGAAGGTGACGCCAGCGAACCCTCTCGGTTGGGAATCGAGCCTACCACACCGTCACTGGGTGAAGTAACCTCTGTATATGCCAGATTTTTGCGGGCCGACACCAGAGCAGCCTGGGCTGTAGCCAGCTGGGCCTGGGCCTGGGCCAGCGAGTTCTTCGCAAGCTGGTTTTCGTACTCGCTTATGATATTACGCTCATAAAGATGTTGCTTTGAATCGGCGGTAAGCCTGGCTGTCTCAACCGCAGTAGTGGCCGAATTAACCTGGGCCTGGGCCTGATCAACGGCAGCCTGATACTGCACCTGATCGATAGTAAAGAGGAGCTGACCTTTGCGTACGTGCTGACCCTCATCGACATGGACCTTAGTTATGAAGCCGGAGATCTGAGGGCGGATCTGTATGTCGGTTTTACCCTTGATAGTGGCGGGATAGGACGAATTAAGATCGGTCTCGCCCATGCTCACGGTCTGGGTAGCTATAACAGGAGCCTGTCCCATACCCATACCTTGCTGCTGATTTCCGCCACAGGATGCCATCGACATCGAGGCGGACACGGCTACAATAGCCGCTGTTGCTTGCATAAACTTCATTTTCATCTTTTTTACTTACTATTGTGCTTATTATTTTTTACTACATGAATATATCACGCTCCTGCCATCCCACTGAATGTTCCGATTAAAACATGCGGAAGCAGGAAGTCGCAATTTCAGCGGCACAAAAATACTAAATGTTAAGCAAGTAAAAAAATAACGGCCAAACCGTTTTCACTTTTTTAACCCATAAATGGTAAAAAAGGGCAACATCGTGGCGATTTAAGCACACCGTCCCGACATGATAGCCATATCGTTAAGAACCATAGTAAAAATACCGGCGGCACATCTGTCAGCGTGAAATGATAAGAGCCGTAGCCTGGGCGGCTATTCCCTCACCCCGTCCGGTATAGCCGAGCTTCTCGGTGGTGGTAGCCTTGACACTGACCCGATCTACATCTATTCCCAGATCATCAGCGATATTACAGCGCATCCGCTCTATATACGGAAGCATCCTGGGTCGCTGAGCTATTATAGTAACATCCACATTACCCGGAGCGAAACCTTTATCAGCTATAAGCCCGGCCACACGACGCAGCAGACACCTCGAATCAGCCCCGGCATACTCCGGATCGGTATCAGGAAAATGGTAACCTATGTCATGCATGGCGGCGGCGCCAAGGAGCGCATCGGCAAGCGCATGCAGAGCCACGTCGGCATCGCTGTGACCAAGCAGGCCCAGCTCATAAGGAATCTCGACACCACACACCACCAGACGCCGCCCCCCGACAAGACGGTGCACATCAAATCCATTTCCGATCCTTATATCTTTCATATCGCATAATATCAAAAATCCTACCGGCGACGGCCGAATATATCCTTCAGACCGTCCATATCAAACGTAAGCGTGAACCGCAGCGTCTGGTCCAGAGGCGAAGTCTGGGCGGTAGCCATCATATATGACGCATCGAGCCTGAGCACATTCAGCGAGAAACCGGCTCCGACACTGAAGTACTGCCGGTTGCCTTTGTAGGCACTCTCGTGGAAATAACCGGCACGCAGAAAGAACTGCTGGTTATAGCTGTATTCGGCACCAAGCGACCAGTTGATCTCCCTGAGTTCCTCCTTCATTCCCCCCGGAGCGTCACTGAACGATTTGAAAATACCCGTGATAGGAGACATATTCTCCCACTTCTCAAGGGCATCTATATACTCCGTCTGCCCTTCGGTGGTATCTTCATAGTCGGTCTGACGAGGCTTGGCCGGCACAAGAAGCTTATTGAGATCCAGAGCGAAAGCCAGAGTGTGATAGTCAGCAAGAGGAAACATGAACATAGTTCCCAGCCTGAGGTTGGCGGGCAGAAACGCAGGATCATCACCATTATTGTAGGCCACTTTGGATCCGATATTGGATATATTGAATCCCCACGACCACTGGCACTCGTTACGTCCCACTATGGGATATGTAGTGTAGTAGCCGGAGATATCAGCGGCAAAAGCCGAAGCGCCCACCGTCTGATCACCGGCATACGACTCGCTGAAACCCAAGTCGCTGTAAATATAGCGGAATACCACTCCCATAGAAAATTTCTCGCTGAGTTTACGCGAATATCCCACATCAAACGACAGCTCATAAGGATTCAGACTCTGCCCCATGGCTCCAGACTGATCGTTGGTGACAACCTCGCCGAGCGAAAAGTACCGCAACGAGGCACTCAGGGCCTGGTTATCACCCGAGCCGACCTTCCAGTATCCGGCCAGATTGGCCAGAAAAATATCATTGACAAGCTTGCGGAGCCATGGAGTGTAGCTGAGCGAAGCCGATCCCTGACTGTAGGCAAAGGCATACTTCGACGGGTTCCAGAACTGCGAGTTGGCATCCGGATCGGTAGCCGCTCCAAGGTCACCCATTGACGCGCCACGCGCGTCGGGTGCTATCGACAGCGAAGTGACTCCGGTCTCGATAGGATTAAACTCGTTCTTCTGAGCCTCGGCGGCAACGGCACTCAGCATCAGTGATGCAAGAACCATCATATATCTTATGCATATTCTCATCTCGTCAGTATTGTCTGTATCTACTAATAATAACTCACTTCGGACCGAATTATTATGTTTTGCCGCTCGGGATTTTTTTATTAACTTTGTCCCCAAATTTTTCGACATCCGAACGAACCTGTTCTCAGACAGGATAATACAAGCATATATCTACAAATAAATGGACAAGAACACTCTCATAGGTATGCTGTTGATGGCCGCAGTCATCTTCGGCTTCATGTACCTGCAGCCCAAGCCCGAACCAGCCAAGGAATCAGCCCGCAAGGAACAGATGGCCGGAAAAGACAGATCCGGACAGGAGCATGCCATGCTCCTTGACAGCATATCACCACAGGAAGTTGCCGATCTGGCCAACACCATCGTAGCCGTCGGTGTGGCAGACTCCGACGCTCCGGAAGGAACAGTTCCGGCCTATACCTATAATACCGCCGGTGTCACTCTGGTCAATGCAGGAGGCTCCGTGAGCGGATCTGTAGATGCCATGGGCACACGCGTGGACTATAATGCAGTCATCACCTCCCGGTTCCCGGACTCCCTCTCGCTCGAGCAGCGTAAAGCCGCCATCGCCTCGCTTCGCGGCGCCATCACCAACGCCGCCAAGTACCAGACATTCGCCCGGCATCTGGCCGGAACAGATACCATCGTCACTCTTAAAAATGACGTTCTGGAACTGAACATCTCCACACGTGGCGCATACATAAGCCGCGCCACACTCCTTGACAGGCAATATGCGACATTCTTCCCCGATGACAAGGGCGTGATCGATACCGCCCAGGTCAACATCATACAGCCAATCGCAAAGGATAACTTCTCATTCGAACTCAACACCGGCCTGCAGCGCCTCGACACGAAAGACCTGTACTTCAGACCTGTGATCGAGAACGACTCGACCGTGCTGATGAAACTCGAACTCGGCTCGGGAGCCTCATGGGGACTCCGCTACACCCTGAGCGGAAAAGACAGTTATGTGGTGAAACTCGACATCATACAGGAGAACATCGACAAAATTCTTCCACCCTCGATGGCTACCACAGCATTCATATGGAACCAGCGGCTGGGACGCAACGAGCGCGGACGCACGTTCGAACAGCAGAACAGCGCCATATACTTCAAGGAATCAGGTGAGTCGCCCGATGATCTCGGCATGAAGCACGGCGACAAAGATCTCAGCCAGCGGGTACAGTGGATCGCTTTCAAGAACCAGTTCTTCTCCACCATCGTCATACCGCGCGAGCCATTCAACGCCGCCACTCTGCGTCAGCGCGAACTCATGGACAACAATGATCCCCTGTATCTCAAGGACATGTCGGCACGCGCCACCCTCGACTACTCGACAGCCAGCAGCAACCCCGTATCGCTCGACATCTACATAGGCCCCAACCTCTACCCGCTGCTGAGCGAGGTCGGCAACACCATCTCACCCGACACCGATCTGGAACTTACCCGCGTAATACCTCTCGGATGGGGCATCTTCCGCTGGATAAACACCCTGATAATCATCCCTGTCTTCACATTCCTGAGCCAGTTCATAAGCAACTACGGCATAATCATCCTGTTGCTCACGATATTCATCAAGATAATAATCTTCCCGTTCACCTACAAGAGCTATATGTCTCAGGCACGCATGCGTGTACTTGCCCCTGAGATCAAGGAGATCAACGAGAAATATCCCGGCAACGAGAATGCCATGACACGCCAGCAGAAGACCATGGCGCTGTACTCCAGAGCCGGCGCCAGCCCCATGTCTGGATGCCTGCCGTTACTGCTGCAGATGCCCATACTCTTCGCCATGTTCAAGTTCTTCCCGTCATGTATCGAGCTTCGCGGACAGCAGTTCCTCTGGGCCCAGGATCTCGCGGCTCCCGACGTGATATTCACTCTGCCGTTCACGATCCCGATGTACGGCAGCCACGTGAGTCTGTTCTGCCTGCTCATGACCGTCACCAACATACTCTACACGCGCATCAACATGCAGAACCAGCCCTCACAGTCGTCAATGCCGGCCATGAAATGGATGATGTATCTCATGCCCGTCATGTTCCTGGTATTCTTCAACCAGTATGCCGCAGGCCTGAGCTACTACTACTTCCTGTCTCTGCTCATAACCATCATACAGACATACATCTTCCGCCGTTGCATAAACGAGAAAAAGGTGCGCGACCGCATGATGGCCAATGCCGCCAAACCCCGTAAGAAAAGCGGCTTCATGGCACGTCTCGAAGAGGCTCAGCGCCGCCAGCAGGCCGCCCTGCGCGAACAGCAGAAGAAGAACCGCCGATAAACACCGCCATGCCACAGCCACTCATAGGAATGACCCTCAGACAACTGCGTGAAGTCGCAGTTGCCGTCGGCCTCAGACCGTTCGCGGCAAAACAGATGGCCCGCTGGCTCTACGTGGCCCGCATCACCGACACAGACGCCATGACCGACATCTCGCTCGCCGCCCGTGCCAGGCTGAAAGGACAGGGCTACATCATCGGGCGACAGGCACCCAAAAGCGAAGCACGCTCGACCGACGGAACAGTCAAATACCTCTTTGAGGGTGTCGGCGACCGTGATATAGAGAGTGTCTATATTCCTGACCGTGACCGCGCCACGCTGTGTGTCTCATCTCAGGCCGGATGCCGCATGGGATGCACTTTCTGCATGACAGGCCGGCAAGGCTTCCACGGCAACCTGACAGCCGCGGCAATCATCAACCAGATACTTTCGATACCCGAGAGCGACAGCCTCACCAACATCGTGTTCATGGGCATGGGCGAACCGATGGACAACCTTGATGCCGTCCTCACGGCCATTGAGATACTCACATCGCCATGGGGAATGGCCTGGAGCCCCAAGCGCATCACAGTCTCGTCAATAGGCCGGATGAAGGAACTGAAAATCCTGATGGACACCACCAGGGTCCACATTGCCATAAGCCTGCACTCCCCGCACAGCGCCGAACGCGCATCCCTGATGCCGGTCGAGAAGGCATACCCCGCCACACAGGTCGTGGAACTTCTCCGGCAATATGACTTCAGCCATCAGCGCAGACTGTCATTCGAGTATATAATGTGGAAAGGCGTCAACGACGACCTCAGGCATGCCGACGCTGTCGCACGGCTCCTGCGTGGTCTTGACTGCCGCATCAACCTCATCCGTTTCCACGCCATCCCCGACAGCACCCTTCAGTCGTCGTCCGCAGCAATAATGGAAACGTTCCGTGACCGCCTCAACGATAAAGGATTCATAGCGACAATACGGACCTCGCGCGGCGAGGACATAATGGCCGCCTGCGGCATGCTTGCCGGCAGAGAACGCATCCGCGGACAGGAATAAACACAAATGCCATATCAGTTGTTATAACAGAGACGCGGCATACCGTATCAACGAACCCCGCAAGTCTCTGTTGACACCAAGTGAATATAATATGAAAAAAATCATCACATCATTGTTGACGGCCATGATGCTCATACCGGCTGTCGCAACAGCCGGAGAACCAGGCATTAAATTTAACAGTACTTCCCATGACTTCGGCAACATCAGGGAAGACGGCGATCCTGTATCCTGTGAGTTCGAATTCACAAACTCAGGAGACGAACCGCTCGTCATAATTTCCGCCAACGCCAGTTGCGGCTGTACACGTCCCGAATTTCCCAAGAAACCCATTGCCCCCGGCAAAACCGGGATCATCAGAATAACATACCTTCCCAAAGGCAGACCGGGAGAGTTCACCAAGTCGGTACGTGTGCGCACCAATGCAAAACACCCTAAGAAAGTAAATCTCAAGATCAGCGGTGTCGTAATACCAGCACAGCAATGAAACTTACGGCCATAACTCTGAGTGTATTCCTTGCCGGCGCCACATCCATCCTCGCGGCCGGACCCGAAGTGAAATTTCTCAAACAGGAACATGACTTCGGCGCATTCGACGAGAATGACGGGACAGTAAGGTGCCGCTTCACATACGTCAACACCGGCGATGAACCGCTCTCGATAGTAGCCTCACGCGCCACCTGCGGCTGTACATCATCATTCTACACCAAGACCCCTGTCGAACCGGGAGACACCGGCTATGTCGAGGTCACATACAACCCCATAGGGCGCCCCGGCCGCTTCGGCAAGAAAGTCTACGTCGATTTCAACACAGAGCGTCCCCGCCAGACATTACTCATACGCGGTGTTGTTATCGGTTCCAGCAACACACTGCGGGGACGGTACCCTATCGATGCAGGCGCAATCAAACTGCGCTCCGACAACATACTGCTCGGTGAGGTTTTACGAGGCAAGAGCAAAACCTCCTTTCTTGAAGTCTACAACGCCACCACTGACTCGCTTTCTCCGCAATGGACCTACATACCCCGGGGTTTGAGAATCAACACCGGCACACCGACTGTCGGTCCCGGAGAACAGGTTACCTACACACTGTATTTTGTACCGGAAAAATACATGTATGGCATCTTCACCGACAGCCTTATGCTACAGGCCTCGCCACTGGACGAGCCCGTAAAGATCGACATGATAGCCATCGTTGACGAAGATTTCTCCCGCCTTACACCAGGCCAGCGCCGTGAGGCCCCTGCTATTGACATCGGCAACAGCGTTCTCGAATTCGGCGAACTCGACCGCAACGGAGGCCCGGTGACACGCAGTTTCACGTTCCGCAATTCAGGCAGGAGCACCATGCTCGTGCGCCGCGTCTATACCACCGATCCCGGTATCACAGTCACCACCACAGCCGAAAAGCTGAAAAAGGGCAAAGAAGCGACGGTACACGTCACCGTCGACCCGATGGCGATACCGTCAGAGATACTGAACGGCCGCATATCTATCATCGTCAACGACCCCTTGAACCCGACATCAATAGTACGTGCCGTAGGCATGGTCAGGTAATTCCGCCACACCGCCTTCATCCACAATAAACAAAACGCTCCGGGAACCTCTTGACGGGTAGCCGGAGCGCTCTGTATATCAGATATTTCAGACTGAAAAACTTATTTAACGACAACCTTGGTACAGGTTACATGCTTGAGTGTCTGCACCTTCACAACATACAGTCCGTTGCTGACGGATATATGCGATACACCGTTGACAGCCACGCTCCCGACAATCGCACCAGAGAGATTGCAGACTGTAGCCACAGCACCCTCGGCCTCAACCTCAATGCCACCGGCAACAACATTGACCTCAACATCCTGCACATCAGCCGTGACATCATCCACACCGGTATTGATAACAACATCAACATGACGGTCAAATTCCGGATTTACATTGGATATATCCATCGGACTTATAGGCAATCCACCCACCGTGATATGGCTTAAAGCCAACTTACGTGCATCGATTTCATCGTTTGACAATGTCGAGGCATTCGCAAGATACTCCTGATAAACCTTATATTGCTGTCCGTTTATATACTTCTGTTCATCAGTATAACTGAATACAATCTCATAGTTCAGATCTCCGTTAGCATCAAGCATCTCGGCAGGAGCAGATTTTGAACTGCCTGCAATAAAATCAATCTCATACGAGCCTAATGTCTGACCGGCATTCAGTACCAGAGTAGCGGTAGCCGGCTGACCATAGACCGATTTGACTTCTTTCGACTGGTAGCCTATCCACTTATATCCCTCGCGAGGATAAGACACCTCCATCAGTTTTGTATAGAATGCCGACTCTTCAAGTTCATACTCCTCTGTATTTAATACAGCCCCGTTATACTCTGTAATATCCACTATTTTGGGCATCTCGGCTGTAGACCAGTCCTCAGGAACCCTGACACCATAATACACCCAGATGTTCTCATTATTCTGATATTCATCGTTAGGACGCTCAAACTTGGCGGTAATGGTAACACTCTTGCCCTGTTCTACCGAATGACTGCTGAATGTAATCTCGGTAAAAGCAAGACCACATGATACCACGCCCAAAAGAACCGCTGACAATGCGGCTGCGATAGCCGACTTCTTCAAGTAAAATTTTTTCATCGATATCGATTTAAATTAATAATGTGATTTTATATGTTCCGGCTTCACGCTATGGAACATCACAAAATTAATTCCGTTTTTACCCGACAATTGGCTTTGGTAGATATATAATTAGGTATAATGCAACATCCGATAAAAAACAAAGCCTGAAAATCAGCTGTTTTCAGGCTTTATGACATGCAATTTCCACAATCAGAGTAGGTAATTTGGTAAATATCCGACCGGTCAGATCACCGCCTCCTGTAGACCCCGGCCCCAATCATGATTCCTTTGTAAGGTCCAGAACCACGTTATCCTTGCTCCTGTCAAAATACTGACGACGCAACGGATTGCGGTGCGACTCCTCATAGCGGGCACGATTGCGGTATATATCTATAGCGGCATATATGGCCTCACGCATTGACTCCTCGCTGGCCTCCCCCTTTCCGGCGATATCATAACCGGTGCCGTGATCAGGCGACGTACGCACAAAAGGCAGTCCGGCCGTAAAATTAACACCGCCGGTCATTGCGAGTGTCTTGAACGGAGCGAGTCCCTGATCGTGATACATGGCCAGCACACCATCAAACTTAAGATATTGCCCGGCACCGAAAAAACCATCGGCCGGATATGGACCGTAACAGTTGACACCACATTTGCGTGCCTGCTCTATAGCCGGACATATTATGTTCTGCTCCTCATCACCGATAACGCCGCCGTCACCGGCATGCGGGTTCAGAGCAAGAACTGCGATACGCGGATGGCTGAGCCCGAAATCTTTCTCCAGCGACAGATAGAAATCCTCAAGCTTTTCCTTTACACTTTCAACGGTAATACCCTTGGCAACATCGGCGATCGGACAATGTGTGGTGACAAGAGCAACCCTCAGACGGTCATTGAACAGAATCATCAGTGCCCGGGCATCACCACCGGCACGGTCTGCAAGATACTCGGTATGACCGGCAAAATGGAAATCATCGCTCTGAATAGTGTTTTTATTTATCGGAGCTGTCACAAGAACATCTATATCACCGGTCCTGAGGTCGGTCACGGCTCGCTCAAGAGCCGCGAATGCCGCACTCCCGGACTCGGGAGTCGGTACACCGGGCTCTATCTTCACATCCTCAGGCACCACATTTATAATGTTGTTCGCATCACAATGTGCCTGACCGGCATTATCTATGACGGAGAACGGTATGTTACCCAGTTCAAGCCCCTTACGGTAAAAACCGGCTGCACGGACCGAACCGTATACCACAGGAGTACACAATTCAAGAATACGGTTATCCTCAAGGGTTTTAAGAATCACCTCATAACCTATACCGTTGATGTCACCGTGAGTGATACCCACCTTTATATCTTTGCTCATTTTTTAATATAATTACAATATGTATTGTCGACAAAGCGCCTGAACGCGCCGATTTTCATTAACCCGAACTCAAACAGAACTATTCCTGCAAGCGCAGTCCCTATTCCGGAGATGACATCAATGAGATAGTGATGACCTGAGTATACAGCCGTAAACCATATACCCATCGTTATCACTCCGAAAAGCACTTTCAGCCACATCCGGCAATCAGCCCTGAACGTATAGATGAACGCTATAAACATATAGGCCGAGTGAAGCGACGGAAGCGCGGCAAAAACATTGGAATTGCGGGCATACAGTCCATCGAATACAGCCCACCCCGTCATCTGGTCAAAGCGTCCCAGCCCGGCCACATCACCCGGCGTCCCGGCAATAAACTCTGTACCGTATTTTGCGACATACCATGGCGGTGCCGCCGGATGTATATAATATATGGCAAAACCTAACAGATTGACAAACAGGAATACGAGGGCGAAATGAAGGTATACCCGCTCCTGACGGTCAAAGTAAAGCCACAGGCCGAAGAGTATAGGCACCGGAACCCAGCACAGATAAAACACCCCTGCCAGAAAATCCGCCCAGGGAGCATTATGCAACCTGAAGAATTCATTTGGTGTCACTGAACCGCCTGGTACAGTGATGCCGAAGATCGCCTTCTCGTTACGGTACAGCCCCTCGATATCCACACTGTTCACCTCATAGTTCGGTATGATGTTCATCCAGTCATATGATATACCGAAGACTATGAACGGCAACAGAGCGACCACCATGCGGCGGGTAACCCCTGTCACAAAGAACAGCACGGCGATAAGAACAGCAAGGTAGAGGTGCTCCGGCCTGAAGCCGACAAACATAGCCGTCACTACAAGCCACAGCGTGAGCGCCACTGCCATAATCAGCCCCTCACGGAATGCAGGAAAACCTCGGGCGATACGTAGCTCTCTCATTTCTTAAGACGCCGTAGTTCGCGACGACAGTGGTTGATACGGGCGAAAGCAGTGATATTGGCAAAGACTGCGATGACCGCCATTCCGCCTATAAGAATATACAGGGCGTTGAATGTCTCCATATCGACCGTCTTGCCGACTATACCGGTAGCAAGAGCTGCAAGGCTCGTTATGACCACACGCTCCGGACGTTGCATCAGGCCTATCTTACACTCTATGTCAAGCCCCTCGGCTCTGGCACGCACATAGCTTACCATAATCGAACCTATCAGGGCTATGAACGTTATCAGAGCTCCGATCTCACCGAGAGCGTCGGTCTGCAGTTCAAGGAAATAAAAGGTAAGACCGCCGAGGGTCACAAGCTCGCTGTAACGGTCCAGAACAGAATCATACATGGCTCCGAAAGTCGACTGCATCTTGCCAAGACGTGCCACCTGCCCGTCAAGCATATCAAATACAGAGAAAAGGATAAGTATACCGCCCCCCCAGCCTATCCAGCCGAACTGGTACTGGTCGTCGATATCAAGCGACAGTTCGCGACGATGGATCACTCCGGCATAAACAAACATTGCGGCAGCAAGAAGGTTGCCTAAGAATCCTATCGTGGTGACCATGTTGGGGGTCACTCCCATCCTGATCAAAAACCTGACAAACGGATTGATCACAACATAGATACCTTGCTGCAACCCGTCACGTTTTTTCTTGAAAATACTGTTTCCCATTATAATTGTATACGTTCTGTTTATAGATTATAGGTGATTTAGTGACTATTTCGTAGTTTTAACCGACCCGTCGCGCCTACAGCCCGAAAGCCGGCCCAAAAGGTCGACCAGACGTATGGCATAAGGATCAAATTTCTCGCGGCGACGGTACACAAAAGTTTTCTGCATCAGAAAGTTCCAGGCAAGCGAAACCACAAGTGACACTATGACTCGGGCAACAGCGAAACTACCCACGGTAGTAAATCCTATCGACTCCAGTATATGCCAGCTGTCCAGAACATTAGCCAGCAACGACGTACCGACGGTATTGAACAGCACACTGCCAAGCCATATAAGAACATATTTGACCGCCACCGCCTTGACGGAACAATCACTGGCGTGGAATGTGAACTTATAGTTAATACAGCAGTTGACAATACCGCCCAGAACAGCTCCGACGGGCGTAGCAAGCCACTCGCTCACACCCAGAGCCACCAGACCTATACTGCCGCCCATGTCTATCCATGACGCTACCTGTGACGACAATGACGATCTGATGAAAGTGAAAATACCACCCCCGTTGATAAATTTGTCGGCTATTTTGCTTGCATTACTCATCTTTCCGTAGATATATACGCGGTAACCGTGTTACACTGCTGATCCTGATGATGATGTCCGGCGACGTGGTTTGACCATGGCCATCACCGCCTTGGCTATCGCTGTGGCCGCCGCAGCACGGCAGGGAGCGAAACTGGGCCAGTCGTTGAAATCTATGAGGGTGATATTCCCATCGGCATCTATGACAGCATCACCGCCATAGACCATGACATTGAGCTCGGCGGCAGCCTGGGAACAGATACTCTTCAGATCTGTCTCGATACGGCCGGACCGGCCGGCATCGGAAATATCGATATGATGGTCCGGATCATATGGGAAATACCAGTGGAAGAACGAACTACCCTGCACACCGTAGAACTTGACTATATCACCCTTGACATGACGCGAGATCACCGCCCTGGTGATACCCCTCAGGAAATACTCCTGAAGCACCTCCTGAGCCTCCTGGGGCGTCCGAACATACGACACATCCTCCTTATGCATGGCATAATTATCGGCCCGCTTTATCCAGCATTTGTCAATACCGCGACGCTTCAGTTCGTCCTTTATGACAACATCGGTACTCGTGATGACACTCTCGGGAAACGGAATATTGCTCCCTATAAGGATGCGCGTCTGGCGCTCACGTATGCAGTCGGCTATACCGGCCGGCGAATTGACAACGGTCACACCATCGCGCTGCATCTCCCCGAGCACACGCAGCGATCTCTGTTCACGGCACATGTTGATGACAACCGGCTCGGTAACCGCTCCGGCATTAAGCTGCTCCTCACTGTATACATTTACCTCACAGCCACGGCGACGCAGTTGCTCGGCAACGTTGCTCAGTATGCTTGCATCGTTGGCGATGTGGTTGGGAGAGAATGCTCCGGCTCGCATTATAGCTGCTATCTTTATCTGTGCCATGTAGATTGGTTTGTCAATAATCGTGCAAAGTTAAGAATATTTTGTTTATACACACCTATCTGCATGTTTTTTTAAACAGATGTAAACAGCTCCATGCCGCATCGGCCGGAAAAAATATGTTTCTCTTATTTTTCAGACAATCCGTCTCAGAACACCCGATTAACGAAATTTTTCATTAATTTTTTTATTCAATATATACAAGTGAATGAAATAATTAGTAATTTTGCGTCGGCTAAAAAGAACCTGACCGTCAGGTCAGGGTAAAAACGTCAGTAAACAACCCAATATAAACTAATTAATAATATTGTATCATGACAAAAATTGGTATTAACGGATTTGGCCGTATCGGTCGTTTCGTGTTCCGCGCTTCAGTTAAGCGTGACGATATCGAGGTAGTTGCTATCAACGACCTTCTTCCTGTTGACTACATGGCTTACATGCTCAAGTACGACACAATGCACGGTCGCTTCGACGGCGAGGTAAGCTTCGACCTGGAGAAGAGCGAACTCATCGTAAACGGCAAGCACATCCGTGTTACCGCATGCAAGAACCCCGCCGAGATCGCATGGGGCGCTGTAGGTGCAGAGTACGTTGTCGAGTCGACAGGCCTTTTCCTCACAAAGGAGAAAGCTCAGGCCCACATCGAGGCCGGTGCCAAGTACGTTGTTATGTCAGCTCCCTCAAAGGACGACACCCCCATGTTCGTATGCGGTGTAAACCACGAGTCATATGTTAAGGGCACACAGTTCGTTTCGAACGCTTCCTGCACCACCAACTGTCTGGCTCCCATCACCAAGGTTCTCAACGACAAGTTCGGCGTTGTTGAAGGCCTCATGACTACCGTTCACTCTACAACCGCTACCCAGAAGACCGTTGACGGTCCCTCGATGAAGGACTGGCGCGGTGGCCGTGCCGCTTCGGGCAACATCATCCCCTCGTCTACCGGTGCTGCAAAGGCTGTAGGCAAAGTCATCCCCGAGCTCAACGGCAAACTCACCGGCATGTCAATGCGTGTCCCCACTCTTGACGTATCGGTTGTCGACCTCACCGTAAACCTTGCAAAGCCCTGCACCTATGAGGAGATCTGCGCCGCCATGAAGGAAGCTTCAGAGAACGAACTCAAGGGTATCCTCGGATACACTGAGGACGCTGTCGTTTCGAGCGACTTCCTCGGTTGCCCCCTCACCTCGATTTTCGACGCAAAGGCCGGCATCCAGCTCACCCCCACTTTCGTAAAGGTTATCTCATGGTATGACAACGAGATCGGCTACTCTAACAAAGTGCTTGACCTCATCGCTCACATGAAGAAAGTAAACGGCTGATCATCCACCGAATTACTCATATAACGGACAGCCCGGTACCCCCGATCGAGAGGTATCGGGCTGTTCCCTTTACGACCACATCATACTCCATCCGGCACATACTTTGAACAAAATAATCCACAGAATTGTCATAACTTTGGAGTCCCGTAACCTACCGGGCTTAACAGAACGCACACCCTGCCACAGAATACATATGAGAATTCGTCACATCATTATTTCAATCATAACTCTGCTCGGCGTCATTCAGGCTTCGGGACAGATAGTTCCTATACGGGACGAGGCAAAAATCAATGCTGACAGCGTGAGACGCGCTTTCGACAAAGGTCCATACTTCGGACTCTACAAAGACAATTACTTTATCTTCGGCCCGGCTATCGGACAAAAGGTGACAAAGCAGAACACCAATGTCAAGTTTCAGGTTTCCATAGCCCAGAAACTCACAAAGTCGACTCTGCCGGGGGGCACATATCTATACCTTTACTATACCCAGAAAGTGTTCTGGAATATTCTCGAAAACTCCATGCCCATGACCGACCTCAACTTCAACCCGGGTCTCGGACTGGCAAAACCTCTGTTTTCAAAAGGACGGTACATAGGCAAACTGACCTTCCAGATCGAGCACGAAAGCAACGGACGCGACAGCATCTGGTCCCGTTCCTGGAACAAAGTCTCGCTTGGGGCCAACATAATAATCGACAACAACCTGATGGTGCACGGCAAAGTATGGATACCCATCGTTGACGGCGTCAACAATAAGGACATACTGAAATACAGCGGCATATACCAGATAGGCACCTCGGTACTCAGCAACAACCGACGGTGGAGCGGCAGCGTGGTCCTCGTCAGACGCAAGACGTGGAACATCTTCAACTACAACACGATTGTCGAACTGGCATTCCGTCTGAGCCGCACCCAGAACCAGTTTCTGTTCATGCAATACTACAACGGATACGGAGAGGGCCTTCTGGAATACAACAAATTCCACTCACAGCTACGCGTAGGCATAGTAATCAAGCCTGAACTGTTCAGCGATTTCTGATCACACCAAGGCGCACAGAGACAACGAGGCTGAAAAAACCGGCCTAATATTTACACCCTATGCCGATACCGAAAAGCGCATAATCGTAGATTACCGGATCCTCAGGACGGAGAGTACGCATCACTGCGGTCAGTTCATTGACAGCACGACGGTCATCCTGCTTCCGTGTCAGCAATCCAAGTGAGCGCGACACATTGCCGACATGTACGTCAAGCGGTATATACAGCTGTGAAGGCTTCAGAAAATCCCATACACCCATGTCGACGATACCGTCATCCCTTACAAGCCATCGCAAAGCCATATTGATACGTTTCAGAGCCGTCTTGTCGAGATTCTGCGGCAGACAACGGCTGTCGGCACAGCCGTTACCGGCAGCCATGAACTCATACTGCAGACGTGATGTAAACTCCCATGCCGGCGCCTCCATACAGGCCACGCCCTGATGACGCGCCCAGTCGGCCAGCGAGGGATAACGGCTGTATATCGAGCGAAGCCCCCTCAGATAATACTGCAGATTACGGTTAAAGAACGTGCGGTGGACATTGGCATCGGGATCCAGCGACTCGTACGCTCCGTCCATCATGAACGCATAGGGAGACGAATCCATCATCGACATCATACGGTCACAGTCACGGCATATCATCTTACGGTTGCCCCAGGCTATGGTCGCCGACAGCAACGATGCGATCTCGATATCAGGCAGAGCGGAATAGCGGCGGGGGAACTGCACCGGATCATCGGCTATGAAAGCCGGCGAATTGATACGCGCAGCCTCGCTCTCGAGCAGGTCGGCCACCTCACGGCTCACCACAATATCATTTATAACGGTTCCTGTCATCTTTTTTTGATTTTCACACTGCAAAATTAGCTATAATTTATACTTACATTGCAATATTCTCACTAAATTTGCACACTCAAAGTAAAACCACTTGATCATGGATTTATTCGATACAATATCGGCCGACATAAAGAAGGCCATGTTGGCAAAAGACCGCGTGAGACTCGAGGCTCTGCGCGGAATCAAGAAAGAGTTTCTCGAGGCCAGGACAGCAAAAGGCGCCGACGGCACCCTGACCGACGAGGCTGCCACACGCATCCTCGTAAAGATGGCCAAACAACGCCGTGAGAGTGCGGCCATATACAGCGAGCAGTCCCGTCCGGAACTCGCCGAGAACGAACTCGCCGAGGTAGCGGTAATCGAGGAATATCTCCCAAAACAATTATCTGAGGATGAGCTCACAGCCCGCCTGCAGGAGATCATCGCACGTGTAGGAGCCACATCCCCGGCCATGATGGGCAAAGTCATGGGAACAGCGACAAAGGAACTGGCCGGACTTGCCGACGGGCGCGCCATCTCAGCCAGAGTCAAAGAGTTACTCAGCAGATAACCCCCTCCGGTGCATCCTTTCAGGATCGGGATATCACAACGTCAAAAACACTTAAACAATGCTTACAATACAACAAATCAAGGAAAATCCCGAGCTCGTGATCAAAAAACTGGGCATCAAGGGTTTTGACGGCAAAGAGCCGATCGCGAGCGTGCTCGCCCTCGACACGGCCCGCCGTGAACTGCAGCTCAACAACGACAATCAGGCCGCAGAACTCAACAGAAAAGCCGCCGAGATAGGCCGCCTCATGAAAGAAGGGAAACGCGAGGAAGCCGAAGCCGCCAAGGCTGCTGTCGCCTCCATCAAAGAATCGCAGAAACTGCTTGCCGACCGTCTGTCAGAAACCGAACGAGCTATCCGGGATATACTGCTCACCATTCCCAATCTGCCGTGTGACATGGTGCCGGAAGGCCGCACAGCCGCCGACAATATCGTGGAGAAAACCGGCGGTCCCATGCCTGATCTCCCGGAGAACGCCCTTCCGCACTGGGATCTGGCAAAAAAATACAACCTGATAGACTTTGACCTCGGTGTCAAGATAACCGGTGCAGGGTTCCCGGTATACACAGGCAAGGGTGCACGCCTGCAACGGGCACTCATTCAGTTCTTTCTTGACCAGGCCGGCGAAGCAGGATACCTCGAGATACAACCCCCGTATGTCGTAAACGAGGCATCAGGATACGGAACAGGACAGCTCCCAGACAAAGAAGGACAGATGTACCACTGCGAAGTCGACAACCTCTACCTTATACCCACCGCCGAGGTACCCGTCACAAACCTCTACCGGGACGTCATACTGAGCGACGCCCAGCTACCGGTCAAGAACTGTGCGTACTCGGCATGCTTCCGCCGTGAAGCCGGAAGCTACGGCAAGGACGTACGCGGTCTGAACCGTCTGCACCAGTTTGACAAGGTCGAAATCGTACGCATCGAGAAACCAGAAAACTCATACGCCGCTCTCGAGGAGATGAAAGACCACGTACAGTCCCTGCTTGACAAACTCGGTCTCCCCTGGCACATACTGCGTCTGTGTGGAGGTGACATGAGTTTCACATCAGCCATCACATTCGACTTCGAGGTTTTCTCGGCCGCACAGAAACGCTGGCTCGAGGTATCGTCCGTATCAAATTTCGAGACATATCAGGCCAACCGCCTGAAGTGTCGATACCGTGGTGAAGACAAAAAGACCCGCCTGTGCCACACACTCAACGGCTCGGCTCTCGCCCTGCCACGTATCATGGCCGCCCTGCTGGAAAACAACCAGACTCCAGAAGGCATCGTGATTCCCGAATGCCTGCGCCGCTACACCGGCTTCGACATCATCAGCTGAATCCGGGGATACGACCGGTAACAGATATAATACAAAAAAACGCAAGGAGACAATATTCCTCGCGTTTTTTTGTACACACTGACACCTATGTGTCCTACTGAGCGGCAAGCGTCCCTATCTTCTTTACCTTCTCCTCAAAGTCCTCAGGAGTAAGAACCGAAGTCTTACGGACCTTGCTCTTATAATTATATACAGTCTGGACAGAATAATGAAGAAATCCTGCAATCTGACCCATATCGGTTATACCCAGACGTATCAGAGCGAAAATACGCACCGGTGTGTTAAGCCGGTCTTTTGGCAGATTAAAACGGGCCTCAGGTCGGAGCAGGCTGTTGAACTCGTCGATAAAATTGGGATATAGATTAAGAAACGCCCTGTCAAAATTTATATACAGTTCCTCAAGTTCCTTCTCCAGAGGGCGCGACGACATCACATAAGCCTCATCGGTACGGTTGGCCTTGAGCTTGCGGTTGATGTTGATACGGAACTTATCAAGCTTGTCGACAGTCAGCGAACACTGGTGCATGAAATAACCCACATATCGTTCACGTATCAGGTTGGCCTCAGCCAGCTTGACCGACGTCCGCTCGAGACGGTGGTTCACTCGCGCAAGCTCATCACGGGATCGTGACACCGCACGTCTCTGTTTCAACAGCATCAGCGCCACCACTATCATTACGACAAACAGCAGCACTATGATTCCGGCCACAAGTCTCAGTCTATGCTGCTGGGCATTGAGACGCTCTATATACGACATCTCCACAATCGGATATATACGAGCTATCACCGAATTCTTGAAACTCGAGTTATAGAAGTTGGCATCTTCAAGAGCGACACGCATATAACTGTATGCACGGTCAATCTCACCCGAAGCATACAGCATTTCCGAGAGAGCGAGCAACGACTCGTTTTCCTTGACAGCCATCTTGATATCAGCGATAGACGATATGAGCAGATAGTGCTTCTGCAGAACCTCATCGCCAGTAAGCCCGTAAAGATCGGCAAGACCTTTGGCAATCATGGCGGCCTCGTGACTGTCGGGATTAAGCTTATCATACAGCTCTTTATAGATTGACAGAGCCGTACGGTAATCACCCTGTTCACGGCAGCGCGCCGCCACCTCCTTTCGGTGCAGATCAGTACCCGGCTCGAAGATCCCTATCAGCGAATCGCGCAACGCAAGGTTCTCATAACGATACTGATCTTTCTCAGACTGCTCATGGGTGCTTATCGTAAGATTGTCCAGAAACTTGAGCCTGGCCCAGCAGTAACGCGCTTTAAGATGCCATGGAAGCGAATTATAGTCAACCGAGTCGAATATATCACGCGACTGCATGAAAAAGCCATTCATGGCATAGATCAGAGCCAGACGTATACGAGCTTCCAATATACGGTCACGGTCCTGCAGACGTGTGGCTATCAGAAGATTTTCGTTAAGATATTTTTTTGCCGAATCACTTACGAACGACTCGTAACAATCGGCTATCTGTGTGTTACAGTCGTAAATCTCACGATCGGACGTAAGCGACGGCAGTTTAGCCTTGAGTTCGGCAATCTGTCTGGATCGCTCCTGCAGATACACCCCGCGGTTGGCGACCGCCTGGTCAAGAGCCCGCAGAAGAGAATCGGAAGCATTTTGGCCCGTACGGGCCTGCACGGAACAGCAGACCATGAAAAAGACAGCCATCACAGAGAGTCTCATGCATATAATCGGGATATTGGACATATAACTGTATGATATGGATTACAAATATACGGAGAATATTCGATGAAACATAATAGCGATCGTCGGCCGCAAGGCCGGTGCGCGGTGCCGGAGGCAATTATGTGAGTCAAATATACGAAAGTCTATGAAAACTTGCAAAATTTTTGTTTATTAAAGTTAAAATATTTAATTTTGTAGTCGGTAAAGTTTAGCTTTACAAGTAAACAGCTGATTATCAACCAATCTTCAATATATAATGAAAAAGATACTCTTAATCGCAACGATGATGCTTGGACTGTCGACAGTTCAGGCTCAGACTACTGTCCAGGGCAGTAAGTTCTCAGACAACTGGTCGATTGGTGTTAAGGGAGGATTTGCTTCACCATTCAACGGCGGTTCTTACTGGAAACGTGCACGTGGCGTGGTAGGCGCAGACCTGCGAAAGCAGATCACCCCTGTGCTGGGACTCGGAATCGAGGCCGGATGGGGCATAAACACATCCGGATGGTATGACCTGCCAAGCCCCAATACATTTGACGACCAATATCTTGGCATATATGGTGCGGTAAACTTCATGAATGCATTCGGCAGCTATAAGGGATCTCCACGTCTGTTTGAGCTCGAAGGTGTGGCCGGAGTGGGCTGGCTACACAGCTACTACCCAAAAAAATTGACAAAGACGGGAATACCTGGGGCACACGTGCCGGTCTGAACTTCAACATCAACTTCGGATGCAAGAAACAGTGGACCGTATCGCTGATGCCACGGATGTTGTGGAACATGGGCGCCCATACCGAAGAGACAAACCGCGGAATGTCAGCGATATACGATTCCAACTTCGCATCTTTCGAAGTCACGGCAGGAATCACCTATCACTTCGGTAACAGCAACGGCACACACTCGTTTGTAATTGTAAGACCTTATGATCAGGATGAGATAGATGCGCTGAACAGCGAGATCAACCGTCTCAGAGCCGAACTTGCCGGCTGTAAGGCCGAAGATGAAGCCTGTAAGACAGCACTTGCCGCCAAAGAGCGCGAACTGGAGGACTGCCTTAGCCAGTCCCGTGTACAGACCGTTGTCCGCGATCTCAACAACATACGCTACATATTCTTTAATATCGGCTCTTCGACAATACAGGCCAACCAGAAACCGAACATATGGATGCTTGCCAAGACGGCCAGAGAGAACAAAGGAGCGAAGATACAGGTACTTGGTTACGCTTCACAGGACGGCAGCATAGCTTTCAACAGGGTACTGGCCCAAAAGCGTGCCGAAGCCGTAAAAAAAGCACTCGTCAAGGAAGGTATCCCCGCCGATGATATCGAGGCCACAGGCGAAGGTGTAGGACACCTGTTCGACACCAACAACTGGAACCGCGTGGCAAAATGCACCGTCATTCTTCCCGAGTAAAAGACAGACCTGAACCAGAGATATTACAGCATACGGGCGCTATCCGTATTATGGACAGCGCCCGTATTCTGTAATTATAGATCAGAGACAATCATTACTGCCGGACAAGCTCAAAGTGACGGACAACCGGCTTGTTAACACTATAGATAGCATCCGTAAGAAGATCTATCTGGTCATGCATAGCTTTACGCACAGACTCGTGCATCATAGCGGCATAGACCGGACGGCGCATCTTCATCCAGCCGTTCTGTTCCAGATCCCTATCCATCACATCGATGGCATGACGGTTATTGGCATTGAGCAGACCACGTTCCTGGAAGAAACCATGCTGGCACCACACATACTCACGTGTCTGACGCTCCAGTTCCCAACGACGCTCATTGAGATGCATCACAGCCAGAGACTGCTGATACTGGGGAGTACGTGAAATCTCTGCCAGATTGATACCCCCGGCCAACTCCTTTCCACTCCACTCGCCTATCTCCTCTCCGTCAATAAACAGTTTGTAATCACCTTTCAGTCCGGTGACCGTCAACAATTCCTGATTCATTTCCTCGACAAAGGGCACAATCCTGAAAGCCTCAGCCTGGGGATGAGACATATTCCAGCCCTGGGCTATGGTATCGGCAGGATAAGGAAGAGCGTCAGCCAGATAATCAAAAGTCAGCCTGCCGCCATTCCTGACGACATTGCTCACCTTGCAGTTCTCCTCCCTCACAACCTTAGCCTTACTGCCGTTTATCTCCATATCGGCGACTTTCCTGCCGGCCATACCCTGGGCCTTGAGAAACAGATAAGCCATAACCATATGTCCATGGTTGTCAGGATGGATGCGATCGGTTCCACACAGTGTGAATGAAGAGTCCGCCTCCTGCCCCTTTCGGTTCAGAGCCTCCATGGGACGATTCCAGTCAATATGCTCCCAGCCATGCTTATCGGCAACAGACATCTGATAGTCGACGATACGCTGTATGGTCCTGTTTTTATCCTTGAAGTTGTCGTTGGGAATCTTCGCGAAATTATCGTATGGCGAGGTTCCGGCCATAATCATGCGGGTATCCGGCAGTCTCCTGAAACGCTCGACCATATTGTCGAAGTTACCGGTACTCTCCTGATACTTCTGCTCGCCGAACTCCCCGGCATTGTCTCCATTATATTCGAAGTAGCCCGAATCGTTCATGCCGAATGTTACCACCAGTACCGACGGATCTTTACTGAAGATGTCATTGTCAAGACGCTTGTTCATGTCATAGGCAGTATCTCCGCCTATGCCGCCGTTAAACATCGTAAGACGCATTTCAGGGAAACGTGTCATGTAATACAACCATATATACGAATGGTAATGGCCGCCATCGGTGATCGAGTTCCCGAGGAACACCACACGGTCTCCCTCTTTAAACGGCTTGATGTCCTGAGCCTGTACTCCGCCAAGGACCATCGGCCACAAAAGAGCCGAAATAATAAGTTTTTTCATGTCTATAGTTAATGTTATCGGTTTGTCTTAGCTACTCCCACACGTGAGTCGGCACAGCCGTAATACAGATACCACGCGCCGTTAAATCGTACGAGACCCTCGATGAAAACGGTACCTGCAGGATACTGGCCGCTCTTCTCGTAATCCGCCTCCGGTTTAAAGAACGGCTCGTCGAGACGGGTAATGAGACGGCTCGGATCATCGGAGTCAAACAGAGCCTGACCGCCGCAATAGGTATTGGCGTTGTAACGCATATCGCGGTTCCCGCCGCCGGAGTTCTTGCCGTTATATAGCATGACAATGCCATTGTCGGTAAGCAAGGCAGGTGGGCCGCACTCTGTCAGCTCGCTGTCAAAATAACCGTTACGGGGATCCATCACATGCAACAGTTCTCCACTGCCGTCAAGCATCGGTGTCCAGTCGGTGAGATTATCTGATGTGGCGACATTAACAAACTTCTCACCCCAGTACATGTAATATTTTCCGTTGATCATTGCAATCACCTGACGGTCATTGTCAAGACGCGTGACAACAGATGCCGACTTGGAAAACTCGTCGGCGAACCGGCCGTCATAAGCCTTGGCGAACGCCGGACCATGCTTCTCCCAGTTCACCAGATCGGCCGATGTGGCGACGGCCAGACGAGGCACCTTACGGTTCCACTGGGTATAGAACATCACGTACGTACCATCCTCTGTCATAGCCACACGCGGATCCTCACAGCCTCCGGGCCACTCATACTCCTTCTGGTTATCATCAGCAGGGAAAACCACCGGAGATGTCCTGCACACAAAATCCACACCATCAGCCGACGAAGCATAACCGACACGCGACGTACGGCTCCCTATTCCGGTAGCCGAATTGTCCTCGGCCCTGTATAGCACGATTATCGAATCACCCTTGACGGCAGCCGCCGGATTGAATACATCGCTCTCCATCCATGCCACCGAACCGCCCCGCATGGGACACATGAACCTCACAGTCGTATCAGGAGCAAGGACCGGACTTTCGCTCACGCGCTCAAAGCCGGTCAATGCCCATTCCTCAGGCTTGTCACCGCTATTACAGGAGGCCATTGCCAGACCTGTGACAAGCACTCCCAGCATTGTCTTATTATTCATTCTGTCTTCTATATTATAATTAATTATATGACGGCGGAAGTTTTGCCGTGCCCCATTTTCTGTCTGGTCCGGACGATGTCGTATAATCCAGTGTCGCGCCGCTTTCAAGGTCACTCCAGTCAACCCACGTGCAGTCATGCCGGATACCATTCAGCCTCAGTCCTGTCGTATAAATATTTTTCTCCGATCCTCCATTGATATTGATATCGTTGCCGTTACCCAGATGAATTGTTATATTCTCGAATATCGGGGTATTGAGCGCGAATCCGCCCACACCAGGTATCATCGGATACATACCCATGCATGCAAAGACATACCACCCGCCCATAGTACCGAGATCATCGTTACCGGGCAATCCGTCAACAGCACTGCTGTACTGCTCGTTGATGATACGGTTCACGATAGCCTGGGTCTTCCACGGCCGGCCTATCCAGTTATATATCCAGGGTATCTGGAAACTCGGCTCGTTACCGCACGCGAACCATTCGTCTCCATATCCCGCATCAAGCCTGCGGAACAGATGGTCAAGCCTGCGCTCAGCCTCTTCGGGTCCGCCTATTATCCCGACAAGCCCGCCGATGTCATAAGGCACCATCCAGAAGTAATTGGGATAGGTCGACTCGCGCCAGTCGGCATCGAGCGGACGCCATGATCCGTCGGCATTACGGCTCTGCAGCCAGCCGGTCTCGGGATTGAAAAGGTTTTTCCACGACCGTGCCACACCGAAGTAACGCCAGCTCAGGAACTCATCGCCACAGGCTCTCAGCGCGAACTGCCCTATGGCGAAGTCACTTGTGGTATACTCCAGCTGTATCGACGAATCATAATATCCCTTGGAAAGATACTGTCCGAGACCCGGACGCGTCTCGACATTCTGCGATCTGGCGCCAGGTTCTTCAGCGCCCTTACGCATGATTGTCAGGAGCTTGTGAGGATCATAATTGCGCGCGCCGAAAGCCCACGCGTTCGACACCAGTGCGGCCGAGGGGTCACCCTGCATCACACCTGTCTCGATATTGGCCATCACCCAACGTGGAAATGCACCGCCCGACTGTTCGGCAAACTTCTGGTGTGAGATGACTACATCCGAGGCCACCTCTGGCTCGAGCATAGATAACAGCTGAATCTGAGTGCGATACGTATCCCAGTTGCTGAACGAGGTGTATTGCCTGCCGTTTGTCCTGTACACACGGTCATCGGCACCCATATACTCTCCGTTGACATCACTGCATATATTGGGGTGTATAAGAGCATGATACAGATGGGTGTAAAACTGTTCCACACGGTCCGGATTCACGCCTTTGACATCAATTCGTCCAAGACACTCATCCCAACGCTTTTCGGCGGCGGTACTTACAGATGCAAAATCCCATCCCGGATTCTCTGCCTTAAGGTTCTCACGTGCATTCTCTACCGAGACATACGACACACCTACCTTGTAATCAAGTGTATGACTTTTTTTAAGATCAAAAGTGAAATAGACTCCCGACAGCGCGCCCTCGGCAAACCGGGCGCCTGGCTGCAGACTCTCATCCTTCCATATCCCTGACTCCACTGCATCGGCATTGAACTCAGCGACGAAATATACCCGGTAAGGTGTCTCTATGCCACAGAAATTACCACCCATGGCATATCCTTCACAGGAGTTGGGACCTGTCACTACCACGGCGGCATTCTCTATGGGAGTAGCCGATATACCGGCGCCGATGATCACGGTACCGTAACGCTCGCTGTCCGGGAATCGGTACTCAGCCATGCCGGTACGCTCGGTCACAGTAAGGGAAGCGTCGATATCGTCCTGCACCTTTGCCTGATACAGTCCGGCATGTCCACGCTCATCGGTCACATTGACACGGTGGTCGATAATGTTGCCGGGTGATACTGTCAGCTTTCCCTTCAGCGGGAAAGTCGGGAAATTTCCCATGTGGGCACATCCGCCGCCACTAAGCTGGTTGATCACAAAACCGCCCCGCTTGGCAAAGTAGGTGGGCGTAAACTGCACCATACCGAAGGGGTAAGTAGCTCCGGGATAAAGATACCCCGATGTCAGGCCGACACCTTTGTTGCCTATCAGCGTATTGACCCTGCAGGCATACCCGCCGTCAAGAGCCATAGCTGAGACTGTCGATAACGCAATCAGCAGGTAAAAAATTTTCTTCATATCGTATATGTTTTTATTTTTTCATTGACAAAGAGAACGGTACGGTATCTTTTCCTATACCGCGCATATAATCAGGCTCAGCCGACATCTCGAAAGTCAGCGTACCGCCGCCTGAGATATCGTCATAGGTAATATAATTCAGATCATACGGAAGTCCGTTGAGTCTGACCGACTTCACGTAGACATTCTCCTGATTGTTCGCAGGAGCCTCGATGACAAAACGGTTACCGTTTTCCAGTATGATTGTCGCCTTACGGAATACAGGACTGCCCAATACATACTGGTCAGTCCCCGGACAGACTGCATAGATACCCAGGGCGCTCAGGACATACCACGACGACATGCCACCCTGATCCTCATCCCCGGGAAATCCCTTCGGCGACGAATTGTAAAGACGCTTCATTATCTGTCTCACCCGGTACTGTGTCTTCCACGGCTGGCCGGCATAACAATACAGATACGGCATGTGCTGGATGGGCTGGTTGCCGTGGGCATACTGCCCCATGCCGGCAAGCTGCATCTCGGTCATCTCGTGTATCATCCCGCCGTAGGTGCCGGGGATAACCGTCGATGGAAGCGTGAATACCGAGTCGAGTTTGGCCGCAAACGCCTCATCACTGCCATACAGATTGATAAGTCCCTGAATGTCATGAAATACCGACCAGTTATAATGCCATGCGTTACCCTCACAATATGGGCCGCCCCACTCCATCGGGTCAAACGGCTCGGTCCACCTTCCGTCCTCACCGCGGCCTCTCATGAAACCGGTGACCGGGTCAAAGACGTTGCGGTAATTATACATCTGACGTTCAAACACGTTCATATAGTGAGCATTTCCTGTCATACGCGCCAGCTGCCACGCGCAGAAATCATCATAGGCATACTCCAGCGTCTGGGCAGTAGAACCCATGGATACCGGATAAGGCACATAACCGAGCGTGAAATACTCTTTCCAGCCGGCGCGGCCGTTAGCCCCTCCCCATGGCCCCTTGTTCATAACCTCGTGGGCATAAGCTTTCAGAGCACGCTCCGGATCAAACGAGCGTATCCCCTTGACCCACGCATCGGTAAGAAGAGATATAGAGTGGTTTCCAAGCATGCCGCCGGTCTCGCCCGGACATGACCATGACGGCAGCCAGCCACATTGTTCCTGAGCGTCAAGCAAGGCGTTCATATAGCGTCCCTGCATCGTAGGGTGAAGTATATTCGTCAGGGGAAACTGAGAGCGGAAGGTATCCCAGAAACCATTGTCGGTATACATATACCCTTCATGGACAAGACCGTCATACGGACTGTAATAATAAGGCGTACCATCCGGTTTCAGTTCATAAAACATACGCGAGAACAGATTGGCCCGGAAAAGACACGAATAGAACGTTCTCATTTCCTCCTCACTTCCTCCCTCAACCCTGATGCGGCCCAGCAACGCGTTCCATACCTTGCGGCCACGCTCCTTAGTACTCTCGAGATTGCGGTCTCCGCCCAGTTCACTGTCAAGATTGAAACGGGCCTGCTCGGCCGAAATGTATGACGAAGCCGCCTTGGCCTGTACACGGCTGCCGGACTTGAAACGCAGATATGCTCCATACCCTTTGCCGATACCGGCTCTACACCCCGGCATGATACTGTCACTGACATTCTCCCACATGCCCCATTCCTCAAACTGACTGTCAAACTGCACCACAAAGTAATTGCGGTAACTCTTGGAATCATTGAAGAAGCGCTGGTTGTTTACCCATCCGCTTACAGTGCGCCGCTCGGGATCGATATGTATTGAACTCATCTCAGTGTAACCGTCAAGCACCAGCCACGCGGCATCCTTTCCGGCAGGATAGCTGAAACGCATATGGACACCCCGCTCGGTTGGCGCCATCTCGGCAGTGATACCATTGTCCAGTCTGACGCTATAGTAATGCGGCATACCGATCTCATTGTCATGACTGAATCCCGTAGCGCGCAGATCCTCATTCACCACCAGATCACCTGTTACAGGCATGAACGAATACACGGCATAGTCATTGACCCAGGGACTGCATTGATGGGCCTGGGCGAAGCCACGTATCCTGTCGGCCGAATAACAATACTTGAATCCGTCACCGTTGCGGCCCGTCTGTGCCGACCAGCAGTGTACCCCGAACGGCATGCCCGCCGTGGGATAAGTATTACCCCGGCTTAGCCCGAAATCAGAATCCGTACCCTGTAATGTATTGACATACCGCGTATAGTCAGTCTCGCCATACGCCTGCAGAGAGACTACACCCGCAACAATACAGACAAAAATCTTTTTTATCATATTCCAGGACATATAGGTCATCACATATATGACGACCATCCCCCTCTATTCTTTAAAAAATTGCCTGAAACAACAGGAATTGAAAGCGCAGATTCTTTCTATCGAAAGCGTTCTGAGTTTATGTTAAGGAGGAACGATAAACGCAGATTAAAATTAAAAGCCGACGTAACCTGATGTGCAGAATAATAAACCGCAGATTACGCAAATTACGCAAAAAATTTAAAGCGCAAATTATTATGATAAGGAAAATCGGAAAAGTTCGATTCCGTCCTCAAAAAAAATTTGCGTAATTTGCGTAATCTGCGGTTTAAATATCTCCACCCGGATGGTCTACACCAATCTGCGATTTAATGGTTGCCATGCCGCTACGACTTCACCGGCATGCTACTTGCCGGTAAGGATCGAACGTATGTCGTTGAGTTTGTTGAGAGCCGCCATGGGAGTGAGGTTATTGATGTCGATTCCGAGCAGCTCGTCACGCACCTGAGCCAGAATCGGATCATCGAGCTGGAAGAACGACAGCTGCATGCCGTCAGGAGCATCGATAGACGCCATGTCCCGGCTCGACGGAGCCTTGACAACCATATCGTCATCAGCGTTCTTTGAATTGGCCTCGAGATGCTTCAGAACCTCATTGGCACGGTCTACTATGGCACGGGGCATGCCGGCCAGTTTAGCCACATGGATACCGAACGAGTGTTCACTGCCACCGGGCTGCAGTTTCCTCAGGAACACCACCTTGCCGTTAATCTCCCGCACCGACACATTGTAGTTGACGACACGCTCAAATGTATTCTCCATCTCGTTGAGCTCATGATAATGGGTAGCGAACAGTGTCTTGGGATGCTGACGGCTCTGATGGATATATTCAACTATCGCCCAGGCAATTGAAATACCGTCATAGGTCGAAGTGCCACGCCCTAACTCATCGAAGAGTATGAGACTGCGTTCGCTCATATTGTTCAGAATCGAAGACGCTTCGGTCATCTCGACCATGAATGTCGACTCGCCCTGCGAGATATTGTCGCTGGCACCCACACGGGTAAATATCTTGTCGACGATGCCTATGCGGGCCGCACGGGCAGAAACGAAACTGCCCATCTGGGCCATAAGCACATTCAGCGCGGTCGAACGCAGCAGAGCCGACTTACCCGACATATTCGGACCGGTGATCATCATCACCTGCGTGCTGTTATTGTCAAGACGGACACTGTTGGCTATATACTCGGTACCGGGATCAAGCTGACGCTCAATTACAGGATGACGCCCGTCGGTAATGTCGAGTGTGAGCGAATCGTCGACAACAGGACGATTATAACGGTTCTCGATAGCGGCAACGGTAAGACCGGCCAGGCAGTCGATGGAAGCAAGAACCTTGGCATCAGTCTGAACAGGAGCCACAGCTCCGGCCACGGCAGTGACCACATCATTGTACAGTTTCGCCTCAAGAGCCTCTATGCGGTCCTGAGCTCCGAGAATACGGCTCTCATATTCCTTAAGTTCCTCGGTTATATACCGTTCGGCGTTTACAAGGGTCTGTTTGCGTATCCACTCCGACGGGACCTTGTCCTTATGGGTATTGGTAACCTCGATATAGTAACCGAAGACATTGTTGAAGCCGATCTTCAGACTGGTGATTCCGGTAGCGGCTATCTCACGCTGTACTATGCCGTTAAGGTATTCCTTACCCTGGCTGGAAATATCACGCAGCTCGTCAAGCTCACGATTGACACCACGGTTGATGACAGCGCCACGGTTAAGTGCGACGGGAGCATCCTCCACTATATCGCTGGAGATACGCTCACGCACGGTGTCGCAGGGGTCGAGAGAACGGGCCATACGCTCCATGACCTGTAGTCCTGAAGACTCGCATAACTTCCTGACTGGCTCGATGACAGACAGCGCATTGCGCAGCTGTATCAGCTCTCTTGGCGATACTCGCCGCTGTGCGACCTTGGAGATAAGACGTTCCATATCTCCCACCGTCGACAGCATATCCCGTACCGTATCACGTTCATCAGGATGTCTGAAAAAATATTCCACACAGTCAAGACGGCCGTTGATCTCCTCCACATCTTTTAGAGGAAACCGCATCCAGGTCTTGAACATACGGGCTCCCATAGGGGTTATGGTGCGGTCTATGACATCCAGCAGGCATTTACCGTCACGGCTGTTGCTCCCCACGAGCTCGAGATTGCGCACGGTGAAATTATCAAGCCTTACATAACGGTCTGCCTCTATGCGGCGCAGACGGGTGATATGTTCCGTACGGGTATGCTCGGTGATATCAAGGTAATGCATGACGGCACCGGCCGCAATAATCGATAGCGGCATCCCGTCAAGACCGAACCCCTTGAGCGTAGCGGTCCCGAACTGTTTGAGCAGTCGCTCTGCGGATGTTGCAGGAATAAACACCCAGTCGTCGAGCCACGTAGTGAGATATTTGCCGGTTATGTCTGAGGCATAGCGTTCATTCTTTCCCCGTTCGACAAGCACCTCTTTCGGTGCATAGTTGGAAAGAAGTTTGTCGATATACTCAGCCTCACCCTGGGAAGCGAGAAACTCACCCGTACTGAGATCAAGAAAAGCAACACCTATCTCATGACGGTCGAAATGCAGGGCCGCCACGAAATTGTTCTCCCGGTTATCAAGTATATTGTCATTTACAGAAACCCCGGGGGTAACAAGCTCTATGATCCCACGCTTTACCAGCGTACCGGCCTTTACTGTCTTGGGGTCCTCGAGCTGCTCACAGATAGCGACACGCTTTCCGGCTCTCACGAGCCTGGGAAGATAGGTATCGAGGGCATGGTGCGGAAAGCCGGCGAGCTCCACCGACGAGGCGGCACCGTTGGCGCGCCTCGTCAATGTGATACCCAGTATCTCGCTGGCAGTGATGGCGTCATCACTGAAAGTCTCATAGAAATCACCTACACGAAACAGCAGTATGGCGTCGGGATGTTTACGTTTCATCTCGACATACTGCTTCATGAGCGGCGTCTCCACTACTTTCTTAGCCATCACTTAAAGAATATATCAGTTTTTAAGTTCCATCAGCCGACTCAGGTACTTACCTATAATGTCAAACTCGATATTGACGGTACTGCCCACACGGATATCCCCGAAATTGGTATGCCCGAATGTATATGGGATAATCGCCACCCGGAAACTGTCGGGCCCGCTGTCACACACTGTGAGACTCACACCGTTGACAGTTACCGACCCTTTCTCGACAGTAACATATCCCTTGGCGAGAAGATCCGGATTAACATCATAGCCAAACTTGAAATATCGGCTTCCGTCAACCTCTTCAATGTCAACGCATTGAGCAGTGCAGTCAACATGTCCCTGAACGATGTGTCCGTCAAGACGGCCGTTCATCCTCATCGACCGTTCTACATTCACACGGTCACCCGGGCCGAGAAGTCCCAGATTGGATCGGTCAAGAGTCTCCTGTATTGCAGTCACTGTATATGTATCCTCTTCAATACTTACAACGGTGAGACACACACCGTTATGTGCCACCGACTGGTCGATTTTCAACTCGTCGGTGAAACTGCACCGCAGCGTGAGGTCAATGTTGCCGCCACGGGGAGTGACAGCCACCAGCACAGCCGCCTCCTCAACAATTCCTGAAAACATCTGATCAATCAGCTAAATTATCAATCAACAGGTTAAGGACACTGTTACTCCTCGTCCTCTTCCTTCATGTTGTGGAACACATTCTGCACATCCTCGTCCTCCTCGAGCTTCTCTAAAAGCTTATCGAGAGTGGCACGCTGCTCGGCAGTGACTTCCTTGAGGTCGTTGGGGATACGGACAAACTCTGACGATATGATTTCGAAACCGTTCTCTTCCAGGTACTTCTGGATATTGGAGTAATCCTCGAAACCACCATAGAGTGCAATATACTCGCCCTGCTCCTCATCCTCATCGCTGATAAGTTCATCAACACCATAGTCGATCAGTTCAAGTTCAAGATCGTCCATACCTACACCATCCTTGGGTTTGATCTTGAACAGGCTCTTGTGGTCAAAAAGGAATGTGAGCGAACCCTGGGTACCGAGCGAACCTCCATGCTTTGTGAAGTATGAGCGTACGTTTGCCACAGTGCGGGTATTGTTATCGGTAGCAGCCTCCACGAAAATAGCGATACCGAAAGGTCCGTATCCCTCGTAGGTGATCTCCTTGTAATCGCCTGCATCCTTGTCGGTAGCCTTCTTGATGGCGCGCTCGACGGTATCTTTGGGCATATTGGCGGCCTTGGCGTTCTGCATAAGAGCACGCAGGCGCGGATTGGTATCAGGATCAGGACCACCGGCCTTGGCGGCGATAGTGATTTCCTTGCCTATGCGGGTAAACGTACGCGACATGTTACCCCAGCGTTTCAGTTTTCTCGCTTTGCGATATTCAAAAGCTCTTCCCATTTGTATGTTGTTTTTATTAAGTTAAGAGTACGGAATTGGCCGACTTATCTCAGCTCGGCCCCGAGTTTCTTCTTCAGATTCTCGATAATACGGTTCATTGTGGCATCTATGAGTTTATCCTGCAGGGTCTTCTCATCGTCCTGCAATGTGATTGAGACTGCATACGACTTCTTGCCCTCGGGCAGATTCTTACCCTCATAGACATCAAACAGCCGTACATCCTTCAAAAGACGTTTTTCGCTGTCACTCACCACCTTTACTACCTGGTCAAATGTAACGGCAGTATCAAGCAGCAGAGCAAGATCCCGCTGAACAGGCATCGTCTTCGGTAACGGCGTGTAGCTCACGGTCTTCTTCAACGACAGCTTTACCAAAGCGTCCCAGTCGAGCTCGGCATAGACGACAACCTGCTTTATACCGGTCATTTTAAGCACTTTCCGGCCAAGTATGCCTATATTGCCGAGCATCTTGCCCGAACGGGTTGTGATCGAGAGCGAAGCGCTGTACAGGTCATCGGCACTCTGTTGACTGAAGACAATCTCACGGCCATTGATACCCAGACGGGACATCACATTGGCAATCACCGCCTTCAGATCATATATCGACACCTCCTCCGCAGGACGGTTCCACGACGCGCGACGCGAGAGACCGGTCATCCATAACGCAAGACGTGAACCCTCGCTATACGGCGCCAGCGGCTTCCCGGCAACAGACTCAGCCGCAGGATCAAACCGGTATACACTACCGAACTCATACATCATAAGATCCTGAGCCTTACGGTTGATGTTATGTTCTATCGACTCCAGACCGCCATACAGCAACGTACGGCGCATCACATTCAGATCGGTACTGAGCGGATTCAGAAGCTTCACACACTCCTCGAGAGGCCATGTCACGTTCCCGGCATAGTAACGCTCGGCACTAAGCGAGTTATTCAGTATCTCGTTGAAACCGGCGGCCGTAAGCTGTTCGCTTATGAGGCGGCGCAGATCATTGGCGCTGTCGGTCAGCGTCTTATAAGACAGCGACGAATGCACCCGATCACCGATCTCGACATTGTTGTACCCGTAGACGCGGAGCACATCCTCCACGACATCACAAGGGCGCCTTACATCGACACGGTAGGTAGGCACCTGCAGATCGATCTCTCCCTCACGGCGAGCCGCTATACCGATCTCCAGCGAGCGCAGTATAGCATCAACCGTATCGGGCTCTATTACCTTGCCGACGAGATTATTAAGATAATCGTAACCGAGAGTCACGGGGAACGGTCCTATCTCTGTCGGATAGATATCCACAATCCCGCCGCAGATCTCACCGCCGGCAAGTTCCTGCACCATGAGGGCCGCCAGCTTGAGATTATACAGAGTACCGTTGGGGTCGACACCACGTTCAAAACGGAATGACGAGTCGGTATTGAGTCCGTGACGGCGTGCAGTCTTTCTGACGCTGGTGGGATTGAAGCAGGCACTCTCGATGAAGACATCGGTAGTAGCCTCGGTTACACCCGATTCCAAGCCTCCCATAACACCGGCGATACACATCGGTTCCACGGCATTGCATATCATAAGATCACGGCCGTCAAGTTTATGCTCCACACCGTCAAGAGTGACGAATGGAGTACCCTCCACGGCATTGCGCACCACAATCTCCTCTCCCCTGATTTTGTTCAGGTCGAAGCAATGGAGCGGCTGTCCCATGGCATGAAGTATATAATTTGTAATGTCAACGACATTGTTGATTGGGCGTAACCCTATGGTTGTCAAGCAGTCTTTAAGCCATTTAGGACTTTCAGCCACCTTGACACCGCGTATGGTGACACCTGTATAACGCGTACAGGCTTCGTTATTGTCAACGCGCACTTTGACCGCACCGTCAGGACGTTGGGATTTAAAAGCATCGACATCAGGGCGATGCAACGTTGCCTGTGTGCCATGACACGCCAGCCATGCGGCAAGATCTCTGGCCACACCGTAATGTGATGCGGCGTCGATACGGTTAGGAGTTAGATCGACCTCAAGGACGTAATCACTTGTCAGTCCGAAATATTCGGCCGCCGGAGTACCTGCCTTGACACTCGGATCGATGACCATAATACCATCATGGGATGAACCCACACCGATTTCGTCCTCGGCACATATCATACCGAAAGACTCTACACCGCGTATCTTTGATTTCCTGATCTGGAACTCGTTATCGCCATCATACAGAGTCGTACCCACTGTAGCGACTATGACAGTCTGGCCGGCTGCGACATTCGGTGCTCCGCACACGATCTGGGTCGCCTCACCGTCACCGAGATCGACAGTGGTAATGTGCAGATGGTCGCTATTCGGATGCTCGACACAGGTAAGCACCTTACCCACAACGATTCCACGCAGACCACCGCGAATGCTCTCGACCTCTTCGACACTGCCGGTCTCCAGGCCGAGCGATGTAAGCGCCGCGGCCAGCCCGTCAGGCGAGAGATCAAAGTCAATGTATTGTTTAAGCCAATTGTAAGAGATATTCATAGCTATGAATCTAATGTTATAACGTGCAAAGATACGAGTTTTTTGTCACACTGCAAAAACAAATCAAACGGCGTCCGGGGCAGCCGCATCAAAATCAAAGCGCGGATTCTTTCTATCGAAAGCGTTCTGAGTTTATGATTAAGGAGGAACGATAAACGCAGATTATATCCGGGTGGAGAAATTTAAACCGCAGATTACGCAGATTACGCAAATTTTTTTGAGAGGAAGAACGAAATCGAGCTTTTTTCGATCTTCTTTATTCCAATAATTTGCGTAATCTGCGTAATCTGCGGTTTATTTTTCCCCGCGCAAAGGACAACAAATGCATTTTTACATTTTACTCCTAAAGGGTTACCTGTTATAGGGACAGAATCGGAAGATTGGGTTTTGAAAAACAGAACTGCCCCGGGCAACTCTTCGCCCGGGGCGGTTCATTCCTATAACCTATACTAAAGGCCACAGGGCATCAGACCCCGCGACTCGTTTAGCCAATGTCTGATCAGTAACCGGGGTTCTGCGTCCAGTTGGTATTAGTGTTCATGATGTTGGTTCCGATGGGGAACAGACGCTTGTTCTTGTCATTCCAGCCGTCAGGATTGATTTCCTTGACATAGAGACGCTCTTTCTCGAACTGACCGAAACGTATCAGATCATTGCGGCGCCATAGTTCAGCAAAGAACTCACGGCCACGCTCGTCAAGAAGGTCCTGCAATGTGAACGCACCCTGTACGTGAGGAGCGCCGGAGCAGTCACGCACCTCGTCAACCAGCGAAGCTACGGTAGCGCCTTCGGTGGCAGTAGCGCCACGCAGTATGCACTCAGCCTTGGTAAGAAGGATGTCGGCATAGCGGAAGATCGGAATATCATTGGTCTGACGGCGGCTATGTGTATTATAGTTATTGTCTATGGGATACTTGACACACTCGTAGCCTGAACACCAGCCTTTGATGTCCTTGGTCACACTCATATCGCCGTCCACGATGTCAAGCACTATGTCTTTGGTAAATGTAACTGGCTGACCGTTATAAACGAAACGCACATTGGTAGGCTCGTAAGTTGACGGATCATAGACATATACATCGCCGCCGAGTATGGTCCTGGCACGTTCGTCGCCCGGGAGAGCCTGAAGCAGGTCGACCATATACGGGTTGACACGGATGTTACCGCCACATGACTGGGTAAGAGCAAATCCCCAATACGATATGCCGTTATTTTTGTTCTGTCGGAACTGGAAATAACGGTCCCAGTCGTGACCATTGTCGACATTGTAGGCAGTAGAATAGATGAAGTCCTTATTGTTAAGCTTGTTGTTGGGGAAGAACTTCCTGCGGTAACCGGTTCCGACCTCAAATATACCCGATCTGATTATGTCGTCACACACTTTCACACAATCGTTGAGTTTGGGGTTAGCGGTGTTATTGTCAACCGATGTGATGGGGTTGGTATATACACCCCAGTTAAGGTAAAGCTTGGCAAGGAGTGCCTTAGCCATCCACTTGTTGGGACCTCCGTAGGTGTTCAGGTCATTGTTCTCTGACAGATCGTCCATAATCTCAAGCAGCTCTTTCTCGATAAACCTGGCCACCTCGGCACGTGGAGCGCGCTCGACTGCCTCACCTTCGGGGGTATTGATCTCCATCACCGGCACATCGCCATACGCATCCATAAGGATGAAATGGTAAAAGGCACGGGCGGCCCGCACGGGAGCGGAAGCAGGCACATAGCCGGTTGCATCACCGCCATTCAGCTCCAATATCACATTGTTACAGTAAACTATACCGGTTGTCATCTGCTCAAAAGTCGACGAATTGAACCAGTTGTCAGGATTAGTATCGTGCAAATAAGGCAACGAATATCTCACATCCCTGTAGTCAGCACCGAAAGCCACGGGGAAAAACTCGTCGCTCGAAAGCAACACCTGTTCCTTATAGTCACGGGAAAGGGCGTTCTGGAAGTAGGTGTAGCATGCCTGATATTTACCGAGACTTGCTATGGGATTATCAGGAAACTCGGTATACTGATTCTTAAGATCTACATCGAGATCGCTGCATGCGGTAGCACCGGCAACAACTACACCGAGTGAAAGGAATTTGATATATGATTTCATATAATTCTTCAACTTAAAGCATTAGAAATTAATGTTAACACCAACAATAAACTGACGGGTGCGCGGATAACGGTCTTTACGTCCATCCCAGCCGGGCTCGAGACCGCCGAGGTTGATCTCAGGGTCGATGCCTTTATACTTGGTGATTGTGAACACATTGTTGCAGGTCGCATAGAGATGCAGACTGTTCAGCCAGCCGTCAAAACAGTTGTTGAACGTATAGCCCAAAGTGAGTGAGGCAAGACGGAAGTAGCTGCCGTTCTCAAGGTAACGGTCACTGGGAGCCTGTGCACGTGTATCGGTAACCTTCTGCTCGGTGAAACAGTCGGCAAGAACGTTTTTACCGATAGCCACGTTACCCACATTGCTGTAGTAGGCGCGGGTGGCATTGAAAATCTTGTTGCCGAATGTACCCTGGAAGAATGCATTAAGAGTCCAGTTCTTATAGCGGAGCTCGTTGTTCCAGCCCATCTGCAGTTTGGGCTGTGCGCTGCCTTTCTTCACACGGTCATCGTTTGTGGGATTGTCGGTGGTGACATATTCTCCGTTCTCATCGACCAGACGGCCTCCATTCTCGGTATCCTGCTTATAGAATACCGTACGGCCGGCATCGTCATAACCTGCCCACTCCCACAGGTAGAATGTACCGACAGGCTCACCCTCCATAAGGCGCTGGACATTCCATGTATCCCAGCCCGGCAGATCGGGATTGAGACGGTCGTCAAAGTTCTTGGTAAACTCACCGTTTGACAGAGCAACCAGCTTGTTACGGTTATGGGTAAGATTAAGAGTGGTTGACCATGTGAAATCACGGGTCTGGACAGGCACTGCATTTACTGTTATCTCGACACCGCGGTTGTTCATCTTACCGACATTGGCCGTCATCCAGCCATAAGGATAGTGGACAGTCGATACCTGATAATCGAAAATCATATCCTTGGTATCCTTATTATAGTACTCAACGGTACCGTTCAGGCGGCCGTTGAAGAAAGCGAAGTCAATACCGAGATTAAGCATCGTGGTCGTCTCCCACTTCAGATTGTCATTCTGGTTACGGGCTGCGGTAAGAGTCTTGTAATATTCCTGTTTTCCGGTAGCAGGATCATAATACGGGAAAGTTTTATCGTCAATCCATTTATAGAAGAAACGCGATGTGTATACATCGAAACCTGCCGAGTTACCGCTCTGGCCCCAGCCTGCACGGAGTTTCAGGTCGTTGAAGATACCGAGGTCCTTTATGAAGCTCTCCTCGCTCAGACGCCATGCTACCGATGCCGACGGGAATGTAGCCCAACGGTTGTTGGTACCGAACGACGAAGCACCGTCGCGACGTACGGCAGCCTGCACCAGATATCTGCTCCGGTAAGAATAGTTGGCACGGCCATAGTATGAGATCATACGCTTCTCTGACATATCGCGTGACCACATCGGCGTTGTGTCATAGCTGTTGGCAAGACCGAGATTGTTCCACCCGATAAGATCATCATAGAAGTTGTAGCCACGTGCTCCGAAGCCATCGTTGTTTTTCCACTCTTCCCATGAATAACCTGCCATGAGACCGAGTTTGTGGTCCTCACCGAACTGCTTGTCATAGTTCGCATACAGTTCCATCAGCTTATGGGTCGACTCCGATGTCTCACGTGAAGCCTCACCGTGACGGGCCTTTTTGGTGGGACGCTGGGTTTTTGTCGAGAAATAGTCTTTGTAATCCCACTGGTGGTTAAGATAGTTGAAGTTTCCGTTAAGGAAAAGACCGTCGATAATCTTAAGGTTGAACTTGCCGGTGAAATCTATTCGCTTGCTCTGTGATTTGGAGCGGTCCTCATAGATCATCGACATCGGGTTGTAGTTTTGTGAAGCATAAGTACCCTCGTACCAGCTTCCATCCTCGTTGCGCACGGGCATCAGGGGAGAGTAATAGTACATGGCATCAAGAACCGACTCACCGGCCTTGTCGGTGGGGACACCCTGATGATTCGATATGCTTCCGTTAACCTGAAGCGTAACCTTGAGGTGATCTTTGAGCATCGAGGTCTCGACAAGCGAACGGCCTATCAGGCGATCCATGTTTGTACCGCGTACGACACCGTCACGCTCCATGTAGTTGACGCTGGCAGTATAGCGGGTCTTCTCGTTACCGCCTGAGATAGATAAATTGTGATTATGAGCGAAACCGGTGCGCAGTACTTCGTCCTGCCAGTCGGTATCATAGCCGAGGTCAGGCATTGCGGCCGCAGTAGCCGGATCAAGCTTTGCATATTCACGCAACTGGCTGGCCGACATCATCTCCAGATTGTTCATCGACTTCTCCCACGACACGTAACCGCTGTATGTCACACGGGCAGGACCGTTGTTGCCGCGTTTGGTGGTGACGATGATCACACCGTTGGCAGCTTTAGAGCCGTAGATAGCTGTAGCCGATGCGTCACGGAGCACGTCGATCGACTCGATATCACTGGGGGCTATCAGCGACAGATCGGCGTCAGGAATACCGTCTATCACATAAAGAGGAGCGGTCGAACCGTTAAGAGTCGATGCTCCGCGCAGAGTCACCGAAGTTGTTCCGGCATTGGGGTCACTCGACTGGATGATAGACAGACCGGCCACCTTGCCCTGAAGCATCTGGGCCGGATCTGTGTAGATACCTACATTTAAATCCTTGGCATTGACAGTCGATATCGAACCGGTAAGATCCTTACGCTGCATTGTGCCATAACCGATAACCACTACCTCATCGAGCATGGCGGCATCCTCGGTCATCTTTACGTCAATCACTGAGGAATTGACTTGAACCTCCTCAGTTTTATAACCTATATAACTGAATACTAAAGTTTTACCTCCCACCACTGAAATTGTATAATTTCCGTTGAAGTCGGTAGCGATACCGTTTGATGTTCCTTTCTCAAGGACCGTAACACCAATGAGAGGTTCTCCGGTCGATTTATCGGTTACGGTACCGCTCACTTTGTTCTGTGCAAAAGCCGAAAGGCTCACAAAGGCCATGAGTGCCACAAGGGCAACCCGTGCCATAGTGCATTTGCTAAAGAAATGTACTTTCCGCATAGTGAATATTGATTGGTTAGTATAAATTAGGTAATTTGTTTCGATTTAAGGGTAACTCTTTACTCTCGCGTTTCATGGTTTTCCCGCTCATATGGCGCAGAATCGGCTTAACATACCGGATGTCCGATTGCGGACACACGTACAAAACTACAGTCTCATTTACTAAAAACCACAAATTTTCAGTTAATATTAGTTAACGAGGCTACTAAACCTCCGGCATAAAACAATGGCATGATATCAAAATTCACAGCATAAACCTATAAGAAACTGAAAAGTTGTATCTTTGCAAGTCACTATTCAATAAGGTTACAAAAACACCATATGATGACCGACAGACTGATGCTTATTATAAATCCCATCTCAGGAACCGCCGGCAAGGCAGGACTGGCCGAGATGGTGATACGACATCTCGCCCCACAGGGCCACGACATCGACGTGCGCTACACCACATGCCGCGGTGACGCAACACGTCTGGCCAGAGAGGCCGTAACACTGGGATACACCGGAGTACTGGCCGCAGGCGGTGACGGAACTATCAATGAGACAGCCCGTGCCCTCTGCTGTACTGACGTCGCACTCGGCATAATTCCGGCAGGATCAGGCAACGGCCTGGCCCGACATGCAGGTATACCCGTCGACCCGAAGCTCTCGCTCGACATCATCGGGCAGAACCACATAGAAGATGTGGACTACGGCACAGTCAACGGATCGGAATTTTTCTGCACTATGGGGGTCGGATTTGATGCGGCAGTGAGCCACCGCTTTGCCAGACAACCCCGCCGGGGCAAACTCATGTATGTCAAAAGCGTCATCAACGAATTCGCATCCTATCAGCCTGAGACATATACACTCAGCGCCAACGGCAACATAATAACGCGTACCGCATTCCTCATAGCGGTAGCCAACGCATCGCAGTATGGCAACAATGCCTACATAGCCCCCGAAGCCTCAATCACCGACGGGCTCCTTGATGTCACCCTGATCCATAAGGGCAATCCTCTGGAAACAGCCCGTATGGGTATAGACATGATGACCGGCTACATCAACAGAAACATGCTTATAGAGACTTTCCGGACACCTTCGGTAGCGATATACCGGGAATCGGCAGGACCGGCACATATCGACGGCGAGCCAGTGGAACTTGGCGCCATACTGGACATAAAATGCCGGCATGCGTCACTGAAGATGTTCACGCCCGTCAATCACGCGGCATTCAGGCCACTGATTACGCCGATAGCGTCGACGCTGAGCGACTGGCGCATCACACTACGCCACATTCTTCACATACGGTAATCGTGTCACAGCCTACTGGCACATCCACATCTCGAGTGTCGCACCCGAGAGAATATCGGCATGGGACAGAACCGGCCTGTCATATGGCACACCGTTGAGCCGCATCGATCCGACCTGATGATTCACCGCACCAGCATCATGAGCAATTATAGTGAAATCGAGTCCGTTCTCCTGATGTATGACAATGCGCTCGAATGCCGGACTTCCGATAACATACTCTGTCGCAGCAGGACATACCGGATAGAAGCCCATAGCGGCAAAAACATACCAGGCCGACATCTGGCCGGCGTCATCATTACCCGACAGCCCACCGGGACAGTCGAGATACTCCGTCGCCATAATGTGGCGCACCCGAGAGCGGGTCTTTTCGGGTTCTCCCACCAGAGCCGCCATCCACGCCACCTGATGGCACGGCTCGTTGCCATGCCAGTAACGGCCATTATCGAAAAGCGAATCAAGCCGCGCGCTGAAAGCCTCACGACCGCCACTTATCTCTACAAGCCCTTCGACATCATGAGGCACATACCATGTATAATGACATGGCGCCCCCTCAGTTATATAACGCTGAAAAGTAAACGGATCGGCCTCATCTCCCGATACCCAGCTGCCGTCGGCACGACGTCCGCATGCATAGCCTGTGGACGGATTGATGACGTTACGGTAGTTGAGCGAGCGACGTGTAAGTTCGGCGGCATCAGCATTGTATCCGAGATCACCTGCCACTCTGGATAACGCGAAATCGTCAAAAGCATATTCCAGCGTGCGCGATACCTGCTCCCGCCTGTGATAAGCCCATGGCACACTGTCCTCTACAGGTATATAACCGTACCTGAGATAGCTGTCAAGAGCACGGCGCCCCTTGCCGTCACGATACTCAATGGTATCGGCAGTGATCTCGAAAGCATTGCGTCTCATGAGTCTGTAGGCAGTGCCTATATCGAAGTCACGCACCCCCTTGACCCAGGCATCGGCTATGGCCGCAGTACAGTGATCACCTATCATGGCCGCAGTGTAGCTGTTCCAGCAGGGAAATACCGGAAGCCAGCCCCCCTGCTCACCCTTGGAGACAAGAGACTGCATCATGTCGGCCGACATCGACGGATGGGTGATTACCTTGAGAGGATGCAGTGCACGGTATGTGTCCCACATCGAGAAATCGTCATACATCGCATGCCCGTCAGGCACAACGAGCGTCTCACCGCTTCCGCCGAAAGCCTTATAACGCCCGTCGACATCGCTGATGACACGCGGCAACAGACCGGTTCTGTACAGAGCGCCATAAAACATGGCAAGCGCATCGGGGTCGCCGCCCTCAACCTCTATACGTCCGAGATACTGATTCCATAGAGAATCCAGGCCGGAACGTACCCGGTCGAAATCACTCTGTTGCAACTCGGCGGCAAGATTGGCCTCAGCCCCGGCAAGATCGACAAACGAAGATCCCATTCTGACGATAACCGTATCACCCTTCTCCACGTCATAACCGAGGTATATACCGCTCTCAGGCCTCATCGAGACCCCTCCGATCCCCGGCAGAACGGTATCGCCGCAATATGCGCCATACTCGGCCACAGGCCGGTCTACCTGCAACGTAAGCCAGCCGCTGAAACCGGCAGGCTCACCTTTACCCTGATAAATGCGGTGCACAGGATTTGATGCCGACACCTTGCCCGAGTGGGGTTCTACCGAAATCTGCCCCTGACCCTCGTCGCTGTTAGGATTGATGACAAGCCACGCACGTCCACCCTGCTCATATACAAGCCGCAGGATACCTGCACGTGATGTACCGGTAAGCTCGGCTGTAAGATGTTCGTCAGGAAGCTCCACACGGTAATATGACGGGGCCGCTGTCTCATTGTCGTGACTGAAACGGGAGGCGCGCAGGTCGGGACGCGTACGAAGCTCACCCGTCAGCGGCATTACGGTAAAAGATCCATAGTCCTGGGTACAGCCGCCTACAATCCAGTGACTGTTGCGGAATCCCTGCAACAGCGAGTCGGCATAGTAATACGGTGCGACACATTTATGCTCGGTATCACGCGTCTGCGGTGTCCACAGATTCATACCGTGGGGTGCGGCAACAGCAGGAACCGTCTGGCCGAGTTCCTCGGTCTTCCTGCCGAACACACCGGCCGTAAGCGTCTCGCTGTGTGCCGTGCCGACGCGCGTATCAACGGTTCCGACAGGACCGGCGGCGATAACCGCCGCCAAAATCAGATGCACAAACATAAGTCCAAAAATCGTTCTGTAAAAAAACGCCCCGCAACCGGCATGAAACGACATGTACCCTACCGGCCGCGAAGCGCGTATACTTCATGTTTTATCCTTTCTAAACCTCCCAGGTCTCTCCGGCGAGAATCATATCACGGAGGGTATTGAATCCCTTGCGCGCACGCACCTCGGCCACCTGTACCGTCACTTCCTCGTTATAGCACGGCGAGGCCACATCGCGTATCACACCGAGTGCCAGAGGCAGGTCGTGACCGTCCATCATGGCAAGCTGCTGATGCAGGAAATTACTCTCGCAACGGGCATCATGAACCAGCACATCGTCAATGGTATAGCCATCCTCGCCAACAGTCACAGCCTTCAGCAGGAAACCGTCCCGCACAAGGCCGCGTTCGTTCTCCGGGCCGAACAGCATCTTCTCGCCATGACGCAGGTGAATGGTGCGTTCGGCACGATGTTCCTTATCAGTGATGAAGTTATGGATACCATTGTTGAAGATCACACAGTTCTGGAGAATCTCGACTACCGATGTGCCTTTGTGGCGCGCCGCGGCGGCAAGGACCTCCTGTGAGGTCTGCAGCTCGACATCGATCGAACGCGCGAAGAAGTTGCCGCGCGCTCCGAACACCAGTTCGGCAGGAATGAACGGATCCTCGGTAGTGCCGTAAGGCGATGACTTCGATACGAAGCCTCTGTCGCTCGTGGGAGAGTACTGGCCTTTGGTCAATCCATATATCTTGTTGTTGAACAACAGCATGTTGATATCTATATTACGGCGCACAGCATGAATGAAGTGGTTACCTCCGATAGCAAGACCGTCACCGTCGCCCGAGATCTGCCATACAGTCATCTCAGGATTAGCCACCTTGAAGCCGGTGGCAATAGCGGCCGCACGTCCATGTATGGTGTGGAAACCGTAGGTATTCATGTAATAAGGAAGGCGCGAGCTACAGCCTATACCGGATATCACCGCTGTCCGGTGAGGAGGCACACCCACTGCGGCCATGGCCTTGTGGAGGGTGTTGAGTATGGCGTGGTCACCGCAGCCCGGGCACCAGCGCACTGATTGGTTGCTCTTATAATCGGCTGCACAGTATGTCTTGTTATCTTCCATGGATTACGAGTTTTGGGCTTCTGAAATAATACGTTTTACCGCATCCTTGACCTCCTGGACCATAAAGGGCTGACCCTGGATCTTGTTGATGCGCTCTATCCTGATCTCGGGCATCCTTGCCTGCAGGAAGTCTGCCATCTGGCCGGTATTGAGCTCGGCCACAATCACACGTCTGTAACGTCCGAACACCTCGCGGGTATCGGCAGGAAGCGGGTTGATATAACGGAACTGGGCGAATGCCACAGGCTGCCCCTCACGGCACAGCTCCTCTGCGGCAGAACGCAGGTGACCGTATGTACCGCCCCATCCTACAAGCAGTGTATCGGCATCGGGATCTCCAAGCACCTCAAGACGCGGAATGTCGAGAGCGACACGTTCTATCTTCTCGCGGCGCAGACGGACCATCCTCTCATGATTAACGGGATCGGTCGAGATGGCACCTGTGGCCGAATCCTTCTCCAGCCCACCCAGACGATGGGCAAGGCCCTCGGTACCGGGAATAGCCCAGTAACGGGCGAGAGTCTTCTCATCGCGCAGATAGGGTTGCCATGTCTCCCGCAGATTCTCCGGCACATAACGGGGGTGTATCACAGGATACTCATCCTCATCCGGTACACGCCATGCGCTCGAACCGTTACCTATGAAAGCATCACTGAGCAGAATAACGGGTGTCATATGCTCGATGGCTATGCGGCAGGCCTCGAATGCCATAGTAAAACAGTCGGCAGGCGACGCGGGAGCCAGCACCACGACAGGAGACTCGCCGTTACGGCCGTAGAGAGCCTGCATGAGATCGGTCTGCTCGGTCTTGGTCGGTAGTCCGGTCGAAGGACCTCCGCGCTGCACGTCTATGATCACAAGAGGAAGTTCGGCTATGACAGCAAGGCCTATACCCTCGCTCTTCAGCGCCAGGCCGGGACCCGATGTAGAGGTTACCGCAAGGTTGCCGGCAAAGGAAGCTCCTATGGCCGAGCATACGCCGGCGATCTCATCTTCCATCTGCACTGCCTTGACACCGAGATCCTTGCGCTTGGCAAGCTCGTGAAGTATGTCAGTGGCAGGCGTGATCGGGTAACTGCCGAGAAACAGGGGGCGGCCCGACTTCTCCGAAGCCATGATCAGGCCCCAGGCAGTAGCGGTATTGCCATTGATATCGGTGTAGACACCCGGACGTATATCTTCGGTCTCTATACGGTAAGTCGATACAGAGGCGTGGATATTATGACCATAATTATAACCGGCCTCGAGTACGCGGCAGTTGGCGTCATATACGGCAGGCTTCTTAGCAAACTTATTCTTAAGCAGATGCCTGACAGCATCAAGAGGACGGTCGAACAGCCAGCACACAAGACCAAGCGCGAGAATATTGCGGCATTTGAGCACAGACTTGAGATCCATACCGGTATCGGCCAGGGCGGCTTTGGTCATGGTGGTGACAGGAACCTCAACCACCTGTGCGGTGATTCCGAGCTCCCTGACGGCATCCTCGGTCCGGAACATCGCCTTCTTAAGGCCATCGGCCTTGAATGTATCTATGTCGATGATTACCACGCCGCCCGGAGCGAGAAACCTGATATTCTGCTTCAGGGCAGCCGGATTCATCGCAATGAGCACATTACACTGATCGCCGGGAGTATGGACACCCGAGCCGACACTCACCTGGAAACCGGACACACCGCTGAGCGAGCCCTGAGGTGCACGTATCTCGGCCGGATAATCGGGGAAAGTTGAAACTGAGCAACCCAGTCCGGCCGATACATCAGTGAACATATTGCCGGCAAGCTGCATACCGTCGCCTGAATCTCCCGAGAAACGCACAACGACTTTCTCGAGCTCTTTGACGCTTGTATTCATGATATTGAAATAAAATTGGTTTTTAGAATTATGGTAGCAAAATTATATGTTATTTCCCACCCGCCAAAACTTTTACACTTAAATTTCAGCATAAGGGCCGTGTTTTTTTAACATTCTGACATATACATGCAACAACCCCGCGGTTCCTGTAAGGTTCCGCGGGGTTGCAGTATTATCTTGTGAAACCGGCCTAATTGCCGTAGATCTCCAATCCCGACAAATGGATCTGTCCTCGTTTTGAAGGACCTTCAGAACCTAACGTCGCGTCAAGACCTACCGTAAATGTCACACTCGCGGCATCACCGACCCAGGTAAACTGAGTGTCACCCGAGGCCTGTGCCGGAGTGATTGAGCCAGTGCTGCATGCCATCGTAGTATAACGCTTGGATGAAGTCGATGCCACCGAGAACACGATCTTCGTGATCCTGCTTCCGCTTACAACCATCGTATTGTTGGCATAGAGACGCAACATTCCGTCTTTATATACCAAAGGTGCCGTAGTACCGGTATTCTTATCGATCAGGATCTTATATCCGTCCACAGCGGTTTCACCAGGCACGGTGAGCTGCGACGGAGCCACTTTTACTGTTCCGCCAGGAACAGGAGGAGTCGGAGGATTCGGATCGACGACCTCACCGCCTCCGTCACCGAACACCTTGAGATTCTTCACCTCCCAGGTATCGACACCGGCACCCGAACTGCCATACTTAAACGCTATCTGTATCTTTTTGCCGGCAAAAGCCTTGAGGTCGACAGAGCCCGAGCTGACAAATGTCCAGCTATCCGGCGCAGGCCATGCAGGTATAGTCAGCATAGTCCACTGGCTTGTTCCCTCGACACGCGCGCACACGCCGCAAAGCTCGGTCAATGTTGTCTGGAACTTGGCCGCATGATCGAACGTAAGCGACGGAGCCGAACTGCCGGTCAGATCGATAACCGGCGATATGGCATATGCTTCGACACCGACAAGTTGCTCAGAGTTATAAGCCGATCCCTTGAGATAACCGAGGCCGGTCTTTTCGTATACCTCCCATTTCCATATCGACTCGTTTTCAAGTGTCCATCCGGCCGATAGAGTCTGGTCTGTCTCCGACAGCGCGCTGTAAACAGCGGTCGGCTGAGGTGGTGTAGGTGTATCACCGCCACTTCCAAGTTCAAACTCTGTAATGGTCTTGACTCCGTTAACTTTAAAGTAGGTTGTCAGCGTACCATACACATTTATCTTCCTGCCAAGATTCTCGGGGTGATCCTTAAGGTTGACAGCTTTACGTACAGCACTGTTGCTCTTCAGCTCCAACGGCACACATTTCGTATAATCTGTGACATCACTCGTCAACGCGATAAGCACATTTGCCGGATTGGCATCAGCGGCAGTGCCGAATACCGACTCTGTTGTGATATCTTTTTCCTTGATGAAGCCTACTATATATCCTGTCACCCACGATGTCGTGCCGCTGCCGGTGCCGGCAACAACCTGTGTCACATTATAGGGCGATTCCTTGGTACCGTTGCCGTCTGCGGCACCGCCGCCACCGGTCTCGACTCCATCGATACGGAACTGGTCGACACTGCCGTTATTGTCGGTTATACCCCAGTTGCCGAGATAGCTGTCAAGAGTTCCGTATACCCATATCTGTCGTTTGTAGACCTCGGGATTGTCGCGCAGGGCTCCTACCTCACGGAGTTCGGATCCCTGGGGCAACGACATCACGAGACACTTGGCCACATCCTTGCAGTCAGGATCAGGACCTATCACCATAGTATTGGCCAGAGTTGCCTCGGCTGTCCACTCTATATCGTCACTCGACGCGATGCTCTCGACCTCGGGAGCCACGGTACCGACAATGTAGCCGGTAACCCAGCCCGCAACCTTACGGCCGTTGGCCTCGACAGCGATTGCCTGCTCTACAGTGTATGGATTGTCTTTGGAACCGGGAGATACGGTGGGGTTACCGAAATTCATGCATCCGGCATAGTCGATCAGTGTCAGCTGCCATCCGGTACTGCCATAGTAACCGAGAATGCAGACAACGTCACCGTCACCCTCCGGAAGAGTCATATTCCAGAAATCACTGTAGCCGCTCGTACGCACCTTCATCTCCGACCCCTCGCTGTCAACAAGAACCCGCTCGACGCCGTTTGACTGATATTCCGAGAAAAGAGCCTTACCTCCCTCGGCGAAATGGACGTTATTGAATTTCACAAGCTGGCTCTGCCACTTGCGCAGACCGGCCGGATCACTCGGAAGCTCGCTGAAAGCATTGACCTGAACCGTATCGACCCTGGCGACCTCGGGAAGTCCGTTGAGCTCGACATGAGAACGGAACACCTCGAGCGGCATGAACGAAGCCTCCCACACACTGTTCTGCTCGTACCACCCGGCCTTACCCATCTGCATGAGACCGTTGTATTTGCCGATCTGCATGCCTGTGACATCGACAACAATCTCCTGTCCGACACGATAGTTGACATACAGATCGTAAGTATTGATCGAGAATGCCAGAGCCGCGGTCTCGTCCTGGATCACCAGGCTCTTGAAGACATTGCCGGCATCGTCATTGGAACAGACACGGCCATGTATGATATAGTGGTCGCCATTGTCCATGGCGGGGATATATGCCTGCTCGGCATCGGGATCATTAGCCATGCCGTAGATATAGTTCGCATCATCCTGCCAGAACTTCTCCTTGAGTTCAAGGATGGTGGTATTGGGTGTATTCACAGCCTCGGGAATGCTGACGGGCACGGGATCCACATCCATGTTACACCCGGTGAAAGCTATCGCGCCAAGGGCGGCGATGCCCACGATGTATGATTTTATAATGTTCATATAAGGATAATCTTCTTGAGGGGTTAGTCAACTTTCTCGTAAAGTCTCGGATAGGTACCGCGCACATCGGAATAAGCTCCGTAGCTGTTGTGCTGAGCACTGTACTGTATAGTCTTGTTCTTGGCTACGTTGGTGATAACCATAGTGCCGTCAGTGCCGGGAGCTATGGTGAATACACTGCCGTCAACGGCCGTGGCATCAAGATTGAAACTGTTGAAATCATCCTTCATGTACAGGTAACGTCCGTCAGACTGCCGGAGGGTATAACCGCCCTCAACAGCCGTGATGGTATAAACACAGTCAGCAGGAACAACAACATCAGCGGCAGTCACATCGACATCCGTAACCATGATATATCCATAATTGGCAATGGCCTTGGCCGCCTTACCGTCAGCGATAATAGCATAGCTCTTGCCGGATGTCACCGAGGTCACAGCCCTGAATGTACCTCCGGCCTCAGGTTTCGGCATAGCCTGCCCGTCAAGCACATAGTCAGTAAGCGTCTTGACGCCCGGGCCTCCGCAATACTTTGCGATATCACCCTTTACTATAAGCTCCTTACCGATTCCACCGGGATTCCCGGCCAGCGACAGAGCGGTCCTCATGTCGGCCGGCAGCTGAACTCCCACACACTTGGCCGGATCGGTGCAGTCGGCGGAAGGTCCGATCACCAGATTGGTCTCTGCGGCATTCTCTACACCGAATACCGTGGCCGAAAGCAATGTCGATACATTATCACCGGTAGGCATGAAGCCGACGATATATCCGCTTACCCACACACCCGATTTAACCGGATTCTTTGTATCGGTAGGATTGAGAGCTATTACCTGCGAGACACTGAAAGGCCTGGTCTCCGTTCCGTCACCGTCATCATCGCCGGGCTGATCGGGCTGGTCTGGCTTATCGGGAGTCTCGATATCCCCGAAACCGATGCATCCGTCAAGATCATTGAGGATAATCTGCCAGTCAGTACCGAAATAGCTGAGGATACCAGCTATCGAACCTGAACCGGAAGGAAGAATTGCCTTGGCGAAATCAGCATACGAACTGTTGCGCACATTGATACGGTTACCGGCGGCATCCTTCACATACCGGTTGGCATTGCCCGAACCGGCAAAATCCTGTCCCGCATCTTCGAAACTCACCCCGTCAAGACGTATGAACTGGCTCTGCCACTTCTGCAGACCTTCAACCGAATTTTTGGCTGACATCAGTTCGGGAATAGCGGTGAGTATAGTATCTATGCGCTCCAGGCGCGCCAGACCGTTCTGCTGGGCATGCTCGGCGAACAGTTCCTTGGTCATGAAAGTCATCGAGGGAGCATTGTTATAGGTACCCTCGGCGCCGACCTGCAGAAGACCGTTGTAACCGCCTATCTTCAGACCGGTCATATTGACAACCACCTGCTGACCCTGCTGATAGGTCTCATAAAGATCATAGGCGTTGACGGCGACGACAAGCGCTCCGGTCTCGTCCTGCAACACAATATTCTTGAATACGTTGCCCGCCTTGTCGCTACTCACAACGCGGCCGGCAATGATAACATCACGGCCATTGCGCTGACCTACCTCTGTGACATAGTTACGGTCGGTCTGCCACACGTCGGCTTTGAGTGCGGCGATGGTGGTATTAGGCTTGATGGTGGCCTCTGGCTCCAGCATAGGCGGACGCTCCAACTCGCCGTCACACGATGTGAGGCCAAGGCCGGCGACCGACATCATCATAGCTATATATAATAGGGATTTTTTCATGTATGCAAGTTATTTATGTAAATGTTGTGGTTTAGAAGCGTATGCCGACATTAAGGAACACTCGGGTGCCCTGGGCATAGGTGTAACGGTTGGGCCAGCGGCTACGGTCATAGTCCTCGCTCTTGAGACGCGACTGCTCGTAGGCATATGTCACTATGTCGGTATTGTTCAGCACGTTGTTGACATTGAGATTGATATTCATCGACACCTTACGGTTGATGTACAGGAGCTTACCTATAGAGAAATTGAGCACAAAAGCGTCCTTGAGCTTGTCCTGGTGTGTGAGCTCGACAATCTTGGCCTCAAGCTCGGCCGGTGTGGGATACAGCTGCCACAGGTTGGGGATAGCCTCGTGGTAACGCGGCGAAAGGTTCACATAGCTGTCTCCCATCCATGTACCGTTGACATTGAAGAACCAGTTCTTCGGGGCCGCCCAGTCCAGGGCAAGGTTGCCCACGGTCTGCGGAGTCGAGCCGAGGAAATAATTCTTCAGATATACCTTGTTTGAAACATCCGCCTCCATACCGTTATCGATAACACGTGTGCCGGTGGGGTTGTTCTTGTATTGCGAACGGCTGTATGTGCCGGCAAACGAAGCGGTGAGCGATGGGGTGATCTTATAGGCCATACCCAGTTCCACTCCCTTGTAGACACGTTTCACATCACGAAGCAGATAGTATACCGACGAGCGGTAGTCATCGTCATAGAACATATTGCGCTCGATGGCATCATCTATCATCGTGGCATAGGCCGATACCGAACCTCTGAAACGACGGTAGTTCCACGTATATGACAGATCGCCGGAGAGTATACGCTCGCTCCGCGGATTGTTTATTGTACCGGCGCGATAACGGGGAGTAAGATATATCTGGTCGGCCAACGGCGCACGGCTTCCATACTGTCCATGGATAGCAAAAGCATTGCGGCCGTCAAGCTTGTATGTGGCACCGGCCTTGATCATGGCGTCGTCGAAGGTCATGATCTTACCCTTGCCCTTAGAGTGCTCCGGGTCACGTCCTGCACGCATGTAGCCTTCTCGCTGATACTGGGTATAATCTATTTTCAGGCCATAGTAGATGTCCCACTGTGGCAGATTGATCACATTCTGTACCCAGGCACGGGCACGCATGGCGTGTATGTCATAATTGTATCCGAACTTATCGCCGGTGTAGACCTTTCGGTCGGGGTGATCGAGGTCGTTCTGTATCAGATCGGGGTTGACCGACATGTACTGGTCGCTGAATGTCTCATAGTCATACCAGAACTCACCGCCCAGAAGGTCCCGCACTGTCTTGTAGTAGCTGGCTTTGGTATAGTTGAACGACACACCTCCCTGCAGAGTGAACACATCGTTGATGCGATGATTGACATACGAGTTGAACACCACGTTCTTCTGGTTGCTGTGCTGGTTCTCGAGTATATAGCTCGAACCTTTCTGATTATCCTTGTTGGCAGGATCGAGATTCTCGAGATTATTCAGATAGTTGGCCTGGTAGAGGTTATCCCAGTTGATCTGACGGAAAGAATCGTCGGTCTGCCACAGACGGGTATAGTAGGCGGCCATCTCCGGATCGTCGCTGAAGTAGCTGGGCAGGTACCTGTAATAGTTGGGCATGGGATCAGCCGCCTTGTAACGCTCGATACGTGACTGCTGGTAGTTGACTACACGGAACATCAGGCCGGTGTTGAGTGTGGTACGTTCGCCGGGCCTGAAGATCCAGTTGAGCATCATGGTCGGATCGAACTGCTCGCGTATACGTGCCGAACGCTTCTTGCCGTTCTGCCATCCCCAGTTGGGATTATAGAGGTTGTCGCCGGTGAGATCGAATATCTCCTGATATGTTCCCGATGTAGCGGCACGCTGTATCGGAGCACCGTAGGCGGTAAGTGTCAGCGAGTTTTTACTATTGAGCACCTTCTCCAGCGAAAGGAACAGACCTCCCGACTTGTAGAACGTACCGGGCACGACACCTTCATCGCTCCAGCGGCCTATGGCGCTCACGGTGAGACCCCACCCGTCACGGCTTATGCCGGTCGAGTAGGTGGCCATAGCACGCAGCATATAATTGGAATTGGTATAGGCTACCGAGCCGTTGAATCCGGGAGCGTAGCCCGAGGTAATGGTATTGTAGTTGGTAGCACCGCCGATGGCTCCGAAGCCGAATGCCGATGCATCCATACCTATCGAGGTCGTCTTGTTGCGGAATGCCCGCGAGGTCATGCCGCCGAGCGACGCGAAATTGAACTGACCGCGTATCAGGTCGTTCATCTCTATACCGTTTACCGATACCGACTGGTACGAACTCTCATAGCCACGATAGCGGAAATACATCGGGCCGAAATTGAAACTTGCCGTGTTGAAATAGATGTTGTCGCCGGCTCCGGTCAGAGTCGCGATCGACTGGGTGTCATCCTCATTCTCAAGCATGTTCTCGTCAAAGTACATCTCCCGGCTATCCTCATAGTAGTCCGAACCGGCTTCGGTGCTCTTCATGGACACCGTTCCGACATTGACAGTCATGTCATTGAACAACTCGGCGTCGACCAGAGCATCAGAAAAACCATAGGCTATCACCTGGGCACTGACATTGCCCGGGGCGGCATTGCTGATGAGGAAGTCTCCGGCCGGACCGGTGGTCACTGTAATCCCTTGCTGGCGCAGGGTCACCAGAGCTCCTGCCACAGGATTACCGGTATCGGCATCGACCACTGTTCCGGTCATGCGGGCCGTCTGGGCCACAACCGGCATCACAGCCGATAACAGTAACAATACAAACAGTTTGATTCTCATTGATTGATTTTATTTATGGTTAGGTTATTATGCTGTATACATAAAGGCCACGACGGAGCATAGCCTTGCATAGAACAAAATTATTGTTTTATTTTCACAACAGCAACAAACATTTGCATAATTTTAAAAAATTGAGTTAATATTAGTAAAAACACCCTCTGCCCGTATTTAGTTCACCCCAACAATCAAAAAAACTCTTTTACGACACCGGATGTTATGTAGAAAAACATCCGATTCCACATACCTGACACCCGGATCAGGCATAACTGATACTTAACACACCGTATTCAATATGCGAAACATCACTCTGAATTCCACTTCCACAGCCCAGGCCAGACACTCCGCATGCAACACCGCCGCATTGTGTTTCAGGCCACTGACACTGCACGACATTCCATATATACAGCGATTGCTGCCGATGTCCCGCTCGAAAGCAAACGATTTCACTGTAGGAGGACTTATGATGTGGGCCGACTATTTCAACTACGAATACTGCATATACGGCAACACTCTTTTCATAAAAGGAGTAAGCGAGGTCGACCGGCAGCTCACAGCCTTCTCTCTGCCGGTCGGCGCAATGCCGCTGCCATGTGCCGTCGACCTTATCACGGGCTACTGCAGAACAAACCGCATACCTCTCCGTTTCTCAGCCGTCCCCGACGACCGCATCGACGAGATCCGCACCATCGTGCACGGCCACGTTGAACGGCTCTGCGACTGGAGTGACTATATCTACGATGCTACGTCACTGGCAACTCTGGCAGGCAAACGCCTCAGCAAAAAACGCAATCACGTAAACCGTTTCATGACCGATAATCCGGGATACACAACCGAAGTCCTTTCATTCCGGAATATATCCGAAGTCCGACAGTCATATTTCGACTGGCCGGGAACACTGTCTGCCGACGCGCCTACATCGGTTCAGGAAAGCATGCAGACACTCAACGTGCTCGACAATTACGCGAGCTTCCCGTTCGAAGGTCTGATATTACGTGACAGCAATCGGCGCATCGTGGCTTTCTCTATCGGAGAGATAATCGGCGACACACTGTTCACCCACATCGAGAAGATAGACCGACGTGTGGCCGGTGCCGGCGAAACGATCAACAGACTGTTCGCCTCACACATCACCGCGTTCCATCCTGAAATAAAATATATAAACCGCGAAGAAGACGCCGGCGACAGCGGCCTGCGTCAGGCCAAGCTATCCTACCATCCGGCCATAATACTCGGCAAATACGATATCGTGGTCTCTGAATAAAAAACCGTCCTGAGGCGGACCGGAAGTATCCCCTAAAAGCCAGACAGATTCAACACTCAGACCCCTTTCCCCAATTTCTGTTAAACCAGGGATCACATAGCCACAGCTATGCTCACTCTGATTTAAAGCAAAAGAACTCAAAGGCTGTCCGCCCCTGGTTTAACATAAATTGGGAAACGGTGTCTTACGCATCACGAAATAAAAAACAGCCCCGCCCTCGCTCCTGTTCTCAAGAGCAAAACGGGCTCCATGCGAACGTAATATATCAGCAATAAGCATCATCCCAAGCCCCCGGTCGGGACGCTTGGTCGAAAAAAACGGAGTGAACAGTCTGTCAGCCACGGCCGGATCTATACCGGCGCCGTTGTCCGTCACCCGCACTTCGCCACAGCCACACGCCACAATCCGCACCAGACCGTCAGGCTTATCACCTATGCTCTCGACAGCATTCCTGACCACGTTAACAAGAACCCGCTCCATAAGGACCGGGTCGGCAAGTACCTCATCGGTCTCATCGGCTATCTTTGTCACGATCCTGATATTATGCGGAGCCAGTGCCGTGAGCACCGCCTCCTCGCGCCGCAGCCATTCCCCTACCCGCACACACTCCATCTCGGGTGCAGGCAGCTTGACCACGTCGGCATACCCCTTCACAAACTTCACGAGATTATGACAGCTTGACATACTTACATTCACAGCCTCCGCAGCCGCCCGATCCCCTTTCAGGTCATCACCTATGCTGTCGAGCACCGATATAACACTGCCCAGTGAGTTGTTCACTTCATGGCCTATCGTACGCACGATACGGCTGAACATCTGTTTTTCAGCATCTACTATCTCGTCGGTAAGACGCTCCGCCAGAATAAACTGACGCCTGAATCCGGAATCCATAAACCATAGACGCGACACTTTAACTATCTGCGACGAGGCAACCCTCACCGTGCGGCTCTCTCCCTCTGGAACCGCGGCCACAGCCTTATCCAGCTCAGGAGACTGCATTCCTTTCCATGCCCGGTTGGACTCGACAATATTTCCGTCATAGTCACACACCGCTATCCCCATCGGCGACACCTCTACGATCTGGCTGAGAAATTTTTCCTGTTCCACAAGCTTCAGACGCTCCGATTTCATACTGTCCATCAGGCGGTTGAACAGATCGACCACACGGTCTGCATCAGATTGTCCCGTAAGCCTCAGACGGCTTCCGAAGTCCTGTTCACGAAGCAGGTACACACCGTTCCGCACTGCATTGAGCGGCTTGAAGACCGAACGCGACAGCAGTACAAGAACAGCAAGAGCAAAGACTCCCTCTCCTGCGGTATACCAATATCCGCCCCCTGCCATGCCGGTGATTACCATGGCAATAATGCTGATGGCGAGCATCAGTATATGCAGTCTGTACCGCATCACACGTATCGGAAGTACTTCATAAACCGTTTAAATCCGCATTCATGCAGTTCCTCAGATCGACAGACGGCGGAGCGTATTGAGAAGCTCGCGGTTGATCGGCTTATCGTTCTTGATAGCCTTGGTAAACGGCACGTAGACGATTTCATCGTTCTTTATGCCTATCATGACATTACGCTGATCGTCCATCAGAGCGTCGATAGCGGCCGCCCCCATGCGTGAGGCCAGTATTCGGTCATGTGCTGTGGGCGATCCGCCACGCTGCAGGTGTCCGAGAATAGACACTCTGACGTCATAACCGGGATATTCGTTCTTGACACGCTCGGCCATACCCATAGCTCCACCCGTAACCGGACTCTCGGCGACAAGCACTATCGATGAGTTCTTGCTCTTGCGGAAACCGTTCTGTATCAATTCCGCAAGCTGGTCGACCTCGGTCGAGATCTCGGGGATGATAGCCGCCTCGGCTCCGGCGGCGATAGCTCCGTTGAGAGCCAGGAACCCCGCATCACGCCCCATCACCTCGATAAAGAACAGACGTTCATGGCTTGTCGCAGTATCACGTATCTTGTCGACACACTCCATGATAGTATTAAGAGCAGTGTCGTAGCCTATCGTAGTGTCCGTACCGTACAGATCATTGTCGATAGTACCGGGAAGTCCGATAATGGGAAAATTAAACTCGTTGGCAAAGATGCGGGCACCCGTGAGCGAACCGTCACCGCCTATCACCACAAGCGCGTCGATACCCTGGCGGCGCAGCACGTCATAAGCCAGCTGCCGGCCTTCGGGAGTCTGGAACTCCTTGCAACGGGCCGTCTTGAGGATCGTGCCGCCCATCTGTATGATGTTGGAGACATTCTGGGTCCTGAACTCCACGATCTCATCGGTTATAAGACCGCGATAACCGCGATAGATTCCCTTTACTCTGAACCCGCTGAATATCGCCGAACGGGTCACGGCACGTATCGCCGCATTCATACCGGGGGCATCACCACCCGAGGTAAGAATACCTATGCATCTGATTTCTGACATAGCAGCTCTGTTTGTTTAGTGATTTCTCATGGGACAAAGATACGGATAAGTCGAGAGCAAATCACTCTCCTTAACATTTGTTTAGATTTTATTACCACCCATTTCACTACCTTTGCATGTTACAGCAATCTTGTCATGACAGACTTCACTCCCATAGTACGTCCTTACTTCAGGCATTTCGACCGTGTGATGCTTGACCGCGCGGCGCATACCGAAGCATCACAGCGCGAGATCCTCGCCTCACTGCTCAGAGAGGGATGCAAAACCCGCTGGGGACGTGACCACCGTTTCGAGCCCGGGCTCAGCTACGAGACATGGCGCGAACGCTGTCCCCTCGTGGAATACGAGGATATACGTCCGCTGGTAATGGAAATGATAGCAGGCGCCAGGTCAGTACTATGGCCCGGACGCATAACCCGCTATGCCCAGTCAAGCGGCACATCGGGAGGCAAAAGCAAATACATCCCCATCACCCCGCGGGGACTGAAGCGCTCACACTACCGCGGCGGCACCGATGTCGTGGCACGATACCTGTCGCTATACCCCGACAGCCGCATCATGAGCGGCAAGGCCCTCATACTCGGAGGAAGTTTCGCCAATGAACTGCCGCCCGACCTGGCCGCCAACGTCAGGACCGGAGACCTCTCGGCACACCTCATAGAGTGCATCAATCCGCTCGCAGGGCTTCTTCGCGTTCCCTCACGGAATACGGCCCTCATGGCCGACTGGCACAGGAAACTGCCCCTGCTTGTGGCCGAAGTGATAAAACAGGACATCACCAATCTCTCGGGAGTGCCGTCATGGATGATGACCGTACTGAAGGAGGTGCTGAAAGTTACCGGAGCCGGAACCATCAGCGAGGTGTGGCCCAACCTTGAGGTATTCTTTCACGGCGGCATATCGTTTGAACCCTACCGCGAGGAATACCGACAACTGATAGGCAATCCGTCGATGCGTTACCTCGAGACATACAACGCCAGCGAAGGCTTTTTCGCCGTTCAGGCCGACCCGACGTCACGGGCCATGCTCCTGCTGATGGATGTCGACACCTTCTACGAGTTTATCCCCGCCGACGGTTCGTCCGGTCCCGTCCCGGCATGGGAGATACAGCAGGGACACACATACGAACTCGTGGTGACCTCAGGCAACGGTCTGTGGCGGTATCGTCCCGGCGACACCGTCCGGATCGAATCGGTCAGTCCGCTGACAATTACCATCGCCGGACGGACGCAACAATATATCAATGCCTTCGGCGAGGAACTGATGGTCTACAATGCCGACGCCGCCATGGCCCGCACCTGCGCTGAAACCGGAGCATCGGTCGCCAACTACACTGCGGCCCCTGTCTACGCCACGTGCGGGACTCGGGGCCGCCACCAGTGGATCGTGGAATGGACCCGACAGCCCGACGACATCGAAGACTTCGCCCGACGGCTTGACCTCAACCTGCGCGCCGAGAACAGCGACTATGACGCCAAGCGTTCCGGCGACATATTCCTTGCCCCACTATCAATCGACACCGTCCCTGCGGGAACTTTCGACCGATGGCTCGAGAAGACCGGCAAACTGGGCGGACAGCGCAAGATACCGCGCCTCTCACCCGACCGGCGCTATATAGACCAGCTTTCACAACTTAATGTAATAACAGATCATACCGAAAATACAATCTGACCATATATGAAACTTCGTCACATTCTGCTCTCGGCGGCTCTTCTGACCTCCATATCAATCCTTGCCGCACCCAAATATGTCTTTTATTTCATAGGCGACGGTATGGGCCCGGGGCACGTCATGGCCGCACAGACTTATAACCGGGTGGTCCTCGGCAACGACACACCGCTGCTCATGATGCAGTTCCCGTATGGCGGACTGCTCACCACCTACTCGGCCTCCAGCACCGTCACTGACTCCGCCGCCGCCGGCACGGCTCTCGCCACAGGTAACAAGACACGTAACGGCATGCTCGGAGTCACCCCCGACACCACTGCCGTACAGTCCATTGCCTCTGTACTGCACGATGCAGGCTGGGGAGTGGCGCTTGTCACAAACATGTCGCCCGACGATGCCACACCGGGTGCTTTCTACGCTCATGTCCCTTCACGCCGACAGTTCTACGACATCGGCCGGCAGGCCGCCGAGAGCGGATATGAGTTCATAGCCGGCGCCCGCTGGCGAGGCGCTTATGACCGGGATGGCAACCCCACCGGCCTGACCGACTACATCAGGTCTCATAATGTCGACCTCGTCACATCATACGACCAGGCTCTGAAGAGCGACAGCCGCCGGGTATTCCTATACAGCGACTCCCCTCTGACCCACGACGACCTCGGATATGCCGTCGATTCGGTTCCGGGCATACTGAAACTGCCACAGATGACAGCCACAGCCATCGAGCACATGAAAAAAGTCTCCCCCGACCGCTTCTTCATGATGGTCGAGGGCGGTAACATCGACCACCTGGGTCACGGCAACGACGGCGGCGGTGTAGCCATCGAGGTCATAAACTTCAACCACGCTCTCGCCGAGGCCTACCGCTTCTATCTCGACCACCCCGACGAGACAGTGATAATCGTCACCGCCGACCACGAGACCGGCGGACTATCCATAGGCAACAACACCGTAGGATATACATCCCGGCCTGATTATGTACCCTATCAGAACATGAGCAAGGACAGATTCTCGGCCGCAGTGAAAGAGATGCTTGCTGACAATTCGGCCGATCATACATGGGAGTCATTCAAGGAGTTCACCGCCGACCATACAGGACTGTGGAACGTCATTCCCGTCAAAGAAAGACACGAAAACAGGCTCAGGGAACTATACGACACCACATTCGGGAAACGGCAGTCACTGGCCGACGAAAAGACCCTGTACGCCTCTTTCAACGCTCTCGCCAACGAGGTCTACACTATCCTTAACAAATATCAGGGATACGGATGGACAACATACGGACACAGCGGAAATCCCGTTCCGGTGTATGCCATAGGGAACGGCATGGAAGTCTTCGGCCGCTGGCTTGACAACACCGACATCACACCGATGCTGCTCGGGATTATAAACGAATAAACTGCCGCCATGCCCGACTGCCTCATCCGACATATCGCCATACTTGTCACGATACTGCTGTGCCGGCTGCCGGCACAGACACAGTCTTTCACTCCGGTCGACTACACAGCCCTCGACGTTGACATCTCGTTCAATCCGGCCGACTACGATATTCTGCTTGACCGCTTCACAAAAGCAGATCCTACACTCGGCACCCCGGAGGTGAGCCGCCTTTATTACGGATCGGTATGCTCCCACGCCTTTGACTCCAGGTCAGACATCATGTCTCTCGACTTCAACATCAGGAAGACCGCCGAAGCCGGACCGGCGTCAGACCCATCACTACCGGTGCTGTCGGCACGCGTCAGCATGCTTGTCGCCGCCATACTCGCCTCGGGACTCGGCACAATACCCCAGGCTCCGTTCTTCGTCACATCCTACGATGATGCCATAGCCCTTGTGCGCGAGATTTTCGGCGCACGGGAAATCATAGGCAGGTCATCCGTAGGCGACATCGACGCAATCAAATTCACTCTCGACGAGGATCCCGGGAGACAGCACATACTGTATTTCAACACATATCGCAAATCTCATAACAGATTATAAAAAATGAGTCCCCACGACACCCCCTCCGACCTCAAATGGACCGAGATCGAACACCTCCCCGAGTGGGACGAGGAGTTCTACAACGTCTACACTGCAAAAAAATACGGCAAATGGCTTATGCTCAAAACCCTCAAGGAACAATACCGCGACAAGGACGAGTACCGGGCCATGATCGACAAGGAGTTTGACGTGCGATACAATATCGCCCATCCGCACATCATCATGATCAACGACTACGAAGAGGTCCCCGGATTAGGCCGGTGCATCATAACCGATGACGTATACGGCGACTCCCTGCGCAAACTGATAGACTCCAATCGCGTCACCGACGATAATATCGGCAAGATCACCCACCAGCTTGTCGACGCAATGGAATATATCCAGACCAACCACATCGTCCACCATCCCATACGTCCGGAGAATATCATCTTCACCGAGAATATAGGCAACCTGAAACTCATCAACGTAGGATTCGACCAGAAAGCATCCCTCTCACCGGCCGAGGCCTCAGAAGATATCTTCAACTTCGGTCTTGTCCTCACCGAGGCTCTGAAAGGGTTTCCCGACGGGCACCGCTACTCCACGCTGCGACGTGTGGCCGCACGCTGCACCGACCCCGATCCGAAAGCCCGCTACCGCGACATTCAGGAACTGAAACTCGCCATCGACAACAGATCCAACAGACGCCTGATAATAATGATCGCATTCCTCGTGATCATGCTCGGCATCATAGGCTTCATTATAACACGATAAACATAAGCATGAGCATAACAGTTGAAAAGATACCGGCCACAAGGGCCGCTCTCAGAAAATTTGTAAAATTCGGCATTGACCTGTACCGCGGCAACCCTTATTTCGTCCCCCCTCTCGTGACGGACGATGTCAACACCCTGTCGCCCGACAGGAATCCGGCCTTCGACTTCTGCCGAGCCCAGTCGTTCATGGCCTACCGGGACAACAGGCCCGTAGGGCGTATCACCGGCATTATCAATGACGTGGTGAACGAACGTACCGGCAGGAAGGATCTCCGCTTCGGCTTTGTCGAGTTCATTGATGACGACGATGTCGTAGACGCACTCTTCGACGCCGTATCACAATGGGGACGGGAACAAGGAATGGACCGCATTGTCGGACCGCTGGGATTCACCGACATGGACTATGAGGGACTCCTCGTCGAGGGATTCGACCAGCTCGGAACCATGGCTACAATCTACAACTACCCGTACTATCCCCGCCAGCTCGAACGGCGCGGAATGGTAAAGGACATCGACTGGGTGGAATATCTCATACCTATACCTGATGCCATACCTGAGAAACACCTGCGCATAGCCGAAATAGTCAGACGCAAATTCAATCTCCATGTGGCTCACGTGAAGTCGCGCAAGGAACTTAAGGAACGCTACGGATACCAGCTGTTCGATCTCATAAACCGCGCTTACGACCGTCTCTACGGATACTCGCCGCTCACACAACGCCAGATCGACCACTATATCAAGCAATACCTCGGCCTCATCCAGCTCAACAATCTCTGCATTATTGTCGACGCGGATGATCACCTCGTGGGATGCGGAATATCACTTCCGTCATTCTCACGGGCTCTGCAGAAGTCACGCGGACGACTCTTTCCCTTGGGATGGCGGCATATGATACGCCCTCTTTTCGGCCATGTCGACACCGTCGACCTGCTCCTTGTGGCGATAGACCCCGAATATCAGGGAAAAGGCGTGAACGCGCTGCTGTTCACAGAGCTGATACCGGCATTCCAGAGAGCCGGATTCAGACAGGCCGAGAGCAATCCTGAGCTCGAGAGCAACGAGAACGTACAGAAGCAGTGGGAATATTTCGAGCGGAAACAACACAAGCGCCGCCGGTCCTACACCGCTCCCCTATGACAATCAGAATCATAAAAATATAACAGCAACACATGAAACATCTGCTTTACATCCCGGCACTGGCCACCTTAGTCATTGCCTCATGCAACAACCGCTCGGCCTACACATCCGGCGACAGCATTCTGCCCACCGATTCGATATCGGTTACAGACTCCCTGATCGCAGGTGAATCAAAGGCTTATGTATCTATTACAGGACAATATCCTTCGGCCGAAAATGCTCTGGCCGACAGTGTACGTCAGTGGATAGCTTCTACAATCAGCCGGTCGGCTTCATACTCAGGCGGAGAAATCACCGTTCTCACTCCGTCGGCCATTTCAGACGGACAGAAATTTATCGACACATGCGCCGACTCACTTCTCACATCGGCCGGACACGACTTCGCCGAACTCCAGAAATCTGATTTCTCAACCACTTACGAATACGATATACGGTTCGGCATCTCCTACACCTCTCCCGCAATCATATCATGTTACTGCACCGCCTACGGATATCAGGGTGGCGCTCACGGAGGGACATCGGCCCTTAACGCTTCGTTCCGTACCTCCGACGGTATGATTCTCAGCTATGACAACACTTTCAGACCCGACGGAATAGCAGACCTTACCGACATAATACGTGAGGAAATATGGGTACAGTACTTCGAGCCCGACTTTCCCGACGGTGATATGGCCGACGCACTGCTCATCAACCCCCTCGAACTCGAACTCCCGGACACACTCCCCCTCTTCGGACCCGACGGTATAACGTTCACCTACCAGCAGTATGAAATCGCTCCGTATGCCGCAGGAATGCCGTCATGTACGATACCGTATGACACACTGCGCCCCTTGATGAACACCGACATAGCCACTCTCACAGAGTAAGACCCCGTTCCCCACAATACAGAAAAAAAGGAGATACCCGTCAGGGGACATCTCCTTTTTTCTGTATGTGTCTTATAAGTTTCTGAAAAGCCAGATTTATTCTGTCTTTGCCTCAGGCTTCTTATAGCGGGCATTGAGACCGGCTACGATCTCCTCGGTGATATCAAGAGCCGGATTGAAATAATCACCCACACTCTTCACCAGAATAGCGTCATAATGACGGGTGGAATTATACTGCACGAGGAAGTTGTTGACCGAGTCAATAAACTGCTTCTGCTGGTTGGCACTCTCGACTGCTGCTTCCTGCTGCAGGTTGGCGATATAACGCTGAGCCTGATCATACATCGACTGGAACTTCTGCATATCGGCATTATAGCTCTGCTCGGTAAGGTAACCGTTGTTACGGGCCTTCGACTCGATCGACTGCTGCTTGCTCTGAAGCTCCGCGGTCTTGGCACGCTGCTCGGCCTCTATATTATTCTGCTTGGCCATCATGACCTCGTTCAGATCCTTGCAGAGGTTGTACTGCGACATGATGCTGTCGAGATTGTAATAACGTATATTGGTTGTCGGCTCAAATGAGTCACCGCTCGCCACCGGCTGCGATACCTCTCCCTGTTGGCTGTCATTATTGCTGTTTGAGCACGATACAAGTACCAGTGCGGCCGACAATACGGCGATTGTGAATTTCTTCATCTTGAATGGTTTAAAAATTCTGTTTTTATGTTTTATTCTATATTCCTTACTTTAGCGGGACTTTCAGTCCTCCCGATGACAGCCGATACCGCGGCGCCTCAGCCCGGCGTTGTCATGGACATGACCGGACGGAAACTTCGCTCCATTGACAAACAGCACTTTAACACCCAGCAGGAGTATCGCTATGCCAACCATCAATATACTAAATATCATCAGCTTCATGGTCTTTATCAAAGTACGGCACACGGCCGTTTATGCGCTTTTGCGTTGCAAATATAAGAAAGTTGCAGTAAAACTTGAGAATTTATCAATTATATTTTGTATCTTAGTCACCGAATAATAGAGAATTTAACATCTTTTCCAATAAGTCAATACTTTTTTAAATATGGAAGTAACAGATTTGCAACCCAAGATCGTTTTCAGCATCTTCGATGAGATCACAAAGGTGCCGCGTCCCTCAAAAAAAGAGGAAAAAATCCGTCAGTATCTCCTCGACTTCGCTGCAAAACACGGCATTGAGGCCAAAACAGACGAGGTTGGCAACGTAGCTATGTTCAAGCCCGCAACCCCGGGACATGAGAACGCTCCGACTGTCATAATGCAGGGCCACATGGACATGGTATGCGAGTCAAACGACAAGTCGTTCGACTTCGACAAAAATCCCATCAGAACCATTGTCGACGGTGAGTGGGTACACGCCGACGGCACAACTCTCGGAGCCGACAACGGTATCGGAGTAGCCGCATCTCTCGCCGCACTCATTGATGACACGCTCGTACACGGTCCTCTCGAGGTTCTCGTCACCGTCGACGAGGAAACAGGAATGACAGGCGCATTCAACCTCGGCAAGGATATGGTCAGAGGCAGGATACTGCTCAACCTCGACTCGGAAGATGACGCCGAGGTATTCGTAGGATGTGCCGGAGGTGTCGACACAATGGCTGTCTTCACCTACAAACGCTCATTTGCCCCGACCGACTTCCAGTTCTTCAGGATTGACATCGCCAAAGGACTTGGCGGACACTCAGGCGGAGACATACATCTCGGACGTGCCAACGCCAACAAACTGCTCGCACGGTTCCTATGGGATCTCGCCAAGGACAACGAAGTTGTAATATCGGAATTTGACGGCGGAAACCTGCGCAACGCCATCCCGCGCGCAGCTCACGCCATCGTCGGCGTACACACCTCCAGAAAAGAGGAGGTCCGCATAGCCCTCAACAACTACAGCGCAGTCATAGCCAACGAGTACGCCGGCATCGAGCCCACCCTCACAATTGAAATGGAGAGCGTGGAGAAACCGGAATACTGCATCGATCAGGATACTTCGATAAACCTCATACGCGCACTGTATTGCGCACCCCACGGAGTCATATCAATGAGCCGGGACCTCGAAGGGCTCGTAGAGACCTCGACCAACCTCGCATCAGTCAAGATGAAAGGCGACAACCAGATCGTCGTCTGCACCTCACAGCGCTCATCGGTGGAATCACGCAAATGGGACATCGCCAACCAGGTAGAGGCTGTATTCACACTCGCCGGCGCAGCCGTATCCCATGGCGAAGGATATCCCGGATGGCAGCCCAATATGGACTCGCCTATCATGAAAATAGCTTGTGATGCCTACGAGGAACTCTACGGAGTACGTCCTGCCATCAAGGCAATACACGCCGGACTCGAATGCGGACTCTTTAAATCGGTAAACCCGGACCTCGACATGGTATCATTCGGGCCCACCCTCCAGGGCGTGCACTCCCCCAGCGAGCGGATGCATATACCTGCAGTAGAACGTTTCTGGCAACAGCTGCGACGCATTCTCGAAAAAGTAGCCGGAATGTAAGCCCCGTCAGCCATTCACATTCCAGCCCCATGTGTACAGCCGGCAGGCCTCAACACATGGGGCTGTCTGTTTCGTTACGACGGCCATGCGCCACACATAACACGTGACGCCATCTTCCGTACTATCTGAACCCCTCGGGAACCTTGCTGAATATCGCCCTGATACGATCCATGTCAAACTTGGCCGTACGGTCATAGTTATAGATACCGTTCTGCTCCTGTTCGACATCAGTGAGCTGGGTATATGTGTATCCCCACACATAGGGAACCGCAAGGATAGCATCGGTAAGCCCCTCGAGACGCCGGTATAAATCCTCTACCGTGCGGGGACCCTGTCCGTATCCCCACGAATTGTCAGAGAACTCCTTGCCCACGACCCATTTGATGCCGCCATATTCATCGATAAGGAATGGCTGGCCTGCATACGGGACATCCCGGCGGGGATCCTGACACGGGTATCGGCCATCCTTGACCTCAAACCATCTGGCAAGCTTGTCCGGATCCTGTTCATAATTGTGTACAGTCCACAGGTCGGTAATGACATGATAGTTTCCGCTGCAATCGTTCACCGGCCGGTAATCCAGGTTATGGGTAAGGGTATACACATCCTCCACCGTACGGTCATGCTGCATGGCGGCCTCATCGTTATCAGGGCGCTCCCATGTCTCGTTGAACGGAGTCCAAGCTATGATCGACGGGTGATTGCGGTCTCTGATCACCACCGCGCTCCATTCGGGCATAAAATTGCGGGCCGACAGCTGATTGTTGAGATTGGCTCCCCAGCTGGGCGATTCACCCCACGTGAGATAACCGAGCTTGTCGGCCCAATAGTGGAAGCGCTCCTCGAAGACCTTCTGGTGCAGTCTCGCCCCATTGAAACCGGCCGCCATCGACAGTTCTATGTCACGCCGCAGGTCCTCGTCCGAAGGCGCCGTCCATACACCATCCGGATAGAATCCCTGATCCAATACCAGACGCAGATAATACGGCTCGTTGTTGAGGTAGTAACGGTTTCCCTCGACATGGATCTTACGCATCCCGGCATATGAATTCACCGTATCGATAAGCCGGCCGCTCCCGTCGTAGACATTCATGACCACATCATACAGGAACGGACTCTCCGGCGACCAGGTCCTGGCTTTCTTCACCGGCATGGTGATGCTCATGGCCGGAGACGCCTTACGGCGGTCACGCGCCACGACCTTGTCGCCGTCACTGATGAGCACCTCGATGGTCTGCCCCTCCGACAAGCCATTGAATTCAGGCCTCACCACAAAACAACCGCCATCAAGATCCGGCACTATATACACACTCTTAAGTCCGTCGGCATCGACAGGCTCCATCCACACCGTCTGCCATATGCCGGTAGTACGGGTATAATGACATCCGGCCGAATAATAGTTGCTGCTCTGCTTGCCGGCAGGTTGTGTCCCGCCGCGCAGATCATCCTCGACCCTCACCACGAGATCGTGGGGTTCCCCGTCAGCCACAACCCCGGTGATATCGCATGTGAACGGCGAACTTCCGCCCCAGTGGCGTCCTACAGGTTTTCCGTCAACATAGACTGCGGCAAAGAAATCGACTCCGCCGAAGTTCAGCTTAACCCTCCGGCCCTTCCATTCCTGCGGCATCCGTATGGTACGATGATACCACATGGCCGGAATAAAGTCACGGTACTCAACCCCCGACAATTTGCTCTCGGGACAGAACGGGACCGTTATCGTGTCTTTGAATCCATGACTGTCATACAGTCTGCGGTTCATGCCCGACTTGCCGAAATCAAACTCATAAGTCCAGTCGCGACCGTTAAGATTCAGCCATTCGGCTCGCTCGAACTGCGGCCTGGGATACTCGGCACGCGGTATCTCCGCTCCGGCCGTGAGGGCTGTCAGCATCGCAAGCCCCTGGACAATCAGTAATAATCTTTTCATGGTAATATATTTAAGAGTGTATTTGAAATGATTCTTTTACACTCGATTAATTTTCATGTGTTAAATCCAGACACACTCTAAGTTCCTTTTATCAGCTCCTTGATGTTGACAGCAGTTTGAAACTCTCCCATACAAGCAGACCTGTCGATACCGATACATTCAACGAATGTTTCGTTCCCTCCTGCGGTATCTCCACACACATGTCAGCGGCATCGACCACCTCCTGAGCCACTCCGTCAACCTCGTTGCCCGCGACTATCGCGATCCTCGAACCTGCGGGATAGCGCAGATCTCTCATATCGACACTTCCCTTGACCTGCTCCAATACCACGATCGTATAGCCAGACTCCTTCAACGCCGCCAAAGCCGCCAACGTCGTGTCATAATATCGCCAGGCCACCGAATCCTCTGCTCCGAGAGCCGTCTTATGTATTTCCGCCGACGGGGGAGTAGCTGTGATTCCGCACAGACATATATGGTCAACCCTGAACGCGTCACAAGTCCTGAAAATCGACCCGATATTATTCAGCGAACGTATGTTGTCGAGCACAACCACGAGTGGCAGCTTCTCCGTCACGCGATAACTCTCGACATCGGTCCTGTCCAGATCCCATATACTTTTCTTCTCCATATGTTCAATTCCAGATTCCTGTCAGCCCCTGACTTTTGACTAAATCTCATCACATAAGCAGAAAGCGGGTCGACAACTCATGCTGTCAACCCGCTTGATTGGCTTTACAATGCGCTTCAGGATGGGCTTGAACCAACGACCCCCTGATTAACAGTCAGGTGCT